>JBIQMO010000074.1:0-16748 GCA_044463245.1 Gemmatimonas aurantiaca
CGTCGGGGGGGTGGGGGTGTACACCAGCTCGCGTTATCATCAGCCTTATGTTCATATAGACGTGCGGGGCAACAGGGTCCGCTGGCGTGGCTGACGATGACCGAGCGAGGCAGGGCAAATGAACGAGTCGTTGCGCGACCGTATTCTCCGGAGGCTCGACTCCCTCTCGGATGAGCGTGGGTACCAGGTGCTCGACTACGTCGAGTTCCTGGAGTCGAAGTACGCCGACAAGACGGCGCAGACGCCGAACCTCTTCCAGCGCTTTACCGAGGGCGTGGAAGACAGTCTGAGGGCCGGGCGCGTATCGGCGAGCACGATCGCCGAGACGATGGGGCTCCTCAACAAGGCGATGGGAGTGCTCTCCGGTGTAGCGGCAGCCGGAAAGTCGGTGGCGAGCGACGTCATGGGCGCGGCGTCGAGCATGGCGTCGTCGGCGCACCAGGCGTCTCCTCCAGCACAGCCGCCCCGGTACTCGCCGCCGCCGCCTCCACCACCGCACTCGCCGCCGACGCCGCCGCCCGGCTCGCCCCCGCAGCGTCCGGGTGAGCAGCGCGGCCCATGGCCCGCCGACACTCCGCCGGGCTTCGGCGAGTGATGGCAGCGCGCGACGAGGACGCACCGCGCGTCCCGAGGCGGCGCAGGTCCAGAAGGGCCGCCGCAGTGAAGGCGGCCCAGCACTCCCGCAACCGTGAGACGGCCCGCCACACCCTCGCCGGCACGATCCGTCAGATCCCGGCGTACCTTCGACTCCTCGGCGGCCTCCTCACCGACGGTCGCGTCTCCCGCCTCGACAAGCTGATGGTGGTGGGCGCCATCGCCTACATCGTCACACCGATCGACCTGATCCCCGACTTCATTCCCTTCCTCGGCCAGGTCGATGACGTCTACCTGCTGGTGCTCTCGCTCACCCGCCTGATCTCCAACGCCGGCCTCCCCGTCCTCAGCGCTCACTGGGCCGGCGACATCTCCGACCTCACCCCCCGCCGCCTCCGCTCCGTCCTCCTCGCCGCCTCGCTCTTCCTCCCCCGGAGGATCAGGAGGCGGCTGCGGAGGGGGTGAAGACGGGGTCAGGTCTTTAATTTCGAGCCGTGACCGACGGGGTCAGGTCTTTAATTTCGAGCCGTATGGCCACCGGCCATACGGCTCGAAATTAAAGACCTGACCCCGTCCTTGCCCTCTTTTCCGCGCAAGTCTAGCTTTCGCCATGGCTACCAGTACTCGAACGAACACGCGGCCCGCTGTATCCACGGAAGTGGATGGCGGGCCTTCGCGCATCGGTGGGCAGCGAGGGAATGGGGCCTCGCGCGTACGCGCCGAGAGCGGTTTGACATTCGATGACGTTTTGCTGTCGCCGAGTCATTCGACGACGCATCCGAAGGACGTGAGCACCAGCTCGCGACTCACGACGGGGATAACGCTCAACGTTCCCTTCGTCTCGGCGGCGATGGATACCGTGACAGAGGCGGAGATGGCGATCGCGCTCGCAAGAGCGGGCGGGATCGGAGTCATCCACAAGAACATGTCCATCGATCGCCAGTCGGCCGAGGTGGACAGGGTGAAGCGCTCCGAGAGCGGGATGATACTCAATCCGATCACGCTCGCGCCCGACGCTACGCTGCGCGAGGCGAACGCGCTCATGATGCGCTTCAAGATCTCGGGCGTGCCGATCGTCGACAGGGAAGGGAAGCTCGTCGGGATCATCACCAATCGCGATCTCCAGTTCGAGCGCGACCTCGATCGTCCGCTGGAGCAGGTGATGACGCGCGACAGGCTGGTGACCGCGGCCGTCGGGACGACGCTCGACGAAGCCGAGCGGATCCTCGGCCAGCATCGGATCGAGAAGCTCCCGGTGGTGGACGAGTCCGGGAAGCTCCGCGGGCTCATCACAGTGAAGGACATCCACAAGCGCAGGCAGTATCCCGACGCCAACAAGGACGAGCACGGCCGTCTGCGCGTGGCGGCGGCGATCGGCGCGGCCGGCGACTTTCTCGATCGCGCCGCGGCGCTCGTGGCTGCGGGAGTAGACGCGGTGGTGGTGGACACGGCGCACGGCCACAGCGAGGGCGTGCTGCGGGCCACCGCGCGAGTGCGCGAACGCTTCCCCGACGTGCAGCTCATCGCCGGGAACATCGCCACGCGCGCCGGCGCCGCTGCGCTGGTGGAGCGCGGCGTGAACGCCGTGAAGGTGGGCGTGGGGCCCGGCTCGATCTGCACTACGCGCGTCGTCACCGGCGTCGGCGTCCCGCAGCTCACCGCGATATTCGACGCTGTAGAAGGTGCCGGCGACATCCCCGTCATCGCCGATGGTGGGATCAAGTACTCGGGTGACGCCGTGAAGGCGCTGGCCGGCGGCGCTTCGAGCGTGATGATGGGCTCGATGCTCGCGGGTACCGAGGAGAGCCCGGGCGAGTCGTTCCTCCTCGAGGGACGCCGCTTCAAGATGATCCGCGGCATGGGGAGTCTCTCGGCGATGCAGGACGGCAGCGCCGACCGCTACTTCCAGGAGGGCGAGCTCTCGCCACGCAAGCTCGTCCCCGAGGGAATCGAGGGACGCGTCCCCTACAAGGGACCAGTGGCCGATGTCCTCTACCAGATGGTGGGCGGTCTCCGCAGCGGCATGGGTTACGTCGGCTGCGCATCGATCGAGGAGCTTCGCACCCGCACCGAATTCGTCCAGATCTCCTCCGCCGGCCTCCGCGAGTCCCACCCCCACGACGTTACCATCACGCGGGAAGCGCCGAACTATTCATGGTGAGAGGCGCAGCGAAGACGGGGTCAGGTCTTTAATTTCGAGGGGGCTGAGCGACTGCTCAGCCCCCTCGAAATTAAAGACCTGACCCCGTCTTCGCTTTCCTCTTTCACCCGCCTGGCCATGACCTCCCCTCGCAACCACGCTCTCGCCGCCTGGTTCCTCGGACCGAGAGCGGAGAATGCGGCACTGCTCGAGCGGCTCGTGACCGAGGCGCTGCGGGATCACGTCTTCTGGAGACGCAACTACCATCCGGAAGACGGGATCACGATCCGCGAGACGGAGAAGCGGAGCGAGGGGTACGAGGACGCGGTAGCGACGCTCACGCAGGAGCTCATGGGGCTGCTCGCGGAGCTCAAGAGGGGAGTGCCCTTCTTCAGCGGTCGCTACAAGGGGCACATGAGCTTCGAGCAGACGATCGCGTCGCAGATCGGCTACTTCGCAGCGATGCTGTACAACCCCAACAACGTCTCGATCGAAGCGTCGCCGGTCACGACGCGGCTGGAGCTGGAGGTGGCGGCACAGCTCGGAGCCATGATCGGCTACGACACCGCGGCGTCGTGGGGGCATCTCACTTCCGGTGGGACGGTCGCCAACTTCGAGGCGCTCTGGATCGCGCGCAACGTGATCTACCTCCCGCTCGCGGCCGCGGGTGCGGCCGAGCAGCTCGGGGTGAAGATCGAGATCGAGCGGCTCGATGGCTCGCTCGCTCCGCTCTCGGAGCTCTCGCTCTGGGAGCTGGTGAACGTGCGCAACCGGGCGGTGCTGGATCTCTGGGGGCGGCTCTGGAACGTGGCGCCGCGCGCCGAGGTGCAGCGCGCGCTCAGCTCGCACTCGCTCTCGACCGTAGGCTACCAGGATTACGCGCGGCGTCTCGCGCGCGCGTACGGCGACACGCTTCCGGCGAGTGTGGTGCTCGTGGCCGCAACCGCGCACTACTCGTGGGAGAAGATCGTCCGCGCACTCGGGATCGGCTCGAACCAGCTGGTCTTCGTTCCGGTGGATGATCACTACCGGATGGACCCCGATGCGCTCTGGCGCACGGTGCGTGATCTCACGGCGAGTCGCACGCCGATCATGGCGTGCGTGAGCGTGTGTGGCTCGACGGAGGAGAGCGCGGTGGACCGGCTGGATGAGGTGCTCGCCGTGCGCGACCGCGCGGAGCGGGAGCTCGGTGCCACCTTTCACGTGCACTCCGACGCGTGCTACGGCGGATACGCGGCCGCGGTGACGCGTCGCTCCGACGGCTCGCGTCGCACGGCGGCGGAGATTCGCGAGTCCATGGGCGTGTCGGGAGGGGGAGGGGAAGGGGGATGGGGAGGAGGCGGGTGGCCCGACGATGAGTGGGTGCGCGCGCTCTCGGCGCTCGAGCGCGCCGATTCGGTGACCATCGATCCGCACAAGCTCGGCTACGTTCCCTATCCCGCGGGAGCGCTCCTGCTGCGCGACCGTCGCGCGCGCGAGCTGGTGGCCGTGGATCCCCCGTATCTCCTCCCGACGCAGGGGCTGAACTCGACGGAGGATCTCTTTCTCGGGCGCTTCATCTTCGAGGGGTCGAAACCTGGCGCCTCCGCGGCGGCCGTGTGGCTGAGCCACAAGGTGCTCCCGCTGGATGAGCGCGGCTACGGTTATCTGATCGAGCGCACCATGGTGGGTGCGCGGCGGATGCACGCGGCGCTCGAGGCGGCGGATTTCGGCGACCTGCGCATAATCCTTCTCCCGGCTCCCGACATCAACATCGTGTGCTACGTGATGCACCACCCGTCGCTCTCAACGCTTGCGGCGGTCAATGCGTTCAACGAGAGCATCTACGCACGTATGAATCTCGGCGTGCCCGGTGCGACGCCGACCTACATCATCACGCGCACGCGACTTCAGGCGCCGATGTACAGTGGCGCGGTGGAGCCGCTTCTCGAGCGGCTCGGGGTGTGCGATGTGGCCGAGTGGGCGGCGAGCGGCGCGGATGGATTGGTAGTGCTCCGCTCGACCGTGATGGATCCATTTCTGGTTGCGCCGCCTCCAGCACCGGACCATATCGCGGGTTTCGTGACCGCACTGCATACGGCCGCGCTCGCATCCCTTGACAAAGAGGCGCCCGCCTAAGAACGTAATCGGGTTTGGGACCAGCAGCGCGCATCCTTCCTGACACCTCCGCGGCACCCAGTCCCACGTCCCTCCCAACACATCCGTATCTAATCGGAGAATCGCATGAGTCTGTTCGCGACGAAGAGCATGGCCGTACTCCAGGCGGAGGCGGGCGAAGAGAACACGCTGCGTCGAACGCTCGGCGCCGTGAATCTCGTCACGCTGGGAATCGGTGCCATCATCGGGGCGGGCATTTTCGTTCTCACGGGTACCGCCGCGGCGCAATACGCCGGTCCCGCGATCGCCCTCTCCTTCGTACTGGCCGGCGTCGGCTGCCTCTTCGCGGGGCTCTGCTACGCGGAGTTCGCGTCGATGATCCCGATCGCCGGCAGCGCGTACACCTACGGCTACGCCACGCTCGGTGAGTTCATCGCCTGGATCATTGGCTGGGACCTCATCCTCGAGTACCTCTTCGGCGCCGCCACCGTCGCCGTGGGCTGGTCCGGCTACTTCTCGGAGTTCATGAGGGAGATCGGGGTCCACATCCCGCCCGCGCTGTCCAACGCTCCTTTCGACGTCGAGGGGACGCACACCCTCGTTCGCACGGGAGCGCTGGTGAACCTGCCGGCAGCCTTCCTCGTGCTCTTCATGACCGTGCTCCTCGTGATCGGCATCAAGGAGTCGGCCCGCTTCAACAACCTGATCGTCTTCGTGAAGCTGGCGATCGTCTTCCTGGTCATCGGCTTCGGTTTCATGTTCGTGAAGCCCGACAACTGGCACCCCTTCATTCCGCCCAACGAGGGAAGCGGCACCTTCGGAGTTAGCGGCATCTTCCGCGCGGCGGGCGTGATCTTCTTCGCCTACATCGGCTTCGATGCCGTATCCACCACGGCGCAGGAGGCGAAGAATCCGCAGCGTGACATGCCGATCGGGATTCTGGGATCGCTGGTCATCTGCACGATCCTCTACATCCTGATGTCGCTGGTGATGACTGGTCTCGCGCACTACACCACGTTGAACGTCCCGCACCCGGTGTTCGTGGCCGTCGCGGCGGGCGGCCCGGGGCTCGCCTGGCTCGGACCGATCGTGAACATCGGCGCGATCGCGGGCCTCGCCTCCGTGGTGCTGGTGATGCTCATGGCGCAGCCGCGAATCTTCTACTCCATGTCGCGTGACGGGCTCCTCCCGCCGGTCTTCGCCAAGGTGCATCCGAAGTTCCGCACGCCGTACATCACGACCATCGCAACCGGACTCGTTGCGGCGGTGGTGGCCGCGCTCTTCCCGATCGCGCTCCTCGGCGAGCTGGTGAGCATCGGCACGCTCCTCGCCTTCGTGATCGTGTGCGCCGGGATCCTGGTGCTTCGCAGGACGCGCCCCGACATGCCGCGTCCCTTCCGCACGCCGTTCGTGCCGGTCGTGCCGGTCCTCGGGATCCTCACCTGCGGCGCCCTCATGTACTCGCTTCCCGAGGACACCTGGCTGCGGCTGATCATCTGGATGGCCATCGGGATCGTCATCTACTTCTTCTACGGCCGCAAACACTCCAACGTGTCCCGCGGCGGACCGCCGAGCGACGTTCCTTCGCTCAGCGCGGATGGAGTCACGCAGCGCGCTGGGCGCGACTGACCGGTGCGCTGATCCCCGACCGGTACACTGATTATGTTTGAGAAGCGGTGTCCGCGCATGCGCGGACGCCGCTTCTGATTGAAGACCGTCATGCCAGCAACTCTCCCCGATCTCCTCGCAATCGCGCCGCACCGTCGCGCCGCCATCGAGAGCCTCGCCGCCGAGCTAATCCCCGGTCGCACGGCGATTCTCTCCACGCACATCAATGCCGACGGCGATGGCTGCGGCTCCGAGACTGCGCTCGCGCGACTCCTGGAGCAGCGCGGCATCCACGCGCGAATCGTGAATCCCACGCCGTGGCCCACGATGTTCGACTTCCTCCTCGAAGGGATAGAGGAGCGGAGCGCCGATGGCCCGCGGGCATTCGAGGGTGCGGACTTGCTGATCGTCCTCGACATCAGCGACGTCAAGCGCCTCGGCGCGCTCGCGGACACCGTGCGAGCGCTCGAGATCCCGCGCATGGTGATCGACCACCACGTCCCGTCCGACGAGCCGCCGGGAGAAACGATCCTGAGCGACATCAGTGCCTGCGCCACTGGAGAGCTGGTGTTCGATTTCGCGCGCGTCCTCGGCCTCGAGATCACTCCGTTGATCGCGCGCTCGCTGTACACGGCGATCCTGACCGACACCGGTGGCTTCCGCTTCAGCAACACCTCTCCGCGCTGCCACGCGATCGCGGGCCAGCTCCTTGCCGCTGGGGTGGACCCCGAGGAGATGTACCGCCGCATCTACGCCTCCGTTTCCGTCGGCCGCATCCAGCTCCTCCGCGATGCGCTGGCGACGCTGGAAGTGGACGAGGAACACGGCGTCTCGTGGATCGCTCTCCCCGCCGGCGCCCTCGAGCGCTACGGCGTCCGCGCCGAGGAGCTCGATGGTCTCGCCGAGCACCCTCGCTCGGTCGCCGGCACCCGCATGGCGATCTTCTTCCGCGACCTCGGCCACGGCAAGGTGAAAGTCTCCTTCCGCAGTACCGGTGAGGTGGACGTGAACCTCTTCGCCCGCAACTTCGGCGGCGGCGGCCACGCCAAGGCCTCAGGCGCGCTGATCCAGGGCGAGTTGGATGAGGTGAGGGGAAGGGTGGTGGAGGCGGCGAGGGAGTACTTGAGAGAAGGCAGTGGGGGAGGAAAGCAATGAGCGACGGGGTCAGGTCTTGAATTTCGAGGGGGCTGAGCGACCGCTCAGCCCCCTCGAAATTCAAGACCTGACCCCGTCGCTCACTGCTTTCCGCTGTCGCCTTTCTTGTAGTTCCCCTCACCTCCATCTACCTTCCCAAACATGGGTCTCTTCAAGCGCGCGAGCGAAGCTGACGGGGCGGTGGAGGACCGCATCCGGGCAGCGATCTCGGAGGTGGGACCGCTCCTCAAGCTCGACACCATCGGGATCGAGCTGGTGCGGTTCGAGCGGAAGAGTGGCGTGGCCATGCTCCGCTTCGAGGGCGACTGCCCCGACTGCGAGATGTCCGCGAGAATGCTGCGCGATGGGATCGAAGCACATCTGAGAACGCAGGTGCCGGAGGTCCGCGAGGTTCGCGAGGCCTGAGGCACGGGAGATCTGTAGATCATGGCTGAACCGCTGCAGGCGCGGATCGCTGGCGCGCTGAGGAGCGTGGTCAACCCGCGCACGGGAGAGGACGTGATCACGTCCGAGATGATCCGAGACGTGGGCGTGAGCGTGGAAGGACGGGTGCGCTTCAGCATCCTCCTCGCCGCGCAGGATCCGGCGTCGCTGGTGCGCGAGGTGCGCCAGGCCGTCGAGAAGGTGGAGGGAGTGAAGGACGTTCGCGTGGATGTGAAGGATCCCGCGCAGGCGGCTTCGCCCGCGACCACACCACCCCAGGCGACACACACCTCGCCGCCCAGCGCGCCGCACGCTCCGCCCAGCGCTCCGGCACACGGAGCATCGGGTGCAGCGCCGGGGCACTCTCGCTCGCTCCCCGTCATAGGGCAGGAGCCGCAGTCGCGGCGCGCGGCGGTACCGGCACCGACTCCGGTGGCGTATCCGAATCTCGGACGCATCGTAGCCGTCTCGAGCGGCAAGGGTGGCGTGGGGAAGAGCACCATCGCCGTGAACCTCGCCATCGCGCTCGCCCAGAGCGGCGCGCGTGTGGGGCTCATGGACGCCGACATCTACGGTCCCAACATCCCCCGCATGATGGGCGTGGACGAACCGCCGCGCGTGGTGCACGACCGCATCCTCCCGCTCGAGGCGTACGGCGTGAAGGTGATGAGCCTCGGCTTTCTCATCGAACGCGACCAGCCCGCGATCTGGCGCGGCCCGATCGTGATGAAGATCATCACGCAGTTCCTGCGCGACGTGGAGTGGGGAGAGCTCGACTACTTCCTCGTGGACATGCCTCCCGGCACCGGCGACGCTCAACTGTCGCTCGTGCAGGCTACCAACGTGCACGGCGCCGTCATCGTCACCACCCCGCAACCCGTCGCCACCGGCGATGCACTTCGCGGCGCGAAGATGTTCCAGCGTGTCGCAGTCCCGGTGCTCGGCATTGTCGAGAACATGAGCTACTTCGTGTGCGACTGCTGCGGCACGCGCACCGCGCTCTTTGGCGAAGGTGGAGGAAAGGCTCTCGCGGAGGAGCTGGGAATTCCCCTCCTGGGAGAGATACCGCTGCAACCCGCGGTAAGGACCGGCGGCGATGAAGGGAAGCCGATCGTCATCGCCAGCCCGGAGTCGCCGGTGGCGAAGGCACTGACCGAGACGGCGCGGCAGATCACCACCACCGCGGAGAGCGCCATCCCCGCATGACCAGAGCATGAGCGGGGTGTGAGCGAACCCAGTCACACCAGCCCACTGGAAGATGCGCGGCTGCCGGAGGATCCTTCGGCGGCCGCGTTGCCGTTGAGCTCACGCGACGGCGTGGCGGCAATCCCATCGTCGGGAGAAGCCCCGTCGCACGCCGCGCTCGTGGGTGGACCCCTCGTCCGCACGATCGCCACCGTCGCGTTCCCGGCGGTCGCGTCGATGCTGCTGATGACGATCTTCAGCACAGCCGATGCGTACTGGGTGGGCAGACACATCGGCCCCGACGGACTCGCCGCGGTCTCCATATCGCTCTTCTGGATCTGGCTGCTCATCGCGTGCGCCGAGCTGGTAAGCGTCGGACTCACTTCCGTTGCATCGCGCCGGCACGGCGAAGGGCGTCACACGGCGGCCGCAGAAGCGGTGGGGAATGGCGTGCTGCTCGCACTGGCGCTCGGGACCGCCGCCGCGCTGCTCGGCCATCTCGCGCTCGGCTGGCTCTTCGAGGTGATGGAGACTCCCTCGCACGTGACCGAGCTGGGACGCATCTACCTCGGTACCTACCTCGTGGGCGCACCGCCCTACTTCGGCTTCTTTGCCGTGGACGCCGCGTTTCGCGCGTCGGGGAATACGCGCACCCCGTTTCTCCTTCTGCTGGCGTCGGTAATCGGTGCGCTCATACTGGACCCCGTTCTGATCCTTGGCCTGGCGCACGCGCCCAAGCTCGGAATAGCGGGTGCCGCCGTCGCCACAGTGTTCACGCGATCGATCGCGTTCGTCTTTGGTATCGTGCTCCTCGTGCGCCGGCGGATGATCCGCTTCGCCACCATATCGCCGGCCACGCTGCGGTCGATCGTCCGCGTGGGTCTCCCCACGGCGGCCACCGGCATCTTCTTCAGCCTCACCTATGTCCTCATCACCCGTACAACGGCGCTCTTCGGCACTCCCGCACTCGCGGCGCTCGGCGTGGGTCATCGGGTGGAGAGCTGGACCTTCACGGTGGGTGTGGGCTTCGGTGCGGCCACGGCGGCGATCGTCGGCCAGAGCCTCGGCGCCGGGGAAGTGGATCGTGCCGCGCGCGCGGGCTGGATCGCTACCGCACTCGCGACAGTGGTCGGTATGGTCGGCGCAGCCCTGGAGCTCATCTTCGCCCCCGACTTCGCCGCCCTCTTCACGACCGATCCGGCGGTGATAGCCGAGAGCGTTCGCTACCTTCGCATCGCCGCCATCTCCACGACATTCATCGGCTCGGAGCTGGTGCTCGAGGGTGCCCTCGGCGGCGCCGGCCACACGCTCCCGCCCATGCTCACCTCGACCACCTTCACCGGCCTCCGCATCCCCCTCGCCGCCTGGGCAGCCGCCCGCTGGGGTGCCGATGGCATCTGGTGGACCATCTCCCTCACCGCGATCTGCCGCGGCCTTGCGATGATGGTGCTCTGGCGGAAGGGAGGTTGGCGGAGTAAGACAGTGTAAGATGGAGAAGACGGAGAGCCGACGGGGTCAGGTCTTTAATTTCTAGTCCCGTGGACGGCCGTCCACGGGACTAGAAATTAAAGACCTGACCCCGTCGGCACCCCCTAGTAGTCCCCTGCTTTCTGCTGTCTCCAACACAACCCTTTCGCCCACGCAAATGCCCGCCCTCATCACCCTCCTCACCGACTTCGGCACCTCCGATGGGTACGTCGGGGAAGTGAAGGGGGTGCTGGTGTCGGGGGCGCCGGGGGTGATGGTGGTCGATATCTCGCACGAGGTGCGGGCGCAGGACGTGGATGGGGCGCGGCTCGCGGTCGCGCGCTACTGGCGGAGGTTCCCGAAGGGGACCGTGCATCTCGCGGTGGTGGATCCCGGCGTGGGGTCGGCGAGGGCGGCGATCGCGGTGGCGAGCGATGGGAGGTATCTCGTGGGACCGGACAACGGGGTATTGTCGCCGGCGCTGCTCGCGCGCGATGCGAGAGTGGTGTCGCTCCCGCTCCCGGCGCATGCCTCCAACACCTTCCACGGACGCGACGTGTTCGCGCCGGCCGCTGCGGCGCTCGCGGCGGGGGTGGCGCTGGAAGAGCTGGGGACGCCCTTCGATTCACCGATCATCCGGCGCACTCCGGAGGCGCGTCGGCTCGCGGACGGGCGCGTGCTCGGCGAAGTCATCTCGGTGGATCGCTTCGGTAATCTGATCACGAACATCGTCGCGATGAACGGCGGTAGTGTGGAGGTGGCGTCGCGCTCGCTCGAGGTGCGCCGCGCCTACGCCGACGTCCGCGTCGGTGAAGTCACCGCTCTGGTGGGGTCGCTGGGCTTCGTGGAGATCGCGGTGCGCGACGGGAACGCGGCCGCGGCACTGGGAGCGGGGAAGGGCGCGCCGGTGCTATTCCATCCGCCCTTCGCCGCTCCCGCGTCCACCGCTGGCGCGTAGCGGGGCGGGCTCCGGCGATGAGCTCCGCGTGCGCCGCGGAGAGGTCACGATGCGACCAGCGTAGACGGCGCCCTCGCGCGGATGGATCGCGCCGGTGCCGCGATGCAACTCGGCGTTGAGCTCTCCGCCTATGAGAATCACCAGCATGGTGAGATACATCCACGTGAGCACGACTATCACGGCGCCTATCGCTCCGTACGTCTTGTTGTACGAGCCGAAGTTCGTGACGTAGAGGCGGAAGAGGAGCGTCACGATGAGCCAGAGTACGGTGGCCACGACCGAGCCCACGAGGATCTGCTTCACGCTCTGCTTCAGGTTCGGGAGGAACCGGTAGATCATGAAGAACGCGAGGACCAGGATCGCGAACGCGATGGGGTATTGAAGCACCTTCCAGAGGTCCAGGCGGCCGGTGGGGAGGTTCAGGTGATTCCCCAACCAGTCGAGGATCTCCGGCCCGGCGAGCATGACGGTGCTGGCGACCAGCATCAACGCGCCCAACACCACGATCGCCCCCATCGAGAGCAGCGCGCGCTTCCAGAAGGGACGCTGCTCCTCGACGTCGTAAGCGATGTTGAGCGTGTCCATCAGCGAGCGGAAAACGTTGGAGCCCGACCAGGCGGTGAGCAGCAGTCCGAGTGACAGGAGTCCGGATTTGCTGTTGGTGAAGACCACGTCCTCCACTACACCGCGCACCAGACTGAGCGCCTGATCGGGCACCACCCTGGCCATCTGGTCCATGATCCAGGTGATCGTGGCGCGCTGGTCCACGAAGATGCCCAGGAGCGCCGTGGCGAAGAGCAGGAAGGGGAAGAGCGAGAAGAAAAAGTGGTAAGCCGCTTCCGCCGCCAATCCGGTTATCCGGTCGGCCGATATTTGCTTCCCTGTCGCCCGCAGTAACGGCCAGATCCTGTACCCACCGAGCTGCATGCCCCGCGGATTCGCAAGGAGGGGGCCAGCCCGAGCATCGGATCGCGCGAATTACTCGAAGCGCTGGACCTCGAGGCGCGCGAATACCGCGCGTCCTACGATCGACACGTTGCGCTTCGCCGTAGCCCAGTTGTCGCTGTAGAGTGCTCCGTCGCGCGCGGTGAAGCCGGGAGTATCGATGCTGCCGAGGGTGGTGGCAGCGTCGATCTTCACTCCCACGTCGTTGGGCACGCGCACGGTGATGACGCCGAGTACCGCATCGAGGTCGAGCGCCGTGCTGCCGGTCCAGTCGCCATCGAGGTCGAGCTCGATGTGGGCCAGGGTGGCCTTCGCTCGGACCGTGTCCATCCGCGCATTGCCGAGCCGACTCACTTCGAGTCCCGCCGCGGTGGCGCGCAGTTCGGCATCGGAGATGCGCGATGCGTTGGGCGTCCCGAAGGTGAGTTTGCCGCCGCTCGCGGCAGCGTCCACGCTCAGGCGGCGCACGTCGAGCCCCCCGAGGTCCAGGACGGCGTCCGCGGCGCTGAAGCGGAGCGCGAGGTCGAGCGGGATTCCCGGCGCCACCTTGAGCGCGAGCGAGGGGCTCGGTCCCTTCTCATTCCTGTCGTGCTGGATGGCGAACGCCCGTGCGAAGCCGCTGTCGTCTCCCACGGTGAGCAGGTGGGCGGACGGATCGTACGAGTACTTCACGCGACGCTCGTCCGCGTCGTAGCGCACGTCGAGATCGTACAACAGCCCATTCACGGCCTCGCCGATCGAGAGCTTCCCTACGGCGTACGCGAGCCGCACTCGGAGCGTGTCTTTCGCGCCAGAGGAGGAGATCGAGCGGCTCGCCTGGAGTGTGCGCCACTGCTGCGCCGGCAACGCGGCGGCCGGGAGGAGCGCCACGCTCGCGGCGGTCACCGCGATGCGCCGCATCCATGGACGCGACACTAGCGGTCCTGCCTGCCGGAGGTGGGACGCCGGGCGGCAGCCACCCCGCTGACGGGGGTGGGCGTCTGCCAGAAGAGATCGTCGAGCGGCTCTATCTCCTCCAGCATGGGGGGATGCAGCGCGCGCGTACCGCCGCGCGCGGCGAGAGTGGCGCCGAAGCCGGCGGTTGCGGCCGCCCAGGTGACTACCATCACGATGAATCGCAGAAGTCCGCCGAGCGCGCCGAAGCCGCCCACCGCACCGGCTATCACCCAGAGCACGAGGAAGATCGAGAGGCCGATGAGGAGGAACTGGAGGAGCTGTGCTCGCCCACCACCCACCGCCGCGCCCCGCCAGCGCATGGCGGCGTCCCCGATCACGAACGACATCGCGACGAAGCCGAGTGCCAGCGCACCCGCTGCGGCGAGGCAGAAGCCTACTATGGCGAACGGGATCGCGATCAGTCCGATGATCGTGATGGCCAGAGCCACGATCGTGATCACGAGCGCCGGAACGAAGAGGATCTGCCCCGCCAGCCCGAAGAGGAACGAGCGCGTGAAGTCAGTGCGGATCCGCTCGGAGATGGTTTCGAGGTTGCTCCGCGCGAACAGGACCACTGCCAGCCCGATGAGCGCGAGCACCAGGTACCACCCCACGGAGAGCGACACCGAGCGCTTCGCCGTCTGCGCCGTGTGCGCTGGCGGCGTCGCGGGAATCGGACCTACGGTGAGCGCGCTGATCGAGCGCATCTCGCCCCCCACGGTGCCGCCCTCGTTGCGGACCTCCCCGCCCACCGATAGCACGTCGCCGCCCACCGTCGCGCCCGGGTGTACGACCACGTCGCCGCCCGAGGCCACGGCGTTGCCAGCGACGCTCCCGAACACGTCGAGCGTGCCGCGCCAGGCCATGATGCTTCCGGGGATCGTCTCGCCCGCGGCCACCCTCTGATCTCCCTCACGCACCGCGCTCCGCGCGATCGTGAGGCCGAGCGGGTCCCTGGCGAGCGAGTCGAGCCACGTGTCGATCGTACTGGAGCTGGTAGTGCCAGTTGCCGCGGGGCTCGACGGCTGCTGCGTCCCTCCGGCCGCGGCGGTCTGCCCCGGGAGCGCCGAGGCGACGACGAGTGCCAGAAGTGAGATCGTGATTCGCATGACGCTCAACGGTGCCGGGCGCCCGCGACCACCATCCGCAACGCCCCTACCGCGAGGAGCGCGGTGAGGATCGTCACGAGGAGCCCGACCGCGAGGCCGGCTGCTCCGCTGGAGCTGAGCGCCTGGGCGGCCGTGTCGCCGAAGAGCGCGACGACCACGTTGGAGAGCGCCCAGGCTCCCGCGGCGCGCACCCGGTCGAGCCCGAGCTCCACCACGAAGAGAGCCGCATCGAGACGAGTGACCAGCCAGAGCGAGGCGAGCAGCATGATCGCGGCCACCGATCCGACGCCCGCCCACGCCGCCGCGCGCCAGCGCCGCTGCTGCGGGATGAAGGCGCGGACGCTGTCGGCGAGTGCCACGTGCCACGGGACGAACACGTGGACGCGCTGCATCACCTCGTCGGAAAACGCGGGGGAGAGCGTGAAATGCGGGAGCTGCTCGAGCCGGCCAACCAGCGCACGCGCGGAATCCAGCTCCGCCCTGCACTCCGCGCACGTCCGAACGTGCTGCTTGAGTGGGGTGGTGCCGAAGCCGACCTCGCCGTCGAGGAGCTGGTCGATCTCTTCCGGTAGCAGGTGTCTATTCACGAGTCCTCCACATGATCGTACGGCGGTCGTCCGAGAGTGGTTTCACGTCAGCTCTTCAGGTGTCCCAGCGCCTCCCGGAGCTCGTGCCGGGCGCGGTGGATGTAGGTCTTCACGGTCCCCAGCGGGAGGTCTAGGGTGGCGGCGATTTCCTCGTACGATCGGTCCTCCACATGACGAAGCAGAATGCAGGCCCGGTACTCGGGTCTCAGCTTCGCTATGGCCTCCTCGATGGCCCCCCCGAGCTCCTTCGACTCGATCTCATCGAGCGGCGACTCGCCGCGCGCGCTGACATCGAAGGACGTCGCTTCCTTTTCAGCGGCAGTGGCGGCGTGAGGCGACCCGTCTATGCTGACGGTGTCCAGACGTCGCTTCCGCAGGTAATCGATCGTGAGATTGTTGGCGATCTTGAAGAGCCAGCTGGAAAACTTGAACTCCGGCCTGTAGCGGTCGATGTGGTTCAGCACCTTCACGAAGGTGTCCTGCGCCAGATCCTCGGCGAGCTCCCGGTCGCGAACCATACGGTAGATGAGCGAGAACACCGGCCGCTCGTAGCGTCTGACGAGCTCCCGGAACGCGGCCTCGCGCCCCCCTCGGGCGAGAGCGGCGACGTCGGCGTCGGGGAGATTCGAGAGCTCGAGAGAGAGAGGCATTGGATGTCGGTACCAAGTTACGCGCGCCCTGCGTACTCATCCAGCGCGATGCTTGCGCCTCGAGCGAGCCGACGAGAACTTTTACTGAATGTCTTCCGTAGAAACCGAGGAGCGTGAAGCACTCGATGCCGCGGCCGGAGGCGCCGCGAAACGGGCGTACGTGCGCCGCATCTTTTCGGAGATAGCGCCCAGCTACGATCTCCTGAACCACCTTCTCAGTCTCAACATCGATCGCGGCTGGCGCGCGCGCGCCATCAATGCGCTCGCACTGGACCGGCGTCCGCGCGGCACCTTCCTCGACATCTGCGCGGGTACGCTGGATGTGAGTGCCCAGGTCGCGCGTGAGAAGGGCTTCGAGGGATCGGTGATCGCCGTCGACTTCGCCGAGCCGATGCTCCGCCGCGGGAGGGAGAAGACCCGCGACCTTCGCGTGTATCCGCTGGTCGCCGACGCGCTGCAGCTTCCCCTCGCTTCTGGTTCGGCGGACGGGATCATCGTCGCCTTCGGAGCCAGGAACTTCGACGCGCTCGACGCCGCCCTTCGCGAGCTTGCGCGCGTACTGTCGCCCGGCGCGCGGCTCGTGATCCTCGAGCTCAGCACCCCGCCGTCGCGCCTCGTACGGCTCGGCTACCACCTCTACTTCCACCGGGTGCTCCCCTTCATCGGACGCCTGGTGAGCGGGCACCGTACCGCATACAGCTACCTCCCCGCCTCCGTGGCCAACTTTCCCTCGGTGGACGACCTGGCCCGAAGGATGGAGCGCGCCGGTTTCGAGCGGGTGGAATACCGCTCGCTCACCATGGGAGTCGCGGCAGTCCACTGGGGCGAGCGCGCGGGCACGACGGGGTCAGGTCTTTAATTTCGAGCGGGCTCTAGTATAGAGACGGGGTCAGG
>JBIQMO010000075.1:0-16436 GCA_044463245.1 Gemmatimonas aurantiaca
GGTCGATGATCGCCGTGCTCTTCCCGAACTCGAGCGCCCTGAGCAGCGTCCCCCCGCACGTGAGCTCCACATCGTCCCTGTGCGCCGCGATCGCCAGGACGTCGATAGGTGCCATGAGGCGGGAATATAAAGGAGAAAGCAGGAGGCAGATAGCAGAGAAGGCGAGGGTTCAGGAGGCAGGGTTCAGGGTTCAGGTACTACCTCGGAGTCGAGATCCATTCGCCGAGGCAGTTCCTGAACCCTGAACCCTGCCTCCTGAACCCTCAGCTTCTCGATGCTTCCTGCTCTCTCCTACTCGTATCTCAGCGCCTCGACGGGATCCAGCTTCGCGGCGCGGGCGGCGGGGATGAGGCCGAAGAGAATGCCGGTTATGGCGCTCACGACGAGGGCGGCGACGACGGCGAGCGGTGGGATCGAGGCCTGGATCGGCGAGAAGGCGCGGATGGCCCACGTGAGGAGGCCGCCGATCAGGAGGCCGATGAGGGCGCCCACCAGCGTGAGTGTCGCGGCCTCCACCAGGAATTGCCAGAGGATCGTACCTCGTGTGGCGCCCAGTGCCTTGCGCACGCCGATCTCGCGCGTGCGCTCGGTGACGCTGATCATCATGATCGCAACCACGCCTACGCCGCCGACCATGAGGCCGATCGCGGAGAGGGTGATCATCACCAGGAAGAAGGTGCCGACGATCTTGTTGTAGATGTCCATCGCCTTTTCCTGCGTCGTGATGTAGAAGCTGTTCTCCTCGACCGGCTTGAGCATCCGCTTGGTGCGCAGCGCCGCGATGCTCTGGTCTATGGCGACGTCCTGCGCAACCCCGTCGCGCGGCTTCACGGTGAGGAAGAGCCACCAGGTGCTGGCGTTGAGCCGCCGCTTGGCAGTCTCGTACGAGACGATCGCCTTTGGCTTGTCGTCGTTCGAGAAGATGTTGGCAGGCGCGTGGTAGACGCCGATCACCCTGAAGGGCATCCCGTTCACGGATATGGTCTTCCCCACCGCGTTGCTGTCGGGGAAGAGCTGTGCGACCATGGCCGGATTGATGAGCACCACGTTGTCGGCGTCGCGGTCCTCGCGCGCGGTGAAGCTGCGGCCGGGATCTATCTCGCCGCCTACCACTTCCGCCCACCCGGACGTGTACACGTCTACCGGAGCACCGGGAACGGTACGGTCGAGGTACTTGAATGCGGCCGAGGTACTGGTCTGCGCGACCACGGCCTGGATGGCCGGCTGACGCGCGATCGCTTCCGCCTCGTCCACGGTGAGACGCGGGTAGCGCCGCCAGGGGCAGCTGTCGGCGGAGCCGTTGCAAGCCTGGAGTCCGGCCGGTGCCTTGCTGACGTAGAACGAGGTCGGGCCCGCCGCGGCCATGCTCTCCGCGACTCCCGCGTTGATGCCGTGCACGGCGGCCGACATCGCCGTGACGACGAAGACCCCGACCGCGATTCCCAGAATGGTGAGCGCGGCGCGCACCTTGTTCTGCCGGATGGCATCGAGGGCGATCGCCACTCCCTCGAAGAGCGCATGCAGACGGTTGGCGAGGTTCATCTCACTCGGACCTCAGTGCGGCGATCGGGTCGAGGCGCGACGCGCGGCTCGCGGGATACGCGCCGGCGAGGATGCCGATCCCGGCGCCGAGCACTATGGAAACCACCACCGACCACGGCGCCACGCTCGTCGGGAGAGGCGAGATGGCCGCCACTACTCTCGCCAGTCCGTAGCCGAGCGCGATGCCGATCGCTGCACCCATGACGCTCAGCGTCGCCGCCTCCACGAGGAACTGCGACATGATGTCGCGCCGCCTCGCGCCGAGCGACTTGCGGATGCCGATCTCGCGAGTGCGCTCCGCCACGGCCACCAGCATGATGTTCATGATGACTATCGCTCCCACCACGAGACCGATGGCCGGGAGGAAGATGCCGGCGAGCACCAGGTATTTCTGGATGTTCTGCCAGGTGGACAGCGCCGAAGCCGAGGACTCGAGCGAGAAATCGTTCTCCTGCGTCGGGAGGAGCCTGTGACGCCGCCGCATCAGCTCCTCCACCGCGCCCTGGACCTCCGGCATCGCTTCGGGTGACGGAGCCTGGATGAGCACTCCGTAAATGTTGCGCGCTCCGGTGAACCGACGCATCGGAGAGTGGAAAGGTGCGATCGCCTGCCGGTCGAGCGACATCCCGAAGGCCGAGCCCTGCTTCTCCAGAACGCCGATGACGCGGAAGGGGAGACCCTCGATGATGAGGTCCTTTCCGATGGGGTCGAGGCTCGGGAAATAGTGCTCGGCGGTCTCGGCACCGATCACCACCACGGCGGCACCGAGCTGCTCCTCCTGCTCCGTGAAGACTCGCCCTTCGGTGACCTCGAGATTCTTGATCGTGAAGTAGCCGGGCGTTGCCGCGTGCGCGATGAGCTGAGGGCCCGATGCGGCATACCGGGATTGCGGCGTCAGCCAGTCGACGTCGTCGATGGCCCACCTCGCGCCGGGTGGAAGGTTGTCACGAATGGCATTGGCATCGGCCTCGGTGATGTACGGCCGCCGCTGCCACTCCTTCCATTGCTGGTCCGTCACGTTCCCCATGTTGAAGTCGGGAAAGCGACGCACGTTGACGGTGTTGACCCCCAGAAACTTCCCCGCGAACGCGTCCTGCATGTAGTTCCCCATCCCGTTCACGATCGAGACCACGGCGATGAGGAACATCACGCCGATGGTCACGCCGAGGAGGGTGAAGAAGCTCTTGAGCTTCTGCACCCTGATCTGCGCGATGGCGAGGCGGGCGGCTTCTATCAGCGACATGAACTACGAGGGTTCAGGAGGCAGGGGTCAGGGTTCAGGAACTACAGAAGAACAGGAAACAGGGAACAGGGAACGGCAACGGCAACTGCAACCGCAACTACGACTGCAACTACAACTACAACTACAACTACAACTACAACTGCGACTGCAACTGCGACTGCGAAGGGGGGCGGTCAGGCGCCGGACATGACCTTGGCCACGAACTGTTCGCGGCGCTCGTCGGAGGAGATGCGGCCGTCGCGGAGGACGACGATCCGGCGGGCGTGGGCGGCGATGTCGGGCTCGTGGGTCACCATGATCACCGTCTGGCCGCCGTTGGCGAGCCCCTCGAAGACGCGCATGATCTCATCGGAGGTCTGAGAGTCGAGGTTACCGGTGGGCTCGTCCGCGAGGAGGATCGCCGGGTTGTTGATCAGTGCACGGGCAATGGCCACTCGCTGGCGCTGACCGCCGGACAGCTCGTTGGGGCGGTGATCAATCCGGTTGTCGAGCTGTACCTTCTCGAGCGCCTCCTTCGCGCGCCGCTTGCGTTCGGCCGAGGGAACGCCGGCGTACACCAGCGGCAGCTCGACGTTGTGCAGCGCGGTGGCGCGGGGGAGAAGGTTGAAGGTCTGGAAGACGAAGCCGATCTCGCGATTGCGCACGCGTGCCAGCTCGTCGTCCTTCATTCTCGAGACCAGCTCTCCATTGAGCCAGTACTCACCGGCGTTCGGGGTATCGAGGCAGCCCACGATGTTCATCAGCGTGGATTTCCCCGAGCCGGACGGGCCCATGATCGCCACGTACTCGTTCCTGCGGATGGCCAGGTCCACGCCGCGCAGCGCGTGCACGACCTCGCCACCCATGTCGTAATCGCGACGGATTCCTCGCGTCACGATCACCCACTCCCGACCAGGGGCCACGCCCTGATTACCGACTACGACCTCCCGCTCGGCGGTCGTACTTACCAGATCGTCCTGCATCTCCGCAGCACTCACGAGCCAACCCCCTTCTGTTCGGCCTGTTTGGTCTCACGCACCAGCGTGCCTTCCTTGAGATCGCGGACCGCCTGATAGCTGCCGGACACGATGGTCTCACTACCCTGTAGTCCGCTCAGCACCTCGAAATAGTCTTCCCCGGCGATCCCTATCTTTACGGGTTGGAAGGTAACCTTGTTGTCCGGGCCGACCACGAAGACGCCTTCTGCCTGCTGCTGGCCCACCTGCTTCACCGGCCGATTGCCGAGCGCGAGCTGCGCCGAGTCGCCGTTGGGGTTGGCCTGGCGGTCGCGAACCGTGAGCGCGATGATCGGGATGGCGAGCACCTGCTTGCGGGTGGCCGTCACGATCTTCGCGGTGGCCGAGAAATCGGGCCGCGTGTCCGGCGGTGGGTTGAGGAGCATCACCTTCACCTCGTAATCCACCGCCTGATCGGTGCTCTGCGCCGAGCCCGCGGTCGGGTTCTGCACGGAGCTGTTGGCGATCTCGACCACCTTCCCCACGAAGGTCGTGTCGGGGAAGGCGTCGATCTGGACAATGGCCGAATCGCCCAGCGACACTCTGGCCACGTCGGTCTCATCCACCTTAACGGTGGTCTCGAGCGTGTCCATGTTGCTGATCGTGAGGAGGAGCGCGGCGTCCTTGTTGAAGGTACCGGGGACGGCCGTCTCACCCTGCTCGACGTTGAGGCGGGTCACCTTGCCGGAGAGCGGAGCGTTGATCGTGGTCTTCGCGAGGTTCGACTGCGCGTTGCTGAGTGCGGCCACACTCTGATCCACCATGTGGCTGGCGGAATTGAAGAGCGCCTGGTTCACATCCACCGTCGTCGTGAGCTGCTCCATCTGCTCGTCGGAGACGAGAGTGGGGTTGCTCTTGCGAATCGCCTCCGAGCGCTGGAGCGCGCTCTGCGACTGCTGGAGGTTCGCCTTCGCGCGCGCCATGTCGGCTCGTGCCGACGCCACGGCTGCACGCGCGCGCTGCACCTCGGCCTCGTAGGTGGACGGATCGATCTGGAGAAGAAACTGGCCCTTCTTCACCATCGCTCCCTCCTTGATGGCGAGCCGGACGATCCGGCCCGACACGTCGGAGGCGACGTCGACCTTGACGCGCGGTTCCACCTGTCCGCTCGCCGTGACGGATGCAACGAGATCGCGCTTCTGCACCTTCTCCATACGTACATCGACGGGCTTGTTCCCCCGCTTGGCCGCTCCCAGCGCGATGACGCCGACCACCAGGCCGAACAGAATGGTGGCTATGCTCCACTTGGCACGTTGGCTCATGCTATTCCTCAGTTGTTGCCGTCAGCGCAGCGGCCGGCCGACCGCGTTCTCGAGCTGGGCGAATGAAATATGATACTGGTAGATCGCGTTGATGCGGTCGTTCTCGGCCTGTGCGTAGGTCGCCCTCGCGGTGGCGAGCTCCAGGTAGTCCGCGGCTCCCACCCTGTAGCGCTCCTGCGCGAGCTCGAGCTGCTGGCGAGCCGTCGCCGCGTTCCGCTCCTGCTGTTCGACTACCTTTGCGTTCGTGACCAGCTGCAGGTAGTCCGCGGTCACGTCGCCGGTGAGCGCGAGCTCCTGCCTCCTGACGTTGTACTGCGCGCTGTTGCGCTGTGCCTTGGCCTCCTCGACTCGCTGCTCGCGCTGAAAGCCATCGAAGATGGGGAGCGAGAGGAACGCGCTGAGCTGGAAGGGCTGCCGCGTGAAGTCGAAGGGGAACTGGCTGTTCTGAGCGCGGATCTGCGCGGCGGTCTCCGGACCGAAGCGAGGAAGCGCGTCGCAGCGCCCCTGGATGCTCGGGAGTCCCGCGCCCACGCGCAGCGAATCCTGCGTGTAGCAGTTCTGTATGGAGCTCTGCATCTGGCTCTCTGCCAGAGTCACGGGATAGCTGCTGTTCGCATACTGGTACGTGTAGCCGCCCCACCCGGCCTGCATCTGCAACGAGGGGAGATAGTTCGACTGCGCCGACTTCACGTTGAGCGAGGCCACCTTGCCGCGCGCGCGTAGAGCGTTGAGCGTGGGGTTGCGCTGCCGCGCGAGATCGAGCACCGACTCGAGGGTGAAGTCCGGGGCGCGGACGGGGAAGTCAGTCGTCAGTTGGACGTCCGCCGGCTGCGGCACGCCCATCGTCTGGAATAGGCGCAGCTTGTCGATCTCGACCTGATTGTGCGCCTGCAGCGCCGCGACCTTGGCCTGACCGAGCGCCACCTCGGCGTTGCTCACGTCCAGTTGGGTGCCGGAACCGACGGCCATCTTCGCCTTGGCCAGCTCGAGCTGCACGTTGTTCTGAATTACCAACGAATCCTGCAGCTCCGCCTTCGCGCGCGACGCGAGCACGTTCAGATAGTTCTGCGTGACCGTCGACCGCACCAATTGCGCCGACCCGGCGATATCCGCATCCGCGGCCTTCACGCTGGCCGACTGGATCTTCGGATTCAGGAAGGTGACGGCGTTGAGCTGGTAGGTGAGGTTGAGCGAGTAGGACGACTGGTAGATATCCGACGCTACCTCGAAGCCAGTGACACCGTTGATCGGCTGGCCACCCGACTGGCGGTAGAGTCCTGACAGCGACACGTCCACTCCAGGGAGGAACGCGCCGTAGGCGGCGCGCTTCCCCGCCGATGCGGCTCGTCTAGCGTCTCTGGTAGACAGGTAGTCGGGGTTGTTCTTGAGCGCCAGCCCTATCGCATCGTCGAGAGTGAGCGTGGGTCCGGCTCCGGAGGTGTCGCCGAGCAGCGTTCCGGCGGTGTCGGAGGTGGCGGCACTGTCGAGCCGGGTGGTATCGGATACCTGTGCAGAAGCCGAGTTCAGTGAGAGCGCCGTCAGCGCGGCGGCCAGCGCCGCGGCGACGAGCCGGGTGGAATGCATCGTGTGAGATCCTCGCGTGGTGTCTGCCACCCCTACGCAGTGGGTGGAGGGGCGGTTTCATGGGGCTAACCTACAAAAAAAGCCCCGCCGGCGGGCGGGGCGCGGACGGGCGCGAGCTCACCGAGGCGGCTCGTCGCGGAGGGCGGTTATTCCCCTGGCGTCGAGCACTACCTTGAGCACCCGTCCCTGGTCGTCCACCCAGATGTGGCGCGTGGCGCCGCCCGGCTCGGTGAGCACCAGGACGCGTGCGGTGATCGCGCGACCGCCGATGCTGACGGCATCGTTGCCCCGTGTGCTTACGCGCATCACGACCTGCGTGTTGCGCTGCGGGATCACTACGGGAATCGTGGCCGTACCGGACGAACCAGATGCGCGCCGGGCGAGGAAGTAGTACTGGTGGAAGACGTTGTCGTCGAGCACCAGCGCGCCGTCGGCGACGATGTACTCCTTGGTGGATTCTCCCTTCGCGGTCTTCACCTGCGCACTGATACGCCCACGCCCGACAATGGCGCGCAGGCGCTCGCGCACCTCGCCTCCCTCGCGGACCTCGAGCTGGTAGGCGAGCGGCGCGAAGGAATCGTCTGCTCGGAGTGCCGGGGAAAGTCGCTCGGCGTCGAACTCCACTGTGGCGTTGGCGACGTACACATCGCCGCCGGGGCCCGGGGTGCGTCGAACTGTGAACGTCTCGCGGCCGATCTTCGTGCCGGAGCGACTGATGGTGAAGCTCCCCTCGTCCACCACGGTCACTTGCGATGGGGCCGCGGCGGGTACCGCCAGCAGAGTGGCGGAGAGGAGACCGAAGTATCGCATATTCAAAGCTAATACCCGGAGTGGGAGGGAGGGTTTCACACGTCGGTCGCCGGTGCGAGGAATATGCGCTCCCTTATGCGCTGGCGGATACGCTCGTAGATCGCCCGCCCCTTCTCGGCGGTTGCCAGAGTGGGACGGCCGATCGATCCTGCGCTTCCTTTGGGGACGCGCAGCTGTCCCCTGCGGTAACGCCGGAGCGACTCCCGGGACATCATGTAGTCGCGTGCCCATTCCATGTGGACGAGCTCCGGAGCAAGATAGAGCATGAGCGAAGTATCCGCCTCGCCCCCGTGCATGTGCTCCTCCTGGCCCTCGAGGAGGTCGTCCACACGCACCGCGTATATGTCCACCACGCGCACTCGCGCGACCTTGGTGATGACAGTGTCGATCGCCTCCTGATGGGCGTCGTAGTCGTGGGCCGTGAGGAGGATAAATTCCCGGAAGCCGGACGTCTCCCACGAGGCGAGGAGGTCGTTGAGCATGCGGTGCAGCGTCTTCTTCCGCATGGAGGCATTGCCGGGGAAGTCTCTCTCTTCCGGGGTATTCACTCCATACTCCACGGTGGGCGCGCGGAGCACGCCGGTGGTGGCGGAGAGGTCGTCGGCGAGTCGCTCCGCGATGATGGTGGCGCAACCGATGGGGAGGTGGGGACCGTGCTGCTCGCACGATCCCACCGGGATGATCAATCGGGGGTCCGCGGCCATCACGGCCGCTACCTGTGCCGGTCCCATTTCTTTCATGCGCCTCGGGTGAACTTCGACGGCGCGAGGGGGCAGGGTCATTTCGAGTCAGGTTGAAGTGGCACCGGAGCGGGACGCCGGAGCCAACGGCCGATCGGTCCTCTGGACGCACCTGTGGACGATAGCCACGGGTGCGGCGATCGTGGCCGCCGCGGTCTGGCTGCGCAGCCCGCGAATACCTTACCTCGTGATCGCGCTCATCGCCACGGTGGCGGCCGCGCTGGTCATCGCGGGAGTCGCGCGCCGGCATCGCGGATGGGCCGCGGCGGCGGTGGCCGCATCGCTCCTCTTCTGCACCGTCGCCTGGCTCGCCCAGGGAACGCTCGAGAGGATCGAGCACGACTGGCCCGCGTACAGCGCGTCGCTGGTGACGCGCGGCGCCGAGTCGCTGGGTAGCCGCCTCTCGGCGACGTCGCGCGAGCTTCGCGCGAGCGCGCGGCGCGCCATCGAGGCGCCCGTGCAGGTGGCGGGTGCGTTCGACGCGCTCGGGAAGGAGGTCGGTTCGCGCGACGCGAGAGGGATCGCGCTCTACCGACGCGGTGTCCCGGTCGCGTGGGCGGGGCACATCTTCACTTCCACCGATTCGCTGGTCGCGCCGCTCGGCGTCGTATACTCGCCGTTCTACGTGACGCTCTACGCTGCCGTGGTGGAGGGCGAATCGCGCGCGGTTGCCACGGCCACGGTTCATGCGATTCCGCCGGGCGACGAATTCGCTCCCGCGATCGCGAACCAGGTTGCGCGCGCGGTCGGACTTCACGGCTTCGACGTAGCTCCGCGGGCGCTGGCGACGATGGACACTGGTGCGGTGGCCTTCGCACCGGTCGGCGACACGCTCCTCGTGGCCAGGGCGGTAGCGCCCGGGATGGAGGAGGCGCGACTGCTGGCGCTCGAGAGGGTACGCGGTCGGGGCGCGGCCGCGATCGTTCTCACGCTGGCGCTCTACCTCATCGTGGTGTGGCGGAGCGAGCGCGCAGTACGCTGGCGAATGGCGCCGCTGGCGGTGGCGCTCGTCGGTGTGGCGCTGGTTCCGCTCAGCACATTCTCCAGTAGGTCGGTTCTCTTCGATCCGACGGTCTATTACTCGGAGATCGGCGGTCCGCTCACGGGGAGCATCGGTGCGGTGGGGATCGCCGCGTCGATCGTGCTACTCGCTCTTCTGCTCGCGCTCAGGTCCACGAGTATCACCGTGGGGCGCCGCGTGGCGATCGCGTTGCTCGTGGCCCTCGCCGTGGCGGGGCCGCTCCTGCTTCGCTCGCTCGCTGCCGGAGTGATGCCACCGCCTGGCGGAGTGAGCGCGACGCTCTGGATCGCGTGGGAGGTGGCGCTCTTTCTCGTAGCCGCTTCGCCGCTGGTGGCCACGGCCGTCGCGGGTCGCGCGGTGCTCGGACGTCCCGACAGCGGAGCTCCGCCCTTCGTCGCCCCTCTCCTGGCCGCGATCGCGGCGGCGGTGGGGCCGATGGTGATCACCGCACCGGGAGTGTGGCCCGTCTGGTACATCGCACTCTGGGCCGTGACCGTTGGCGCTCTGGCCTTCACGCGCAGGCACCGCTGGATGGTGCTCGCCGCCGGTACGGTGGCGGCGCTGGGCGCGACGACGCTGACCTGGAGCGCAGGTGTGACGGGCCGCGCGCAGCTCGCCGACCGCGATGTGTCGGGGCTGGGCGAGGTGCAGCCCGATGTCGTGGCCGTTCTCCAGCGCTTCGCCGGTGCCATCTCCTCGGCCGGCGCACCGCACAAAGAGGCCGAACTGGTACGGCTCTACGTGAGCTCCGACCTCATGGGATCGGATTATCCAGTCGAGATGCGCGAGCTCGAGTCGGATGGCTCGGTCTCGGCACGCGTTGCACTGGCCGATCTCGATGTCCCTTCGAAGGCCCTGAGTGACGCGGCCGCGGAGGCGCGAAGCACGCGGAAAACGGTGATGCGCACTGTGCTCGGGATGCCGGGCGAGTTGACGGTGCTCGCGGTCCCGCACCCAGGAGGATCCGTCACCACTGTGGTGGTGGGGCCGCGCACGCGACTCATTCCGGACGACCCGTTCAACGCTCTCCTCGGACTCACGGAGCGGGAGAGTGGCCCGCCACCGTACGCTATGTCGCTCCTCGGCGTCGAGCCGATCTGGCCGCTCACTCCGGACAGCACGCGATGGTACCGCTCCGGGCGTCAGCTCCATGGCAACAGACTCGTGCAGACCGTGCGCGGCCCGATGCGGGCGCACATGGAGATCGATCTTCGGCCGCAGGCGATCCTCGTGCAGCGCGCGACGCTGGTGGTGTTGCTCGACCTCATCCTCATCACCGCCCTCTGGGTGATCAGCGCGCTCCCCGAACCCGCCTTTCGCACTTCGCTCGAGGCACACGCCACCAGGTGGGCGTACAGCTTCAGGGCGCGCCTCACACTCGTGCTCTTCGGATTCTTCCTCCTGCCCGCTCTCGCTTTCGCGGTGTGGAGCTATCAGCGGCTGCAGTCCGAGGACCGACAGTCGCGCGAGCTGCTGGTGCGCGAGACTCTCCGTTCATACAACGAGGGCGCGAGCCAGGATGACTCCGAGCCGCTGGCGATGAGTGGCGCACGTCTGGGCAGCCCGCTCATCGTCTACCGTTACGGCGAGCTCACGGCTTCCAGCCATCCCCTGTTCGATGCGATCTCGCCGATGGGTCGCTTCCTTCCGAGCGACGTGTACCAGCGGCTCCGGCTCGGCAGGGAGGAGTATACCAGCCGCCGCCTGATGCTGGGTGACGAGCCGGCGCTCTTCGGCTACCTCTCCACGCCGACGCCGTGGAGCGAGCGTTTCGTGACGGCGGCGCCGGCGCGCGGAAGCGAGTTCATGCTGGACCAGCGGCGCCGCGACCTCGGTGCCCTCGTGCTCTTCGCCACGGTGCTCGGCGCGTTCGGAGCACTCCTGCTGAGCCGCCTCGCGTCGCGCTCGCTCGCGCGTCCGATCGGGAGTCTGCGCGAGGCGGCGCTCGCGATAGCTGGCGGCGAGCGCGAGCCCCCACTCGAGCACCGTGCGCCCGACGAGTTCGAGCCGGTTTTCTCAGCATTCAGGAGGATGGCCGCGGATCTCGGTGCGAGCCGTAGCGCGCTCGAGACGAACCAACGGCGCACGGCGACGGTGCTTCGCAACGTGGCGAGCGGCGTGCTCGCGCTATCCCCGGAAGGCGAGGTGCTCTTTTCGAATCCGCGAGCGTCGATGCTGCTGGAATCTCCGCTGGTGGGGATGCGTCTCGCAGACGCGAGTCCGGTGATCGCAGAACGGGTCACCGATTTCGTGGCGCGCGGCGCTGCCGAGGAGGAGCTCGATCTCGAGATCGGCGGCCGCCAGTTGCAGGGACGTCTCGTGCGGCTCACCGGGGGCGGCGGGGAGGGAGTCGTGCTCACTCTCGACGACGTCACGGAGCTGGCTCGCGCGCAGCGAGTGATCGCCTGGGGCGAGATGGCGCGGCAGGTGGCGCACGAGATCAAGAATCCATTGACTCCCATACGACTCGGCGTCCAACACCTGCGGCGCGCCTACGGCGATGCTCGACCCGACTTCCGAGAGATCCTCTCCACCAACGTGGACCGCATCCTCGCCGAGATAGATCGGCTGGACGAGATAGCGCGCAGCTTCAGCCGCTACGGGATGGCACCCGCGGAGCGGCAGCCGCCGGAGGTGGTGGACGTTGCGGCGGTGGCGCGGGATGTGGTCGGGCTGGAGATGATGGGGGGAGGGGAAAAGAGAGAGAGCAGGAAACAGGAAGCAGGAAGCAGCAACGACCCGAGTGTTCAGGGGGCAGGGCTCAGGGCTGGGGAAGTGGGGAACGCGGGGCGGGGGGCGGTGGTAGATGGCGGGCGCGAAGGGAGGGGGGAGAGAGATGGCGCCGTAAGGTGGAGGTTGGTGGGCGCCGAGGAGCCGATACGGGCGGTTGCGCGGGCCGACGAGCTGAGGGAGGTCCTGCTCAACATCCTCGAGAATGCGCGGCTGGCGGGGGCGAGTACGGTGGAGTTGCGTTGCGGGCGGCGGGACGGACGGGTGGTGCTCGAGGTGATCGATGATGGATCGGGGGTGCCAGCACATGTGCTCCCGCGGCTCTTCGAGCCGCACTTCTCCACGCGATCGTCCGGGAGCGGGCTGGGGCTCGCCATGAGTAGACAGATCGTGGAGAGCTGGGGCGGCGCGATCGCCATCGCCAGTAGCGAAGGAGAGGGGACGCGCGTGCGTATAGAGCTGGCGGCACACGCCGCCGCGGTGGAGGAAGCCTGATGGCGGTGAGGCCGGTAGAGAGCGCGGACGACGCGCTGCAGCAACTCATCGATTGGCACCGCTCCCGCGCGGAGCGACTGCTCAACGGCCTGCGCGCGCTCGTACTCGTGCTCCTGGCGGCCGCGGCGTTCGCCTACGCTCCTGCGCTCCCGCTGCAGCTCACCTGGGTGAACGTGATAGTGCTGGCCATCACGCTCACCTGGACCTTCGCGCAGTGGGCGCTCTTCTATCGTCGCGAGCACCTCCCAGGGTGGCTGGCGCTGGTGAATCCCGCGGTCGACGTCACGGCGATCACGGTCGTGATGGCCGAATACGGGATCTCGCAGTCCGCCAAGCTGGCGCTCGGATCACCGATGCTGCTCGCCTACTTCGCCATCCTCGCGTCGCGACCGATAACCTCCTCGACCCGCAAGTCGGCGGTGGTGGCGGCGCTGGTGGTGCTGGAGTACTCTGCGCTGCTCGCATTCTTCGTGGTGACGGGGCGCGCGCACATCGTGGGGAGCCCGATCGAGGCGAGCATGGGAGAGGGAGTCGCCTGGCTCGACGAGGGGGCCAAGATCCTTCTCCTCGCCGTGGGGGGAGCGATCGCCACGTACGTCACGGCCTGGTACGAGCGCCTGCTCACGAGCTACCACCTGCAGGCGCGCGCTCGGGAGCGACTGGAGGCGCGGCTGGCGCGCGCCCAGCTCGAGGCGCTCGAGCTGCAGCTCCACCCGCACTTTCTCTTCAACACGCTCAACGCGATCACCGCGCTGATAGCGCAGGAGCCGCGTTCGGCCGAGCGGATCGTGAGCGGTCTGAGCGAACTGCTGCGATTCTCGCTGAGCAGGGCGGGCGAGCAGGAAGTGACGCTCGAGAGAGAGCTGGACCTGCTGGGCCGCTACATAGACATCCAGGTAGTGCGCTTCCCGGATCGCCTGCGGGTGGATGTGGATGTGGAGCCCGATGCGATGGTGGCGCTGGTGCCGAGTATGATACTGCAGCCGCTGGTGGAGAACGCCATTCGGCACGGGATCGCGCCGCGGGCCGCCGGCGGGCGTGTGGATGTCCGAGCGGGGCGCGAGAGGGACACGCTTCGGCTCACGGTGCGCGACGACGGGCTGGGGGCGCAGGCCAGGGCGAGCGGCGACGGGCTCGGCGGTGTGGGACTCGCGAATACGCGCGCGCGCTTGCAACATCTGTACGGTAACCGGCAGGAGATGCGCGCCGGTCCCCTCGAGTCCGGGGGATATCTCGTGACGATCGACATCCCGTTTCACACGGCGGCGGTACCAGTGACTGTAGATGAGGTGACATCATGAGCGCCGACCTCAGGCCTACCAAAGTCCTGATCGTGGACGACGAGCCGCTGGCGCGCGCGCACCTGCGCGAGCTGCTCGCGGAGTCGGGAGGGGTGGATGTGATGGGTGAGTGCGGCGACGGCCGCGAAGCGGTGCGGCGCATCCTGGCCGAGGCGCCCGACCTCGTGCTGCTCGATGTGCAGATCCCGGAGCTGGACGGCTTCGGTGTGGTGCGCGAGGTCGGCGCGGAGCGGATGCCCATGGTGATCTTCGTGACCGCCTACGACGAGTACGCGCTGCAGGCGTTCGACGTGGCGGCGCTCGCGTACCTTCTCAAGCCGGTAAACCGCGAGAAGTTCGCCACCGCGCTCGAGCGCGCGCGCACGCTCATGCGCGCCGGTTCATCGACCGAGACCGCTTCGCGTCTCGGGAAGCTGCTCGAGCGGATGAGCGAGTCGCGGCCGCAGGGAGACCGGCTCTCGCTCAAGATCGACGGACGCGTGCTCTTCGTGGGGATCGACGAGATAGACTGGCTGGAGGCGAACGACAATCACGTGAAGGTGCACATCGGCCAGCGCACCCACCAGGTGCGAAGCACCATGGCGTCCTTCGAGGAGCGACTGCCGCCGGGGAAATTCCTCCGGATTCATCGCTCCACGATGGTCAACGTTCGTCGCATCGTCGAGGTGCAGCCATGGTTCGCCGGGGATTACGTCTTCATCCTGTCGGGTGGCGCGCGGCTCACTTCCGGGCGCAGCTATCGCCAGACGATCCACGAGTTCATGGACCGGCATCTCTGAGCGGCGCCCGTCCCACCTCCGCGACGGTCCCGCTCACCCCTCACGGACGGTAATTCGCCCCAGAATTATTTCGCGCGTCACACGACCCGCCGGATATTGCTTCCGGCGTGTCTGTATCGTCACTCTCTGCCCTCGCCCTTTGAAGGGCAGCGCCGAATCGTTCCGAATCAGAATGGAGGATGCGAACGTGAGACTCTCACCTGGACCAGCGTCGGTGTTCCTGGCGTTCGCGCTTGCCGCGTGCGGTGGCGCTTCGGGCGGGATCACCGGAGGCGGAGGTGGTGGTGGAGGGGGCGGCGGTGGTGGCGGCGGCGGTGGCGGAGGCGGGTCGACGAATTCGATCACCGTCGCCGACAACTCATTCAGTCCCGCCAAGGATACCGTGGCCAAGGGCACCGAGGTCACCTGGACATGGACGGGGGCCGCGCTGCACAGCGTGACGTTCGATGACGGGCCCAGCTCGGCCACGCAGGCGACGGGGACGTATAGCAGGACCTTCAATGCGACGGGTACGTTCGCGTACCACTGCAAGGTGCATGGTGCGTCGATGTCCGGTACGGTGACGGTGCAGTGATACAGTCGCTCCGGAGTCTCCTCGCGCTCGCCGCGTTGACGGCGGTGCCGGGTATCGCCCGTGCACAATGCCGCCCCGCGGCCAACACCAACGAGGCAAAGCTCCTCGCCTTCTACGCGGCGCCGATCGTCTTTTCCAGCGTGGATGCACCGGCGCGCCTCGCTCCGGGCCAGGTGCTCGTCTCGGTGGAGGCCGCGCCGATACCGAGGCCGGACCCCAAGATCGAGCGGACATCCTTCTGCTACGAGGGAAAGTCGGAGAACACACGACTCGCGCCGGTATTCGTACGGCCGCGCATCGAAGTGGGACTCCCCATGGGGCTGGCCTTCGAGGCGAGCTACGTGCCTCCCGTGCAGGCGTGGGATGCACAGCCGAACCTCGCGAGCTTCGCGCTGTCGCGGGTTCAGGACCTCCCCGTCGCTCTCGGTGCCAACCGCATCAGTCTCATGCTCCGTGCGCACGGAACGGTGGGGCGGGTGCGGGGGCCGATTACCTGTCCGCGGAGCGGTCTGCAGACCGCCGATCCAGCCGCACCCTGCTTCGGCACCAACCCGTCGACCGACACCTACCACCCCGACATGTTCGGTGCCGAAGGAGCGCTCTCCGTGGGCGGAGGACGATTCTCGGCCTACGCCGGCGGCGGCGTGAACTGGCTCCGGCCGCACTTCCAGGTCGGGTTCGTGGATGGCTCCGGCAACGTGGATCACACCACGGTGGATGTGGACCTCACGCGGGGAGCCTTCTTCGGAGGAGTCACTGCCCGGCTGGTCCGCTCGCTGCGCGTATCCGCACAGCTCTACGACGTCCCCGCCGACGCCACCACCTGGCGTTTCGGCCTCGGTTACCTGATCCGGTAGAGGACGATGGTGGCGACGCCCGAGCGGCAGACTCGCTCTGTACGGCGAATCGCGATCCCGCCGCTGGTTCTCTCGACGCTGCGCCTGGCCATGGTGGCGGTGTTCGTCGGCGGCGGAATCATGAAGCTGGTGGGGGCAGACATCATGGTGCGGCTGTTCACCGACGTGGGAGTCGGCCAGTGGCTGCGCTACGTGGTCGGTGCGATGGAGGTCGTGGGCGGCTCCCTCCTCCTCGTGCCCTCGTGGAGCGCGCTCGCCGCACTCGGCCTCATCGTCATGATGATCGGCGCGGCGATGGCGGAGCTGCTCATCATCCGCCGTCCCCCGATAGCGGCCGCGGCGTGCGCGGTGGCGCTCATGATCATTGCCCTGGGCGCGCTCGACGAGCCCGGCGTGCTTCCCAAACGGCGCGGAAGGACGTAGCCAACGGACCGGAGCGCTTGCCGCAGCCCTTCCTACCCATCTGATTTGGGGGATGGAAGGAACGCTGATGCCGCTCACGC
>JBIQMO010000076.1:0-16322 GCA_044463245.1 Gemmatimonas aurantiaca
GGCTGAGCCGTGAAACGGCTCAGCCCGCTCGAAATTAAAGACCTGACCCCGTCGCTTACCTGAGATCCGGCTCGATGATCGCCGCGAAGGCGCTCCGCGCGCGGTTGAGCCGCGACTTCACCGTACCGAGGTTGCACCCGGTGATCTCGGCGATCTCCTCGTACGACTTTCCTTCCAGCTCGCGCAGGATGAACACCTGCCTGTGGTGCTCCGGAAGCTGCGCCACCGAGCTCTCCACCAGCGACTTGAGGTGCCGCTTCCGGTAGAGATCATCCGGCCTGGAAGCCGTGTCCTCGAACTGGAGCGGACGGTCCTCGTCCTGCCAGTTCTTCTTGATCGTCTGGAAGAAGACGAGCGGGTTGCGCGAGCGGTTGCGCAGCTCGTTTTTCGCCAGATTCGATGCGATGGTATACGCCCAGGTCGAGAACTTCTTCGACCGGTCGAAGCGATGCAGGTGCCGGTAGACCCGGATGAACACCTCCTGCACCAGATCCTCCGCACGCTCGCGATCGCCGATCGTGCGGTAGATGAAGTTCAGGAGCCGCGTCTGATAGCGCGAAACCAGCTCCTGAAAGCCCCGCTCCTCTCCGTCGAGGAATGCGGCCACCAGCTCTGAATCGTCCAAGGCGTGCAGCCGCTCTCGAACGACCGCCCCTGGCGACGGCACCATCTCCTTCAGCGCGACGTCAGCCATTGTTCCAGTCCCCCAGCTCAAGGGTATGCTCACCGACAAGACGAAGCAGAATCGTTCCACCTCCTGGTCGTCTTCATCAGTGAAAAAGGCATGGGCCATGCCGACCGCGCCTAACCCGTCAGGGCCAACATAACTGGCGAACCTTCAACGGCTTACGCACATCCAGCAACCGTTGAAATATACCAGCCCCAAGCCCCGTTGTCTACTTTGGATGACGGTATCGTGTACGCAATCGTTAACGAGACACCCGCCGCAGCCACCCTCGCCCCACTCCACGGGCGTTAGCTCTTGGACCCTTTCCCGAGGGAAAAGGTTGCCTTCGGTCCAGCCGCCATCGACTGCATCCTTTCGCCCCGGTGGGTGACACTCGCTGGGGACGGGGCGCGTCATCCGACGTGGACAGCTTCGACGCTCGACCCTCTCCTCGGCGGCTTGCGCTCCGGCCCGATTGCTGCTCGATTGGCCGTCCGTGTAGCAGCAGCACCCAGCCGTAGCACGAACCAGCCGGCCGACCCTCCACGCACTTCACCATGCTGCCACACCACCCAGCGCTACGCGTCCCCGCCATGGCGGCACTCGTGGCCCTTCTGGCATCGCCGCTTCCGGCACCCGTTGCGGCGCAGCAGACGCGCGACAGCGCTGCGACATCGATCGCCATCTCCGGCACTGTTTACGATAGTCTGAGCGGCCGGCCACTCGCCGAAGCGCGGGTACAGTTGGCGGCGAGCGACCTGCGAGGGAGCGTCTCGACTGCGCGGACCGACTCCGGCGGCAACTTCCTCTTCGGCGGTGTGCAGCCCGGCGAGTATCTCGTCGGCTTCACCCATCCCTTCCTCGATTCGCTCGGGCTGGACGTTCCGCCGCTGAAGCTGAAGGTGGGCGGCACCACCCCGCTGCGGCTCTCGCTCGCCATCCCCACCGCCCTCGCGGTACGCGCACAGATCTGTCCCGCGACGCAGCCCGCCGACTCATCGGGTCTCGTACTCGGCTTTCTGAGAGACGCCGACAGCGGGCTGCATCTCGACAGCGGGCGCGTCGTCCTCGAGTGGACCGAGGTGAGGGTGAGCAAGGACGGCAAGTCGATCGTTCCCGAGCGGAGATCGGCGAGCGCCGAAGCTACGGGTGCAGGGTGGTATGCGCTCTGTGGCGTTCCGACTGCTGGACCCATTGCCGCGCGCGCGGAGGTCGCTGGCAGGGTTACCGGCTACATCGACGTGACAGTCCCGCCGCGAGGAGTTCTACATCGCGACTTCAACGTGCCGACCGGAGCCTCGGCCGTCGCCGTGACACCCGCGAACCGTGGCGACAGCACGAACGGGAGGGACATTGGCAAGCGCGACACCGGCACGAGCGATGTCACACCCATTCGCCACGGGCGCTCGAGGGTCACCGGCGTGGTGCTCGACAGGAACGGGAGGCCGCTCCACGGAGCGCGACTGTTCGTCTGGGGAAGCGACATCACCACCAACACCGACGACGATGGGCGCTTCACGCTGAGTGGCCTGCCGGCCGGCACGCAGACTCTCGAGGCACGCTACATCGGCTACGCACCGAAGAGAGTCGCCGTGGACCTCGCGAGCGATCGGACCGCGTCCGTCAGTGTGACGCTCGACAAGATCGCGCAGGTGCTGAGCGAGGTGAAGGTTTACGGCGAACAGAGTGCGCTGAGTCGTCGCCTGGAAGGTTTCCGCCAGCGTATGCGAGCGGGGTGGGGCCGCTTCATCACCCGAGCGGACATCAAGCAGCGTGCTCCCATCCGCCTGACCGATCTGCTCAGGGGAATGCCGGGGATAGAAGTCCGTCCCAAAGGTGCCTTCGACTACGAGCTCGACGCCCGCAACTCCAGTTGTGGTGGCGTACCCGTGTACGTCGACGGCCACCGATTGCTGGGAGTGACGAGAGGGAGCTCCCGCAACGTGAACGACAACGATTTCGTGTCGGTCAACGATCTCGTCTGGCTGGATTGGATCGTCGGGATCGAGGTATACTCGGACGGTTTCTCGGCCCCGGCGGAGTACGGCGGTTGGGGATTCTGCCCGAGAGTGTTGATCTGGACGTCGATGGATGCGGATGTACTCGATCGCGCTGGCGAAGGCGGGAAGTAGGCGCGAAAGCGCGACTTTCGCTTCAGCATCACACCAAACGATATCAGCGAACCGTCGATGCCATCACGCAGTTTGGCGCTCACCCTCCTCACTGCCGTTGCGATCACGATCGCGTCGTTCTTCCGAGTGGCAGCCGCGCAGGAGGCGACCGATTCGTCGACCGGCTTCGTCACGATGTCCGGCACCGTCTACGACAGCCTCGCCGGACGTCCGCTCGCGGGCGCACTCGTCCAGATGGCGGAGACGGGAAAGGGAGCGCGAGTTCTGATCGACACCACCGGTACAGACGGCGCGTTCGAGATCGCGGGAGTTCCGCGCGGGTCGTACATCATCGGCTTCTTTCACCCCGCCCTCGATTCACTCGGGCTCGGCGTCGCGACCAGATCCGTGGAAGTCTCGAGCGCCGCACCGACTCACGTCGCGCTGGCGATCCCCTCTGCCTCCACGATTCGCGACCTCCTCTGCAAACCAGCTGCGGCCGCCGACTCATCGGGGCTGTTGATCGGCTTCGTCCGCGATGCCGACACCGGCGCCCCGCTGGCCGGCGCCAATGTAGTGGTGATCTGGCGAGAGCTGGTGGTCGACAAGGGAATCCACACCGAGAGGCGTGAGGTCCCGGCCAAGGCCAACGATGCGGGGTGGTTCGCGCTCTGCGGCGTACCCTCCGACGGCCCACTCACGGCGCGCGCCGAGCTGGGGAGCGACGTCACCGGCTTCATAGAGATCGCCGTCCCCCCACGCGGTCTCCTGCATCGCGACTTCAACATCCCGCGCGGCTCATCCGTGACTACCGTAGCGGTGAATGACAGCGCAGCCGCGGCTGCCGGAGAGACCGTGCGGCGTGGGAGCGCCCGGCTGACCGGCGTGGTGCGCGACGACAGGGGGCGCCCGCTCTCCGGAGCACAGCTCGTGGTTTGGGGGAGCGGCGTCACCGGGAGCACGAAGGACGATGGCACCTTCGCGCTCGGCGATCTCCCCGCGGGCAGCCAGGCGCTCGAGGTGCGCTACGTGGGCTACGCACCTGAAAAGGTGACCGTGGACCTCGTCAGCAACGCGACCCGATCGGTGACGGTGACGCTCGACAAGCGCGCCGACGTCCTGAACGAGGTGGTCGTCTACGGCAAGCGCACCAAGCGGTCTCGCGACTTCACCGGCTTCCTGCAGCGCAGCAAGTCGGGCTTCGGTCACTTCCTCACGCGCGCGGACATCGAGAAGCAGCACCCATTCCAGTTGACCGATCTCTTCCGAAGAATCCCTGGCTTCCAGGTCATGCGCGACGGCGGGTTCGGTTACAGCATCGTCTCCTCGCGCGGCGCCGGGTTCAGTGGGAGATGCCAACCGAGTGTGTACATCGACGGGATGAGGATCTACGATGTCAGCGACATCGACGGCCTCGTCATGCCGGACGACATTGCAGCCATGGAAGCGTATGCGGGTCCAGCCGGTGCTCCGTTGCAGTACACATCGGGAGGATGTGGGACCATCCTCATATGGACGGGACCGGACCTCCGGGCGACGCAGAAGTAACCGACCCTCGCACTCTCACGAATGCTGCCACACCAGCCGAAATTCCTCTCCGCCGTGGTAGCGGTGGCGGTATCCGCCGCCCTGCTCGCATCACTGCACTCGACTGCCGCGGCCCGGCAGACCGCCGACACCGGTCGGCCCGACTCCACTGCCGCGGCGGCCACCGTCTCCGGCGTGGTATTCGACAGTCTCGACGGGAAGCCGCTGGCCGGCGCGCTCGTGCAGGTGGTGGCGCGAGGAGAGAACGCGAGGGCATGGAACGCGACGTCGGGCGCCGACGGTGCGTTCGCGATATCGGGTGTACCGCACGGACTCTACATCGTCGGCTTCATGCATCCGGTGCTCGACTCGCTCGGCCTAACCGTGCAGCCGCGCACGATCGATGTGAGCACCGATGAGCCAGTCGACGTAAAGCTCGCGATACCCTCGGCGCCTACCATCCGGCAGCTCCTCTGCGACGGCACGCAGCCGAGCGATTCGACCGGTCTTCTCCTCGGCTTCATCCGCGACGCCGACACCGGAGTTCCGCTTCCAGGCGCAACCGCCGTGGTGACCTGGCCCGAGCTGGTGGTGAAGAAGGGGATCCACACCGAGCGCAGGAAAGTACCGATCAGGTCGAACGACGCTGGGTGGTACGCGCTCTGTGGCGCACCCGCGGACGGGCCGCTCGCCGCGCATGCGGAGCTGGGGAAGGATGCGAGCGGCGTCATAGAGGTGAACGTTCCACCCGGCGGAATCCTGCACCGTGACTTCTACGTTCCGCGCGGCGCGGCAGCCGTCGCGGTGAGCGACAACCAGAAGAGCGATAACGACAGGAAGGCATCGGCGGCGGCGGAGCTCGTGATCCGCCACGGCAGCGCGCGCCTCTCCGGTGTGGTGCGCAACGTGCAGGGGCAGCCGCTCTCCGGTGCGCAGCTCCTGGTGTGGGGGAGCGGGATCGGCGGAAGCACTCGCGACGACGGCAGCTTCACGCTCTCCGGGCTTCCGGCCGGGACGCATGCACTCGAGGCGCGCTACGTGGGATACGCGCCCAGACGAGTAGCGGTGGATCTCGCGAGCAACGAGACCCGCTCCGTGACCGTCATCCTCGATCAGCGCGCCGACGTGCTGGACCAAGTCACCGTATACGGAAAGGCCACCAAGCGCCGCGGCGACATCAACGGCTTCCTCGAGCGGCGGCTGCGCGGGATGGGGCATTACTTCACGCGCGCCGACATAGCGCGCATGCAGCCCTTCGAGTTCACCGACATCATGCGACGGATACCGGGCATCAAGCTGGTGCCCACTTCGTACTTCGACTTCACGATCCTCTCGTCGCGCGGCGCAGGAGTCAACCCGAGCGGCACCTGCCAGCCGGCCATCTACGTAGACGGTACACGGCTCATCGACGATACCGGCATCAACGCCATGCTACTGCCAGGTGATGTCGCGGCGCTCGAGGTCTACCCCGGTCCCGCCGGCGTACCTGCGCAATACTCCGACGGCAAGTGCGGAAGCATCCTGGTGTGGACAGGGCCCGACCCGGACAGGTAAGAGAACATCACACATACGGCACACACCACCCGCATGCTGCCACAACGATCAGCAGCAATCATATCCGCCATCGCTGCAGTCGTGGGACTACTGGCATCGTCACTCAACGAGTCCGTCGTAGCGCAGCAACCGAGTGACGGCGGCGCGACATCGGTCACGATCTCCGGTACCGTCTACGATAGTGTGAGCGGCCACCCGCTGGCGGGCGCGCTCGTGCAGCTCGCACCGAGCGACCTCCGAGCGGGTGTGCTGAGCGCGCCGACCGACTCGGCCGGCAACTTCACCATCGACGGTGTGCAGCCCGGCGAGTATCTCATCGGCTTCACGCATCCATTCCTGGATTCGCTAGGCCTCGACATTCCGCCTCTCAAGTTGAAGGTGGACGGGACTCGATCGATCACCATCCCGCTGGCCATCCCGACGGCGCTCGCGGTTCGCGCCGAGATCTGCCCAGCCACTGAACCCGCTGATTCATCGGGGCTCATGCTCGGCTTTCTCCGTGATGCCGACAGTGGCATGCACCTCGATAGCGGCACGGTGATCCTGGAGTGGACGGCGTTGGTGGTCGGCGAAGGCGGGAAGCCGGCGCGTGCCGAACGCAGATCGCTGGTTGCGAGGGCCACCGGCGCCGGGTGGTATGCGGTGTGTGGTGTGCCAACCGGCTGGCCCGTCACCGCGCAAGCGAGGAACGGGGACGACGCGAGCGGCTTCGTGAATGTCGACATGGATCCGCGCGGCGTGCTGCACCGCGACTTCGGCATTCCTCGCGACTCGGCGGCCACGATCGTGACAGCGGCACAACCGGACCAGGTGGATGCGACTCCCGTACGTCGCGGCAGCGCGCGGCTGACGGGGACTGTCCGCGATGAATACGGCAGGCCGCTCGCAGGCACTCAGCTCGCAATTTGGGGGAGCGGTCTCGAGGCCACGTCGCGCGACGACGGGACGTTCGCGATATCGCAGCTGCCGGCCGGTACCCAGACATTGGAGTCCCGCCACGTCGGCTACTCGCCCGAGCGCGTCACGGTGGATCTCCGGAGCGATCGGACAGTGTCGATCACTGTCGCGATGACCCAGCGGGTCGATGTGCTGAACGACGTGATCGTGTACGGCCAGGATACCGAGCTGAAACACGTGCTCGCCGGCTTCGATCAGCGACGCAAGCTCGGCTTCGGCCACTTCATCACGCGAGCAGATATAGAAAAGGCGCGCCCGCTCCGTTTCACCGACCTGCTACGCTCTACGCCGAGCGTGAAGGTCGTTCCCGGCAGCCACAGCGAATACACGATCGTCTCGACGCGCGAGTATGGCAACCGCTGCGTGAGCGACATCTACATCAACGGGACTCGACTGACCGATCCCTCCGGTATCGATGTGCTGGTCGACCCCAACGAGGTGGCCGCCATAGAGGTCTATGCCGGTAGCAGCGATACGCCACCGCAGTTCGGCAGGGGCAGATGCGGCAGCGTCGTAATCTGGACCGTCCCGAACCTCCCATCGATCGGCGAGCAACAGTAGCATGATCCACCCTGGAGCCGTCTGGCAGTCGAGGTAGACCACCGCCGTCCCCTTCGCACTCATCAACGATTCCCATGCTCGTACTCCGATCAGCAACCCTCGCTGCAGTGCCGGCGCTCCTTGCCGTCCTCGCACTGCCGGCAGCGGCTCAGCAGCCAGCCGGAGGGAACAGTCCCACCGTAACGGTTTCCGGTACGGTCTACGATAGCCTGAGCGGAGGGCCGCTCGTCGGCGCGCTGGTCCAGCTGGCCACACGAGACGCCGACGGCGGAGTACTGAGTGCGCTCACCGATTCCGCCGGGCGCTTTCTGCTGAACGGCGTGACCTCCAATCAATACATCATAGGCTTCACGCATCCATTCCTCGATTCGCTCGGCCTCGATGTGCCGCCGCTGAAGTTGCGGGTGGACGGCACTCGATCGCTCAGTGTATCACTGGCCATCCCGACGCCGCTCGCTATCCGCAATGAGCTCTGTCCGTCCACGCAGCCGAGCGACTCCTCCGGACTCCTGCTCGGCTTTCTCCACGATGCCGATACGGGTGTGCATCTGGACAGCGGTCGAGTCGTCCTCGAATGGACCGAAGTGCGAGTAAGCAAGGACGGCAAGTCGATAGTCCCCGAGCGCATATCGGTGAGCGCCAGGGCGACGAGCGCTGGGTGGTACGCACTCTGTGGAGTACCGACTGCGGGGCCGATCGCCGCCCATGCAAGAATCGGCAGCGATTCCACCGGCTACATAGATGTGAGAGTCCCGCCACGAGGAATGCTGCATCGCGACTTCAACATCCCGAGGGGAGCCGCGGCCGTTGCGGTGGTGCCGACAGGTGTCGCCGACGCGAGCAACAGAGATGTCGGCAAGGGCGCCATCGTACCCGCTCGCCGCGGTCGTGCCAGACTCGCTGGCCTGGTGCACGACAGGAGCGGGAGGCCGCTCCATGGGGCCCAACTTCACATCTGGGGGAGCGACGCCACCGCAAGCACGGACGACGATGGGCGCTTCGCTCTGAGCGCGCTGCCAGCGGGCACGCAGACGCTCGAGGCGCGCTACATAGGCTATGCACCCAAGCGAGTGCCGGTGGATCTGTCCAGCGACCACACCGCGTCGATCGTCGTGACGCTCGACAAGATCGCGGATGTGCTCAGCGAGGTCAAAGTGTACGGCGAGCCAAGTGCGCTGAGCAAGAAGCTCGAGGGCTTTCGCCAGCGTATGCGCGCGGGGTGGGGACGCTTCTTCACACGTGCCGACATCCAGAAGCGAGGACCCATCAGGTTCACCGACATGCTGGTCGGGCTGCCAGGCATCAACGTTCAGCCGGTCGGGGCCTTCGGCTATCAACTGATGCCCTCGCTACCGCACTCTCGCTGTTCGGTCAGCGTATACGTCGATGGGCACCCGGTTCCAAGATGGATAAAGGGCGACATGGACGATCTGAACTCGTACGTCTGGATGGATTGGGTGGTCGGCATCGAGGTATATCCGCATGGCACCGGCGCCCCGGCCGAATATATCGGCGGGTGGGACTTCTGTCCCAAGGTCCTCATCTGGACCTCCCCCGACGCCGACGTACTCGATCGCGCCGATGGAGGCGGGCGGTAGGAGCAGGGCTCGGGAAGGCGCATACTCGAGCCCGCTTGCAATTCGACCGGGCGCTGTTGAATTGTTGCGGTATCCTTCCACTCCGGCAGATTGGTAGCCAACTTCCGACCCACTCCGATGCTGCCACGTCTCCCGCTCGCACTCTCCGGCATCGCGACACTCGTCGCGCTACTCGCATCTCCCGAGACCCGTGTCGCGGCCCAGCAGGAGACGCAGGATAGCAGCACGCTCGGCACCGTTGCCGGCACTGTCTACGACAGTCTGAGCGGCCGGCCACTCGGCGGAGCGACGGTGCGGCTGGCCGCGAGCGATCTGCACGGAGGTGTGCTCAGCGCCACGACCGACTCCGTCGGCAACTTCCTGATCGGCGGTGTGCAGCCTGGCACGTATCTCATCGGCTTCACACACCCATTCCTCGATTCGCTCGGCTTCGACGTCCCGCCGCTGAGATTGAGGGTGGACGGCAGCGCACCGCAGCTCTCACTCTCGATCCCGACGCAGCGCACGGTCCGCTCACAGATCTGCCCTGTCGCGCAGCCAACCGATTCCTCGGGCCTGATGCTCGGCTTCCTCCGCGATGCCGACACCGGGGCTCACCTCGACGGCGGCACCGTGGTGCTCGAGTGGACCGAGGTTACCGTGAGCGCCGACGGAAAGGAGATCCACCCCGCGCGGCGCTCGGCTTCGGCGCAGGCGACCCGCGCGGGCTGGTACGCCATCTGTGGAGTACCAACCGCCGGCCCGGTGGCGGCGCACGCCACGATCGCCGGCAGCTCCAGCGGCATCATCGATGTGCGCGTCCCGCCCGGCGGCGTGCGCCATCGCGACTTTCTCATCCCGCCCCAGGGCGCCGTCCTGGCCGTGGTGGATACGAGCGGCGGCGCGAGCACGGATACTCTCCAGCGCGGGCACGCACGTTTGACGGTGAACGTGCGAGGCAAGGACGGAAGACCGCTCCCGGGATCACGACTCACCATCGAGAGAAGCGGCGTCACGGGGACCACCGACGACGATGGGAGACTCACTCTCACCGGCCTCCCCGCCGGAACCCGGACGCTCGAGGTGCGGCACATCGGCTACTCGCCCGTGTACGCGGTCGTGGATCTCACGAGCGACCGCACGGCATCCACCACCGTCACGCTCGATAAAGTCGCCGAGGTGTTGAGCGAGGTGAAGGTGTACGGAGTAGGAAGTAGCGCCAGCAGGCGATTGGCCGGTTTCCGTCAACGCATGCATGCAGGCTTCGGTCACTTCATCACCCGCGCCGACATAGAGAGGCGTGCGCCGCTCCGCTTCACCGACCTCCTGCGCGGAGTCCCCGGTGTGGTAGTCGAGCGCTCGGGAAGCTTCGACTACACGGTGGCCCCATCCAATCCCGGCAGCATCTGCGCTGCCGCAGTGGTCTACCTCGATGGGCACAGGGTCATGAGGGCCTTCGGCAAGGGCGACGCAGACGCCTCTTCCACCGCCATGGTTCAAGTAGATACTTCGTCGGGCAGCGGGAACGGTACACCTGCGTCGGCCGGGAGCCCGGACGCGCAGGACCTCACCGGCACGCAGCGGATGTTCGTATCCGGCGGGCACATGACCGACAGCGACTTCTTCCCGATCAACGATCTGGTCTGGCTCGACGACATCGTCGGGGTCGAGGTCTACTCCAGCGGACTTTTCGCGCCGGCCGAATTCAGCGGAGCCGACGACTGCCCACGGATCATCATCTGGACTTCACCAGACGCCGCAGCGCTAGCGCGGACGAAGAACGACGGAAGCTGACGTAACACGGTACCCGAGCAGGCGCCCCTGTACGCGCCGCCGCCCCTGCGCCGATCCCGCGTCCCACTACATCCCCAGCTCGAACCCCGCCGCGTACATCAGGGTCAGAGCCGTCTTCGCATCCACGATCTTCCCCTCGCGAATCATCTCCAGCGCGCGCGACAACGGGAGCGAGATGGTCTCGACGAACTCGTCGGCCTCGAGCGAGCTCTCACCGCGCGTGAGATCACTCGCCATGAAGGCGTGGATCTTCTCGTCGGTGAAGCCGGGGGTGGTATAGAAGGTGTACAGGTGCTCGATGTAGCCCGCGCTGCACCCGGTCTCCTCCTTCAGCTCTCTGGCAGCGCACTCCTCCGGAGTCTCACCCGGATCGAGCCGCCCCGCGGGCACCTCGTACACGTACCCCTCGGCCGCGTAGCGGTACTGCCGGATGAGCAGCACCTGTGGGTCATCGCCCGACGGATCGGTGAGGAATGGAAGCACCGCGCTCGCACCGGGGTGCCGGACCATCTCGAGCTTGCCCACCGATCCGTCGGGGAAGCGCACATCATCGACGTCGACGTTGATGATGCGCCCGGTGTACTTCCTCGTGCTGCCGATCTTCCCCACTCCATCGGGTGGGGCGCCCACCCCGGCATTGTCGACCGTGCCGTCGGCAGTGCTCTCCGCCACGCCATCCACTCCGCCCCCGGGTGCACGATCGCCGCTCATCGGCCGCCCTCCTGCTCCACCGTTTCCAGCTCGCTCTCCTCTATGTCCGCGGGGAGGATCTCCACGGGACCGAAGCCCAGCTCCTCGAGCGGTGCGCGCACCACCCCGGGGTCGCCCACCACGAGGAGCTGCAGCTCCTCCGGGTGGAGATGCCGGTCGGCCGCCTGCAACACGTCGACCTTGGTCACCGCGCGCACCTTGTCGCGGTAGCTGTCGAAATAGTCTTCCGGGAGCCGGTACATGACCAGCGCCGAGAGTGCGCGCGCGATCGCGTCGGTGGTCTCGTAGCGGATCGGGAAGACGCCGCCCAGGTAGCTCGTGGCGAGCGAGAGCTCTTCCTCGCTGATCGTGTCGGTGCGCATCCGCTCGATCTCGAGGAGGATCTCTCTCGCCGACTCCGCCGTCACGTCGCTCTTCACCGCGGTGGACACCACGAACGGCCCCGGACCGCGCCGCCATGCGTAACCCGAGAAGGCGCCGTACGTGTAGCCATGCACCTCGCGCAGGTTGAGGTTGATGCGCGACGAGAACAGCCCGCCGAGCACGGAGTTCATCACGAGCACCGGGAAGTAGTCCGGGTGCGCGCGCGGGAGGCCGATGTGCCCCATGCGCAGCTCCGACTGCGGCGCCTCCGCCTTGGGCACGATGTGCACCGCGCGTGAGGTGCGCGCCGGCGCCACCTTCACCGGCGGCGACTCGCTCGCGCTCCCCTTCCACCCGCCCAATGTCTCTCTGGCGAGCTTCACCCCATCGTCCACGCTCACGTCGCCCACCACAATCAGCGTGGAGACCGACGGCTGATAGCGCGCCGCGTAGAAGCTCTCCACGTCTTCCCTGGCGATGGCGCGCACTGTGCTCGCGCTTCCATCTTCCGGGCGTGCGTAGCGCGATCCCTGCTCGTACAGGACGCGCGAGAACATCTCGTTGGCGAGCCCGCGCGGCTCCGCGGTGAGCTGCAGGATGTCGGCGAGCCGCTCGGCCCTCAACCGCTCGAGCTCACGCTCGGGGAAGGATGGATCGAGCACCACCTCGCCGAAGAGCTGCATCGCCTCCTTCAGTCGCGAGGTGAGCACCGTCATCGCCACGGTCGACACATCCCAGTCGGCGCCCGCGCCGATACTCGCGCCGAGCCGTTCGAAGAGCTCCGTCACATCGCTCCCGCGCCCTTTCGTTCCCTCGAGGAGGGCGCGCGCGGTGATGTTGGCGACTCCCTCGCGTCCGCCCGGCTCGGCGGATGCGCCGGCGTCGCTCACCAGCATCACCGTCGCGAGCGGGAGCGCGCGTACGGGCGCGACAATGACGCCCAGTCCGTTCTCCAGCGTTGCGCGCTCGAAAGCCGGGAACCGGTATGGCCGCGGCGCGCCCGGCTCGGGGCGCGGAAGCGGCGCGGGTGCGTTCACGCCGAGGGCGGGGACCGAGCCCGCGTCGTGCTCCCTCGATCTACTCATGTCGTCGTTGTCGTGCGAGCTCATAGCGCCCCCACCTCCTCGTCGCTCTCCACTCTCCGTTCCGATTCGCCGTCATCCGCGCCCGGCTGGCGCGGGACGTACAATAGACTCACCCGATTGTCCTCGCCCAGCCGATCGCGTGCGAACCTGTTCACGTCCTCGGCCGTGACCGCGCGATAGTGATCGGCCTGCTCGTTCACGAGCGATGGGTCGCCGAAGAAGGTGGCGAACATCGAGAGCCGGTCGGCGCGGTCGCCCGCCGACTGCAGCGCCGACACGAAGCCCGTCTCGACGAGGGCGATCGCACGCTCCACCTCGGCGCCGCTCACCCCGTTCCTGTAGACGTCGTCAATCTCGCGCGCCACCTCCGACTCGAGCACATCCGCGGCGACGTCGGGGTAGGCGGTGACGTCGGCCACCAGGATGTCGGCGCCCTTGGCGAGGTCGAAGGTGAAGGCCGAGGCATCGGAGGCGACCCGCCGCTCGCGCACCAGCCGCTTCTGGAAGCGGCTCCCCTTCCCCATCCCCAGGATCGCGCCGAGCACGCTCGCGGCGTAGTACTCCGGCGATCCGAAGACCGGGGAGCGGAAGGCGAGGAAGAGACGGGGGACGACCACGTTGTCGGGTACCACCTCGCGCCGCCACTCGCCGAAGGTAGGTGGCAGCGACATGTCGGGGAGAGGCGGCTTGCGCCCACCCGAGGGGATCGGCCCGAAGAACTTCTCCACGAGAGCGCGCGCCTCGGCGGGATCGAAGTCGCCGGCGATCGAGAGGACCGCGTTGTCGGGCGTGTAGTAGGTGGCGAAGAAAGTCGCCACATCCTCGAGGCTCGCCTGCGAGAGGTCCTCCATCGATCCGATCAGCGAGTGATGGAATGGATGATGCGGCGGGTACGCGAGGGCGGGGAGCCGTTCCCACCAGGTGCCGTACGGCTGGTTGTCCACGCTCCACCGTCGTTCGTTCTTCACCACATCGCGCTGGGTATCGAGCTTCTGCTGGGTCATGGCCGGAAGGAGATAGCCCATTCTGTCGGCCTCGAGCCAGAGAGCGAGTGCGAGCTGATTGGAGGGAATCGTTTCGAAGTAGTTGGTGCGCTCCAGCCAGGTCGATCCGTTCAACGTGCCACCGGCACGTTGAACGAGCTCGAAGTGCTCGTTCGCGCCCACCTGCGCGGAGCCCTGGAAGAGCATGTGCTCGAAGAGGTGAGCGAAGCCCGTGCGCCCGGCGCGCTCGTTGGCGGAGCCCACGTGATACCAGAGGTTCACGGCCACGATCGGTGCGGTGTGATCCTCGGAGAGCGTAACGAAGAGCCCGTTAGCGAGCCGGAATGTGTCGATGGGTATGCGCATGGTCGAAAACTGTGTACGATGACTGGTACGGAGGAAGGGTAGCATCGAATATGGGAGAAGCCCCTGACGCACGTGCTTGACACTTTCCGTTCGACCTCTTCATACTCACTTCCCCTTCGGCTCGCCCGTCGGGACGGAGCGGCGACCGCGGGCGTTCGTGCAGCGCAGCGTCGCAGGACGCGAGCCGAGCGAGCCCGACATGTGATGGTGATCAGCGCGATCGGCGTGGGGTGGTACCGAACCGGTTCTAGTCGCGCATCGCGGATGCTATCGTACACGAAGCATTCCACGCGATCGCGTGAATGTTGTATAACCACATCTTGTCGGAGGTAACGACCATGGCAGCGGATTTCTTCATTGGCGAGTCGCTCGTCGGCGACGGCAACGAGGTCGCGCACATCGATCTCATCATCGGCTCGAAGTCGGGACCTGCTGGCCAGGCGTTCGTCGACGGACTCTCGAAGCAGCGTGAGGGACACTCCACACTCCTGGCCGTCGTTACCCCCAACCTTCCCGCGAAGCCGGACACCATCCTCTTCAACAAGGTGACCATCAAGGGCGCCACGCAGGCCGTGCAGATGTTCGGCCCCGCGCAGGCCGCCGTCGCCCGCGCCGTGGTCGACTCGGTGAAGGAAGGGATCATCCCGCGCGACAAGGTCGAGGACTACTGCATTCTCGTCGGCGTCTTCATCCACTGGGACGCGAAGGACGACCAGAAGATCTTCGACTACAACTATACCGCCACCAAGCAGTCCATCCAGCGCGCCCTCGCCGGCCAGCCCAAGATCGACGACGTCCTGAAGAACGAAGCGAGTGCGAAGCATCCCTTTGCTGCGGGAGCGGAGGGGAAGTAGGAACTGCAGGGTTCAGGAGGCGGGGCGGGAACTGCAGGGTTCAGGAGGCAGGGTTCAGGGTTCAGGTACTGCGTCCACTGCCACCGTCATTCCCGCGAAAGCGGGAATCCATGTTAGCCGGACTGAACATGGATCCCCGCTCGCGCGGGGATGACGGCCGATTACTTGCGCGGGGATGACGGCTCCCGAGGTAGTACCTGAACCCTGAACCCTGCCTCCTGAACCCTGTTTCACCCGCCCGCCCTGCCTCCTGACACCTTGTCTCCCTTCACTCGGCCTTTCACTATGAAACGACTCCTCCTCCAAATCGACTCCTCTCGCCTTCCCAGCGTATTCGACGCGGTCGTGGCTTATGATGCGGGGGCGGACGAGGTGATGAGTCGCGGAGGGGTGACGGAAAAGGAAGTTCGGGACCTCGTGCACGGCTGCATCTTCACGAGGGGGCCGAAGGATCTGAAGAACACGGCGCTGTTCATTGGCGGCACGGATATGAGCGAGGGCGAGAAGCTCCTCGCGGCCGCGGAGAAGTCTGTGTTCGACGGATTTCGCGTCTCGATGATGCTCGACTCCAACGGGTCGAACACCACCGCAGTCGCGGCGGTGGAGAAGATCGTGCGCGCGGTGGGCGACGTCGAGGGGAAGAAGGTGCTCGTCACCGCGGGCACGGGGCCGGTGGGGATGCGCGCTGCGGGGCTCTTCTCGAAGGCGGGCGCGAACGTCACCATCACCTCGCGCAAGGCGGAGGAAGGCGACCGCATTCGCAAGGTGATCGCAGATCGCTTCGGCGGCGAGATCCACGCCGCGGTGATGCACGATTCCTCGGAGGCGGGCCGCATCATGGACGATGTGGAGCCTCAGATCCTCCTCAACGCCGGCCCCGCCGGCATCCTGCTCGTCCCGCGCGACGCCTGGAGCGGCAAGCCCGGTCTTCTCGTCGCCTGCGACCTCAACGCCGTCCCCCCGCTCGGCATCGAGGGAATCGAAGTCACCGACAACGGTGAGAAGCGCGGCAGCATCACCACCTTCGGCGCAATCGGCATCGGTGGCTTCAAGATGAAGGTCCACAAGCGCTGCATTGCCCGCCTCTTCGAGTCCAACGACGCCATCCTCGATGCGGAGACCATCGCCGAGGTGGCGGGGGGAATAGAATAAGGTCACGACGGGGTCAGCAACCGTCTTGAAAGTCAAGCAGCAATGAGCGACGGAGCGAGT
>JBIQMO010000077.1:0-15861 GCA_044463245.1 Gemmatimonas aurantiaca
GAACATCGGGTTCATAGTGCTCGTGGATGACGATGTCGCGGCGAGCGACTGGGAGCAGGAGCTCTACCGCATGGGCGTGCCGCCCGGCGTGGATCTCTATTTCGCATCGGTGCGCGAGGCGGCCGAAGCGATGCCGACGTGGCGCGGTGATCAGCGCCCCGGGATCCTCCTCACCGGAGACGTCGAGACGATGCGACGTCTCGCCGCCTCGGTGCCGGGAATCCCGGCGGTGAACGTGGGCGGGATCCATCATCGCTCGGGGCGTGCGGAGAAGCTGCGTTACGTCTTCCTCACGCCGGATGAGGAGCGCGGCCTGCGTGCGCTTCAGGAGGGTGGCGTCGTGGTTACCGCGCAGGATGTACCATCCGCGCGGCCGATGTCGTTGCGCGAGCTGCTCGATGGTGGAGCGCAGAAGTGACGGGCGCCGACCTCCTCTCGCTCCTCCCTGTGGCGATCGTGGGGGCCGTGCTGGGGCTCGACGTAGTGAGCTTCCCGCAGGCGATGATCTCGCGCCCCATCGTCGCGGCCACACTCGGCGGCGCCCTGGCGGGCGACATCACATCGGGGCTGGTGGCGGGAGCGGTGCTCGAGATGATCGCTCTGGAGATGCTCCCGGTGGGCGCGTCGCGCTATCCGGAGTGGGGAACCGCTTCCGTGGTAGGCGGCGCGATGGCGGCGGCGTTCTACACGTTGCCGGGTGCGGCAGTGATGGCGATCTTCGCGTCCATAGCCACGGCGTGGGCGGGCGGGTGGAGCATGTACGGTCTGCGGCGCCTGAACGGGGTGTGGGTGCGGCGCGAGCTCGGGATGCTGGAGACGGGGCGTCCCGGCGCGGTGGCGGGGTTGCAGCTGCGTGGCCTGACCGGCGACCTGGTGCGCGGCTTTCTCCTCACGCTGGTCGCGCTCCTCGTCTGGACGCCGGTAGCCTCGTGGGTGCTCGCGCACTGGTCGCTGGGCCGCACGCCCTCGCACGTGGTGCTGGCTGCCGTGGCCGCGGCGGTCGCGGGGAGCGCGGCGTGGCGAATATCACAGGGCGTGGTCGGCGCGCGCTGGTTCTTCCTCGGGGGGCTCGTGATGGGAATCGCGATCCTGATGCTGCGATGAGCGCGACCACTGCCGTCGCTGCGGAGACGCCGCGCCTTCCCTGGCGCACGCGGCTGGTGATGTTCACGCGCCTCCTCGCTATCCAGGCGTCGTGGAACTACGAGCTGATGCTCGGACCGGGACTCGGCTTCTGCATCGAGCCTGCGCTGCGTCTCCTGCCGGGCGGGAGAGGAGGGCGCGCGTACCGCGAGGCGATGGCGCGGCAGTCCAGATACTTCAACGCCCAGCCGTACTTCGCCGCGGTGGCCGTCGGCGCGCTCGCGCGTGCGGAGCTGGATGGACGTCCACCCGAGCAGATCGAGCGCTTCCGCACGGCGATGTGCGGCCCGCTCGGAAGCCTGGGCGATCGGCTCGTGTGGGCAGGGTGGCTCCCGTTCAGCGCGCTCCTGGCGCTACTGGCGTTCGGCCTGCGGGCGGATGCACCGTTGGTAGTGCTCGTTTTCCTCGTGGTCTACAACGCCGGTCACCTGGGAGTCCGCTTCTGGGGACTCAGAGCGGGTTGGCGTAGCGGTCTTCGTGTGGCGTCGTCGCTGGGCGGCCCGTTGCTCAGGCGCGGCCCGGCCGTACTGTCGAGGGCGATAATGGCGCTCGCCGGCGTTGCGCTGCCGCTCTCGATCTGGCGGATACTGCAGGGGCTGCCGGTACCACCGGTACCGGAAAGCGAGGTGGTGCGGGCGGTGGGCGGCGTCGCGATAGCGACTGCGCTACTCATCGCCGCAGTTCTCGGAGTGGTGCTCGTACGCCTGCACGCGCGCGTCGAGGGGTGGCGCGTGGCGCTCGCGGTGCTGGCGGTGCTAATCATCTACTCGGTCGCTCGATGATGACGGAAAGATCCGTGCGCATTGTGAACAGGAATGGGCTCCACGCTAGGCCCGCGGCCGAGCTGGTGAAAGTCGCCTCCAAATTTCAGAGCGACATCACCATGGTCCGCGACGACCTCGAGGTCAACGGGAAGAGCATCATGGGCGTGATGATGCTCGCCGCCGAGTTCGGCGCGGAGCTGCTGATACGAGCGTCGGGGCCCGACGCCGATCAGGCCGTGAGCGCGCTCGCCGATCTCGTGGCCGCGAGGTTCGGGGAGGGGTGATGGACCGACGCTTGGCGGGGATCCCCGCGTCGCCCGGGATAGTCGTGGGACCGGTGCACGTCCTCATCTGGGAGGTGCCCGAGGTGCCGCAGCGCATCATAGACGATGACGCGATCCCGGCGGAGATCCAGCGCTTTCACTCGGCGCTGGAGCAGGCGCGCGTGCGACTCCGCACCGTGCGCGCGCGCGCCGCGCGCCACGCCGGCGAGGAGGAGGCGAAGATCTTCGACGCGCAGCTCTTCATCCTGGAAGACATCGAGCTCATAGGGCGAGTGGAGGGTCTGATCCGCCAGAACCTCGCCGCCGAGTCCGCGTTCGAGATCACGATGCTCGAGTGGCGCCACCACTTCGCCCGCCACGCCTCGCCGATGATGCGCGAGCGCGTGGGCGACATCGCCGACGTGCAGATCCGGGTCCTCTCGCTGCTCCTGAATCTCCCCGATCACGATCCGCTCGACCTCCCCAAGGGAGCCGGGGTGATTCTCGTCACGCACGACCTGGCGCCGAGTCTCACCGTGCAGATCGACCGCGAGGCCGTCTCGGCGATCGCCACCGATGCCGGGACGCGCGTCTCGCACGTGGCGATCCTCGCCCGCTCGCTCGGCCTCCCGGCGGTGGTGGGGTTGCGAACCGCCACCGAGAGGCTCCACGGCGGCGAGATGGCCATCCTCGACGGCACCACGGGTACGCTCTACATCAACCCGACCGAGGCGGAGATCGAGGATTTCCGCGAGCGCTCGCGGCGCGAGGCGGCGGTGGGAGAGGAGCTGGCACGCGAGGCAGGCGCGGAGTCGGTCACCACCGACGGCGCGCGCATCACTCTCTACGCGAACGTGGACATCCCGGAGGATGCGGAGGCGGCCGCGCGCAGCGGCGCCGACGGCGTGGGCCTCATGCGCACCGAGTTCCTGGTGGTGGGGCGCGCGACGATGCCCGACGAGGAGGAACAGTATCGGGCGTACCGCCGCGTGCTCGAGTCCTTCGGCGGCCGGCCGGTCGTGATTCGCACCTTCGACATCGGCGGCGACAAGCTTCCCGTGGGCGGCTATCCACCGGAGGCGAACCCCTTCCTCGGCTGGCGCGCGATCCGCATGTGCCTCGACGAGCCGGCGGTATTCCGGCCGCAGCTTCGTGCGCTGATGCGCGCGGCCACGCACGGGGATCTAAGAATCATGCTCCCGCTGGTCGTCAGCGTGGATGAGGTTCGGCAGACGCGGGAGATGATGGAGGCGGAGGCGAAGGACCTCGAAGCGCGCGGCATTCCGCATCGCGTCGACATCCCGCTCGGCGTGATGATCGAGACTCCGGCCGCCGCGGTCGCCGCCGACAGCTTCGTCGGCGATGCCTCCTTCTACAGCATCGGGACGAACGACCTGACGCAGTACTCGCTCGCAGTGGACCGCGGCAACGCCAACATCGCCGACCGCTTCACGCCGCTGCATCCGGGCGTCCTGCGCCTCATAGCTCGCACAGTGGAAGTGGGTGACGCGAACGGGCTGGGCGTCACCGTATGCGGCGAGATGGCCTCCGAGCCCCTCACCGCCTTCGCGCTGATCGGGCTGGGCGTGCGCCAGCTGAGCGTCGCTCCGCGCGCCGTACCGCTGGTCAAGCGCCTCGTGCGCGGTGTATCCACATCCGATGCGGCCTCTACGATGGAGGAGGCTCTGAAGCTCCGCACCGCGCAGGATGTGGCCACCCTCCTGGAGCGCCGCCTGCGCCACAGCTGCGGGGCCGATCCCTTCCCCTACGACGGGTTGCCGCCGCAATAGCGCTCCGGTAAGATGCCGGAGGTGCCTCTTGCGGCCGGTGTACGTCTGATAGATGCGGGGTGGCTGAGGAAGTCCGCGACACCGCGTATTATTCGTGCAGTGGCACGCTTGCGTCTGGAAGGGAGCTGATCATGGTGGAAGTAAAGGTTGCACGTCTCGGCCTCGATAGCGCATCGAACACCTACGTGGTGATCCTGCAGGAGAAGGATGGGGAGCGCCTCCTCCCGATCTGGATCGGCCAGCCGGAGGCAGAGTCGATCGTGATGGAGATGAACGACATTCGCCCCCCGCGGCCATTGACCCACGATCTCTGCAAGCGGCTCATCACCGGGCTCGGCGGCTCGCTGCGGCGCGTGCAGATCACGAAGGTGCAGGACAACACGTACTTCGCGGAGCTGCACATCTATCGGGGCGAGGAGGTGCTGCACGTGGATGCGCGTCCCTCAGACAGCATCGCGCTGGCGCTTCGCCTCTCCGCCCCGATCTTCGCGCAGGAATCGCTGCTCACCGCGCTCGCCGTGGAGGAGGGAGAGGAGGCGGAGGCGGAGGAGCTGGACTTCTCGACCGACGAGGAGCCCGGCACGATGGGTGGCGGGATGACCGAGCCGCGGGATCTCAAGGCGGAGCAGCTGAAAGCATACCTCGAGAAGATGCGGCCGGAGGACTTCGGAAAGTTCAACCTGTGATCCGTTCAGCGTTCTCTTTACCCCGAACGGACCGCGGATGGGCGGTCGCATCGCGCGACCGCCTTTCCCTTGTGTCGGCGTGCGTACTGCTGCTCGCGGCGATGATGATAGGCACGCGTGGTGCCGCTGGTCAGCTGGCGGGGACGGCCGACAGCGCGACGGTGCGGGAGGCGCCGGCACCCGGTGCGGACGCACCGCAGACGGTGGCCGACACGACTCCACGCTACGTGAGCGGCCGGGTGATGCGCCCGACGGGAAGCGACGTCGTCCCGGTGCCGGGCGTCTGGGTCACGCTGCATCGCGTGGGACCCGACAGCTCCGGCCCCCTCGACTCCACCCGTACGCGGGGGAATGGCGACTACGCTTTTCGCTACCGGGCACGCGGGAGTACTCAAGCGATCTACTTCCTCTCGGTGTCCTACGGTGGCGTCGCGTACTTCTCGACTCCGCTGCGCGACAGACGCGTGACAGGCGACGATGCGCTGATCACCGTGTTCGACACCACGTCGGCGTCGATTCCGCTGCACATCCAGGGGCGGCACATCGTGGTGTCGAGCCCCAACACGGCGGGTTTGCGGGAGATCGTGGAGGTGTACGAGATCTCCAACGATACCACGCTCACCCGCGTGTCGCCCGACGATGCGCATCCCACATGGACCACCGTCCTTCCCGCGGCCGCGGAGAACTTCCAGGTCGCGCAGGCGGACATCTCTCCCAGCTCGATCAGCGCGACTTCGGGGAGGGTGACGACCGTGGCGCCCTTCGCGCCCGGTCTCAAGCAGCTCTCCTTCGCCTACTATCTCCCGGAGTCGGCCTTCCCACTCGACATCCCGCTCGCTGACAGCGTGCCGGTGCTGGAGGTACTGCTGGAGGAGCCGGGAGCGAAGGTCAGTGGTGCGCGTCTGGCTCAGGTCGCGCCGGCATCCCTCGAGGGGCGCACCTTCAATCGCTTCCTCGCGCAGGACGCGCCGAAGAACGGCGTCTTCACGATCACCGCTCCGCCGCCGGGGACGCCGCCGCTCAGCGAGCGTTTCCAGTTGGTGCTGATCGCCGTGATCTCGCTCGTGATGCTCGCCGCGCTCGCGCTGTACTTCTCGCGCAGACGTGCCGCGGCGGGCGCGATCGCTTCGCCGTCTCCCACGATGCCTTCGACGTGGGCGCCGCCGGTGAGCGCCGAGGGAGCGGAGGCAGCTCGGATCGCGCGCGAGATAGCGGCACTCGACGAGGCGCACGAGCGCAACGGGGCGGGGGGCGCGGCGGCAGACGAAGCGTATCGTGCGCGCCGTGCTGAGCTCAAGCGAGCGCTCGCCGCCGAGCTTGACGCTCGAAGAGGTCGCGGATAGCTTCAGCCGCGAACGGCAGGATCACATTGCGGATGCGGGTCACGGAAGCCGGTGCGATTCCGGCGCGGTCCCGCCACTGTAACGGGGATTCACAGACGTTCGGCTCGAGATGCCACTGACGCACTGTCGGGAAGGCGAGCCGCGCGCCCCGGAGCCAGGAGACGCCTCGCGTCCGCGCCACTACAACAGACCCTCGGTGGAAGGGCTGGTGGCGTAGAGCGCTTGCGCGGAGAGCGTACGCTCCATCGCACACGGGCATCTTCCTCATGGGGAAGGTGCCCTTCTTGTTTCTGCGCGCGCTCGTAGCGGTTCTCGCACTGGTGGTACTCGGCTGCTCGGAGCGCGGTGACGCCGCGCGCGCCCGGACGGCGAGCGTGGACGATTTCGGGGTCCCCGTGCAGACGGGAGCGACAGCCGATCCCGCGCGCATCGTCTCGCTCAATCCCACCACCACCGATCTCCTTTTCGCCATCGGCGCTGGGCCGCGGATGGTCGGTCGGACGGAGTGGGACAAGTGGTCCGACTCCGTGCTCGCGGTAGCCGATCTGGGTCCCGGGCTCCGGCCCAACGTCGAGGCGGTGCTCGCGAAGCGGCCGGATCTCGTGGTGCTCTACGCGAGCGCCGACAACGCCGATGCGGCACGCCAGCTCCGCTCGGCGGGCGTGAGTGTCGTGGCGCTCAAGGTGGACCGCCTCGCGGACTTTCGTCGCGCCACGCTGCTCCTCGGCGAGGCCACCGGCGAGAGTGGTCGCGCGCGCGAAGTGGTGGACAGCGTCACCGCCACGCTCGAGCGCGTGCGCGAGGTGACGAGTCGGCTCCAGCATCCGCGCGTCTTCTGGCACATCTGGGATGCACCGATCATCACGATCGGGCGGGGCAGCTACATGAACGACCTCGTCGAGATCGCCGGTGGGCGCAACATCTACGACGACGTCGCGGCTGCATCGCCAACGGTATCGATCGAGGATGTGATCCATCGCGATCCCGACGTGATCATCGCAGGTCCGGTGGGGGCGGCGCACATGCGTGCGTCCGCTACCTGGCGTTCCGTGGGCGCCGTGCGGAGCGGGCGCATCGTGGTAGTGGACACCATGCTCGTGGGGCGGCCGGGCGCTCGGCTCGGAGAGGCGGCGGTTTCCATCGCGCGGCTGCTGCACCCCGATGCCAAGGGGCTACCGTGACGCGCGCCGCGTTCTGGGGAATCGCGATCGCCGTGCTCTGCACACTTCTGGTGGCGGCCGTGGCGCTGGGCACGGTGCCGCTGCAACCCTCCGCCGTGGCGGCGGCCGTGGCGGGGAGGGGCGACGCCGAGACGCTGGCGATCGTACGCACGCTCCGGCTACCGCGCGCGGTGCTCGCGCTCCTCGTGGGTGCGGCGCTCGGCATCGCGGGTGCCGCACTACAGGGATCGCTCAGGAATCCGCTGGCGGAGCCGTATCTGCTGGGTGTGTCGGGTGGAGCGGCGGTGGGCGCCGTGACCGCGGTGGCGCTCGGCATCACGGCGGCGGGTGCGCTGCCGTTCTTCGCCTTCGCCGGCGCGGCGGCCGCGGTGCTCACCGCGCTCGCGGTGTCGCGCACACTCGGTGGCGGGCGCGCCGATCCGCGCGTGCTGCTCATGGCTGGCGTGATCATCGGTGCCTTCGCCAATGCGGCGATCATGGTCCTGCTCGCGGGTGCGCCGCCCAACACCGTTCGCGGCGCGCTCTGGTGGATGATGGGATCGCTCTCCGGCGCCGGATGGGTGGAGGTGCGCTGGCTCGCGCTCTACACATTTCTCGCCGGCGGCGCGCTCATCTGGCGCGCGAGGGAGATCGACATCCTCGCACTCGGCGAGGAGCCGGCGGCGGGACTCGGGATCGATGCGCGACGTTCGGGGCAGCGCATCTATCTCGTGGCGTCGTTTCTCGCGGCCGCCACCGTGGCCGCGGCGGGGCTGGTGGGCTTCGTGGGGCTCGTCGTACCGCACATCGTGCGCGCCGCGGGGATCCGCCGCCATCGCGCGCTGCTCGCGGGATCGGCGATCGCGGGAGCGGCGCTCGTCGTACTCGCCGACATCATCGCGCGGGTGGCTCACCCTCCTATCGAGCTGCCGCTCGGCGCCGTCACCGCGCTGGTGGGAGTGCCCTTCTTTCTGGTGCAGCTCCGGCGGCTCGTATGATCTCCTTCGAGCAGATCGTCGCGCGCTACCCGCGCTCGCAGCGGCCCGCCCTCGATGGCGTGTCGCTCGCCGCGGAGCAGGGAAGGATCACGGCCGTCGTGGGCCCGAACGGGAGCGGCAAGAGCACGCTCGTGAGAACGCTCCTCGGATTGATGCCTCTGGAGAGTGGCGAGATCCGCGTGGACGGCGCACCGCTTCCCTCCATGGAGCGGCGCGAGCTGGCGCGACGCGTAGCGGTCGTGACCCAGAGCGAGTCGCTCACCTTTCCGCTCCCTGCACGCGAGTATGTGGCCCTCGGCCGCTACCCGCACGAGGGAACGTGGAGCGCCGAGGGCGTCGAGGATGCATCCGCCATCGATCGTGCGATGCGGCTCGCGGGGGTGACTGCCATGGCAGCCCGTGCCACCGACGAGCTCTCGGGTGGCGAGTGGCAGCGCGTGCGCATCGCACGCGCGCTCGCACAGGGCGGAAGCGCGCTGGTGCTCGACGAGCCATCCACCTTCCTGGATGTGGGACACGAGATGGCGATGTTCGAGCTCTTCGCACGACTCGCGCGCGAGGGGATGGCGGTGCTCCTCGTGAGCCACCAGCTGAACCTCGTCGCGCGCTTCGCGGACGAGATAGTGCTCCTGGACCGTGGCCGGGTCGCCGCGGCCGGCGCACCGATGGATGTGATGCGCGCCTCGGTGCTCGAGCAGGTCTACGACTGGCCGCTGGTCGTCACGCGCGACCCGGCGGTTGGTGCACCGGCGCTTCTGCCACTACGCAAACCGCAGCCATGATCAACCCGAACCAGCGAGAAGGGCATACGATGTTTCGCAGCCAGATTGTCCGTCGTCGCTTCCCCGGCGACCGCTGTATACCTGCAGCGGGAGTGGGTACTCCGACCGTGACCGGCAGCTCGCGCTCGACCGCCGCGGCGCTGTTCGCGACGACCATTACACTCGTGGTGAGTGCCACCGCGCTCGGCACCGCGCCATTGCGTGCGCAGGAGAGCGGACGCGATACGGCGACGGTGCTCGCGCCGGTGGTCGTCACAGCCACGCGTCTCGATGTCGCACAGCAGGCGCCCAGCATCACCGCCACCGTGCTTACCGGCGAGGAGCTGCGCGAGAAGCAGATCACCACGCTGCAGGATGCACTGCAGCTCGTACCGGGCGTGCTCGCCGCACGCAGCGGTTCGTATGGCGGGCAGACCTCGCTCTTCGTGCGCGGTGGCCAGAGCGACTACGTGCAGGTGCTCGTCGATGGAGCACCAGTGAACGATCCGGGCGGCTTCATCGACATCGCCAACATCGGGATCGACAACATCGACCGCATCGAGGTCGTGCGTGGTCCGGCGAGCGTGCTCTATGGTGCGAACGCCGTGACTGGTGTCGTGCAGATCTTCACGCGTGATGGCCGCGGCCCCGGGCGGCTCTCGCTCGACCTGAGCGGGGGGAGCTATGGCGCTCGCGACGGCCGGGTGGCCATCCTCGGCGGCGGCGACCGCGTCAGCGGATCGCTCTCCCTCGGCCACCACGGATCCGACGGCATCTACGACTTCAACAACGCCAGTCGCCAGGACGACTACAGCGGTGCGCTGCGCCTCGCTCCCGACGAGCACTCGAGCATCCGTCTCTCGCTCCGGCATGTGAACGCGAGATCCGACATCCCGACCAACGGCTTCGGCGTGCCGGACGACAGCAACCAGTTCCACGACGTCACACGCACCGTCGGCTCCATCGACGCCGGACGCTTCCTCACGCGGCGGCTCGAGGCGCGCCTCCTCCTCACCGGCTCCGACGCACACACTCGCTCCGCCGATCTCCCCGACACACCGGAGGAGCAGTGCGACTTCTGCTACGACTCTCGCACCGGCACCTACCGCGCCGGCACCGATGCGCGGCTCGCGTTCTACGCATCGCCCGACCTCGCACTCACCGCCGGTACGCAGTACGAGCGCCAGCGGCAGCACAGCTCCGGGTCCGAGGCGCGTGGTAGAACCGTGAACGCCTTCTACGGACAGGCCACCGGCAACATCGGTGAGCGCGCGTCGTTCGGCGCGGGACTCCGCCTCGATGACAACTCGGCATTCGGAACCTTCACCACGTACCGACTCTCGGCCGGCTACCTGCTCGGCGCCGGTACCCGTCTGCACGCGTCGCTGGGGACGGCGTTCAAGGAGCCGACCGTGGATCAGACATCGTCCACCTCGCCCTTCGTGCTCGGCAATCCGGATCTGCGTCCCGAGCGTACTCACAGCTGGGAGCTCGGCCTTTCGCGGTCATTCGGGGGCGGAGCGGTGGTTCTCTCGGCCACCTACTTCAACCAGCACTTCCGCGACATAATACAATACGATCCGATGCCACCCTCGGAGGGCGCACCCAACTACGTGAACGTGGGCGCCGCGCGCGCCAACGGCGCCGAGGTGGAGGCGCGCGCCGTCGTCGCGCGCATCTGGGATCTGCGCGCCAGCTACACACGCCTCGCCACGCGCGTCACGGATGCGGGAGTGGATGCAGGGGCCGGCGCGACGTACGTGCAGGGAGAGCGGCTCCTGCGCAGACCGAGCGACCTCGCCACACTATCGATCGGCGTTCGGCCATCGCCGCGTGGGGCGCTGCATCTCGATGTGGGCTACGTCGGGAACAGGGTGGACATTGACTTTGCCAGCTTCCAGCGGGTCGAGGCGGAGGCGTACACGAAGGTCGATCTCTCCGGCGAGCTGGCGCTCCTCCCTTCGCGCGTCGAGCGCAATCCGCTCGCGCTGACGGTGCGCGTCGAGAACCTCTTCGGCACCGACTACCAGCAGATCTTCGGCTTCCGCAGCCCGGGGCGCGCGGTGCATCTGGGCGTGAGGATGCGACTCGGGCTCTGAGCGCCGGTGCCGCCCGCCGTGGCTATCTTTCGGTCATGCTCGTCACCACGCCCGCGGTCGTGCTGCACGCCTTCGACTACTCCGAGACTTCGCGGATAGTCCGACTGGCCACGCGCGAGGCGGGCGTGCAGTCGGCGCTCGCTCGCGGTGCGAAGCGCTCGCGCAGCCGCTTCGGGAGTGCCTTTGGACTCTTCGCCGAGGGGGTGGCCGAACTGCACCTGAAGGAGGGGCGTGACCTGCAGACGCTAGGTGCCTTCGATGTCGTGCGCGTGCGGCCCGAGCTGGGGATGGACCTCGGCCGCTTCGCCGGCGCTTCCGCGGTGGCGGAGCTGGTGCTTCGCTTCGGTACGGAGAACGAGGCGAGCGAGACGCTCTACGATGCTCTCGTGTCCGCGCTCGACGCGATCGCCGCGGCGGCACCCGAGCTGGCCACGGAGGCCGCGCTGAGCGGTGCCTGGCACCTCGTCGCCCGGCTCGGCTTCGCGCCGGCGGTGACGTCTTGCGGTGCGTGTCATTCGCCGGTCGCGGCCGGGGAGGACCTTCAGTTCAGTCTCGCCGCTGGAGGCGTGCTCTGCGGCGCCTGCTCGCGGAGCTACGGCGGCGACCGCATCCTTCCCGCCGCCGCGCGCGCGTGCATAGAGACCTGGAGCAGCGCGGGGCGCGTGGGCGCGCTCGGCGAGCGGGACGCCCGCGCGCACCAGCGACTGCTTCGACAGTTCCTGCAACAGCACCTCTCCGACGGTCGCGCGCTTCGCGCGTTCGACGCATGGGAGAAGGGTGCCTGGACGGCAACGTGATCCTCGGAACCGCCGGCCATGTCGACCATGGCAAGACCGCGCTCGTGCGCGCGCTCACGGGGGTGGACACCGACCGCCTCGCCGAGGAGAAGCGTCGCGGGATCACGATCGATCTGGGCTTCGCATCGCTCGCGATGCGCGACGGAGGCGTGCTCGGAGTGGTGGACGTTCCCGGTCACGAGGCCTTCGTGCGCAACATGCTCGCGGGCGCGACGGGAATCGATCTCGCGCTTCTCGTGGTAGCGGCGGATGAGGGAGTGATGCCGCAAACGCGCGAGCATCTCGCGATCCTCGGAATACTCGGCACGCGCGGCGGCGTGGTGGCGCTCACCAAGTGTGACCTCGTGGACGACGAGTGGCTCGAGTTGGTGAGGGAAGATGTGCGCGCGGCCGTGGCCGGCACGCCGCTCGAGGGCGCCGCGGTTTGCACCACATCGATCGTGGACGGCCGAGGGATGGACGAGCTGCGCGACGCGCTGCACGCGGCCGCCGCCGCGATCCCCGCCCGTGCCGCCGACGACCTCTTTCGTCTCCCCGTTGATCGCGCCTTTTCGGTGCGCGGTACGGGGACGGTGGTGACGGGCACCGTGTGGAGCGGCTCGCTCGCGCGCGATGCGGCCGTGCGGATACTGCCGGGCGATCTCACCGCACGCGTGCGCGGGATCGAGTCGCACGGAGCCGCGCGCGCGGAGGCGGAACCGGGTACGCGGACCGCGATCGCGCTCTCGGGCGTTGAGGTGAGCGAGCTGCATCGCGGCTCGGTGCTGGTGAGCGATCGCGCCTGGAGTGCGTCGCACTCGGTACTCGCGGAAGTCGCGCTCCTCGCGGATGCACCGTCGTCCATCGGGCCACGCACGAAGGTCCGCTTCCATCTCGGTACCACGGAGACCGGCGCGCGCGTGGTGGCCGCGGGCGGAGCGCTCGAGCCGGGAGGGAGGCGGCAGGCGAGGATCGTGCTCGACGAGCCGGTAGTGGCGCGCGCGGGCGATCGCTTCGTGCTGCGCAGCGCGTCGCCGCTCATCACCATCGGCGGCGGGATCATCAACGATCCGCTCCCGCCGCATCGCCGCTCGCGTCCCTGGCGCGACTCCGCGGCGTCTCCCAGCGAACGTCTGCCGCTGGTGGTCGGGTCGTCCATGGCGCGCGGCGTGGATGTCGCCTCGCTGCCGGTGCGGACGGGCGCGCTTCCCGGCGAGCTTCCCAACCTCCTCGCCGATTCGGACGGGCTGCGCACGGTGGGGGAGCGCGTGTACACGGAAGACACACTCCATTCGCTCGCCGAGCAGGCAGTGGCTGCGCTCGAGGAGTTTCACGAGCGCTTCCCCCTCGAGTCGGGCGCGCCGCTGCAGTCGCTGCGCGCGCGGCTCGGCGTGGATGCGCAGGTTGCCGAAGCGGTGCTGGCCGGGCTGCAGAGCGAGGGGAAGCTGGAGCTTCGCGGAGCAGTTGCCATGCGGGCCGGTTGGGCGCCCGTGCTCTCGCGCGATGCGGAGGGCGTGCGTGGTCGGATTCTGGAGACCCTCCAGGCAGCCGGTGCGGAGCCGCCATCGGTGGCGGAGCTCGAGGCGGAGTGCGGTGCGGACACGCGAGCACTTCTCCGTCTGCTCGAACGCGATGGCGAGGTGGTGCAGGTGGAGGTGGAGCGCTACTACGCGACGCGAGCGCTGGGTGCGCTCACCGGCACGCTCCGCGCAGCGATGTCGCCGGCCCGTCCGTATTCTCCAGCGGAGCTGCGCGATGCGCTGGGACTCTCGCGGAAGTATCTGATCCCGTTACTGGAGTACTGGGACCGTACCGGAGTCACGGAGCGGCGTGGAGGAGAGCGCTTCATCGCCTCCGAGAGAGCCTCGATGGGCTGAGGGGGACAGGGGGGGCGCGCTGGGGTATGGGCTGGGTTGGAGGCATCCGAGGGGAGCCGATCGGGGCGGGGTGAGCGGCCGCGGGTGATAGGGAGTTGGGGGCGGGAGGCGGCGGCACGGTTAATGTCGGCGAGGATTGCTTGACAGGAACGGCGCCCGAGCCGTATGTTCGCCGGCAAGTCGTACTTGTATACATTTTTGTAAAGGAGTCTACCTAGCACCATTTCGCGTCTGTCGAGGAAGGCACATGAAGCACCGTTGGGCGGCGCTGTTTACCGTGCTCGCCCTGGGCTCGCTCGTGCCGAGAGTCGCGATGGCGCAGGGCGAGCCAAACCCTCCGCCGGCGGCGGAGCGCAGCCCTGGGGTGCAGCTCGGACAGAACTATCCCAACCCCTCCAACCAGGCTACGACGATCCCGTTCACGCTCGGGGATCCGCCGGGTTGCACGGCCGATGGTGGCCGACAACACAAGGTTACGCTGCGCGTCTACAACGTTCTTGCGCAGCTGGTGGCGATCCCGGTGTTGAAGTCCGGAGGCGGGGGAGGAGAGGGTCAGCCCGTGGTGAACGTCACTCTGTCGTGTGGCACGTACACCGCGTACTGGGATGGCAAGCAGATGAACACCTCGCAGGAGGTGCCGTCTGGGGTCTACATCTACCTGCTCGAAGTAGATGGACGATCGATCGGAAAGAAGATGATCATGATGCGATGACGACCACAATCGTCACGTACGCGAGCGCGGCGTCGCCGGATCCGGCTGCGCCGCGCTCTTCGCTTTACCGGGGTGAGTCGCTCTTCTCCATGATTCTGGAGCTGCGAGTGCTATCGCCGCGCGCCGCCATGCGCTCGATCTCACGCCAGTCATCGAGCGCGCGCCCGGGGTCCTGCGCCAGCTCCCGCGCCATCTCCACCAGCTCATCGGCGGTCACACCGTGCGCGCTCAACGTCGCCTCGCGCGCGGAGTCGCGACCGGCGCTGTCGAGCGCCGGATCGGTCCTGATCCTGCGCAGATCCGCCATCGTTCTCACGAAGAGCGAGTCGTCGGCCGCGGTGGGCTCCGCCGAGCTTTTGCATCCCGTCAACGCTCCGAACACGAGCAGCGCGAGTATCGAGCACCTTGGTCCTGGCATGGTGGGCAAGGGTAGATCGTGGCTGTGGTCGAGTCAACCGCTTCGACGCGCGCGGTCGGATCTGGCAACTCGGCAGGATTCCGCTCCGCTTTCGAACGGGCATGGCCAGTGCGGCAGAAATATGTGACGAGGCGGCAGGCGAGTCCGGCATCGAACTTGCCAAACACTGTCGTCATTATGCTGTGTGACAACAGTTTAGAGCAATATTGTTAAGGTACATTATTAGGCACCGAGAACGATGATCAATCCCGATAAACTCACCGTCAAGGCCGCGGAGGCGCTCAACGAGGCCTCCTCCATCGCCCGTCGCAACGGCAATCCACTGGTCTACGACGGACACCTCCTTCTCGCGCTGCTCGGCCAGCAGGAAGGGATCGTCATCCCTCTCCTGCACAAGGTAGGTGCCAATGTCGCCGACATTACCGCACGCGTCGAGCGCGTGACCGAGCGCTATCCGCGGCAGTCGGGCGGCGTCCAGCCGTCCGTCTCGCGAGAGCTGAATCAGGTGCTCGACTCGGCCGAGTCCGAGGCGCGCAGACTCAAGGACGAATACGTCTCCACCGAGCACCTCCTCATGGGGCTGGCCTCGGTGCGTGGGACGGAGACCAGGGAGATCCTGGATTCCGTGGGAGCCACTGGCCAGGCGCTCTCCGAGGCGCTCAAGTCGGTGCGCGGCGCGCACCGCGTGACGGATCAGAACCCCGAGACGCAGTACCAGGCGCTCGAGCGCTTCACGCGCGACCTCACCGATGCGGCCCGCAGCGGTAAGCTCGACCCGGTCATCGGCCGCGACGAGGAGATCCGCCGCGTGGTGCAGGTTCTGTCGCGGCGCACCAAGAACAATCCGGTGCTGATCGGCGAGCCGGGCGTGGGGAAGACGGCCATCGTCGAAGGGCTCGCACAGCGAATCGTGAACGGCGACGTTCCGGAGAGCCTCAAGGACAAGAGTCTCGTCGCGCTCGACCTGGGCGCGCTCATCGCCGGCGCCAAGTTCCGCGGCGAGTTCGAGGAACGGTTGAAGGCGGTGCTCAAGGAGATCACCTCCGCCGAGGGGCGCTTCGTGGTGTTCAT
>JBIQMO010000078.1:0-15831 GCA_044463245.1 Gemmatimonas aurantiaca
GCGGAGCAGTAAGTGCGTCTCCAGCAGATCCCTTCAAGTTGCGCGTTTCGCGGTGCCCACGAGTGCCCACCGCGCTCGGTATATTCGCCAGCCGAGGGTGATCGGGTCGCTATAGCCGGCCCGCAAGTCGATGTAATTAGCGAGTATAGCGAGACAGCGTAGTAACCTCGCAGCTTCCCAAGCTGGACGTCGCCGGTTCGAGTCCGGTCGCCCGCTCTATAGAACGTCTTGCCGTCGCATCACATCCGATCACCGGAAGCCATTTGGCTTCCGGTGATGTTTTCCTTGTACCCCATTCCAGGATCCGGTGGGGGCGCTGATTCGACGAGGCATCATCGGCGAACTGTCATACCGGTGTTTCACTGTGCCCAACCGGCCTCCCGTCCCCGTCAGATGGCGACAGGAGGTAGCACGCGTTGCCGGACTTCTATCAGCGCTGGTCAGGCACTGACCGGTGTTGCCCCGATGCGCCGCCAGCGCGCGCAACGGGCACGGAAATGAGGCAGCCGCCGGCGATCAGATAGCAGAGCTGTCGTCCGCCATCCGCGCTCGGTGGGGGCCTCGACATTCCTGAGCATCCGGTACGCGACTCAGCGCACGCCGAAGCAAAGCCCGCTCGCGCGTGTGGCCGAGAACGAGCGTCGCGGCCGGGGAGCTCCAGCTCCTCGACGAGCTTCCGAACTTGATAGCTACTCGACCACTCGGACATGGCGCGCCAGCAGCGCCCTGCTCGCAAAATCCGAGAACCTGGAAGGGGTCTTCGGCGCGTGCCTGGTCACCTTGTGGGCGACGCATGCCCGGCCCACGTACGTATGCGCGTCGTGCTCGCGCAATCGCGTGCGTACGGCATCGTCGAGTGCGGCGGACGTCAGCCTGTCCGCGGGCGCGATGCTTTGCCGCTCCGCTCGCGCGGCCGACGCGGTCGCCGTCGGGTGATCGGTAGCGCGAGCTGCTCGGCGATCGTCGAGACCAGCGCTTCGTCCGGCGAAAGCGCATCGCGTGCCTCGAGTCGAGCCGCCAGTTCGGGCTTGTTGGTCTTCGAAGCCGGACTCGTGGCGCAGCGCGCGTGTGCGCGAGAGAGCTGTCCAAGTCGACCAACGCCCGGTGCGGCAGTCCCTCCAACGGGCATCACCGTGGACGGCGAGCGAGAGACTCGTGGGCCGCCTGGCATCGCCCACGTGACGCGAGGCGCCGGTCACGGCATGTGCTGTGCGCTCTATCACGTCGTCCCGCCTCGCCAGCGACCAACGTCGCGTGAATTATCGCCGCGTCCCACACAGAGGAGACACGCGCAACCAGATCCGGGGCGGAGTGGGCTCGCATGACGTTGCCATGCGGGGCCCGCAGCGCATACCCCGACGCCGGGACGGACTCTTCTTCTCCTCTCGCGCAGCCTGGTAGCATCACCCGCGGCGGAGCCAGGACCCAACACGTGTGAATTACGCGGGCGTGTACCCGCGCGGCGATCACGGATAATCGAATGGGAGTGGCCGATGAACAACAAGCGGAAGCGCCGGGGGCGCTCGGCGAACAACCCGAAGAGCGCGCCGGGCAGGCGCGATTCCGGAGAGCCCGGTGGCGGGCAAGGACGCCGGGATGAGGTTGGTCGCAGTGGCGTGTACCCGCCCAGTGCGGACAACATTCCGCCGGACGCCGAGATCCGAATGGCTGGATCATGGGGTGGTGGTGACTACAACGAATCGGGTGGCTCGGAGCTCGTCTACCGGGATGGGCAGTTGCTCGGCGGCCTGACCGCCGGCCCGGACGGCGAGCCGACGATCGACATCCACGCGCGAGGCGATCGGCCTCCCAATGCACGAGACGAGACGGCGTCTTTCGGCGGTGAGAATGACGCGGATGACCCACCGGCCATCGATCCCGTCGAGCTGCGCCTCCGTGGTCTCCCGAAGGGGTCCGGCGATGAGCAGTCTTCGTACGGCGAAACTCGAAGCGGGGGGACCCGAGACGAGTAGCGGGGACAGTAGCTTTCGTCGTGAGCGGAGCTCCCGGAGGTGAGCGCGCCTGGGGCACGGCGCGTGCAGGCGGAAGCTAATCCCGGGCGCCCAAAGGTCGCATGGATGCACGGTTGAACACCGCTGCCGAGATCTCACAGCACGACGGGCCGGCACACGGACGGCCGATGCACGTTCCGTACACGGCCGTGCACCACTTCGTGCGCCGCTTCCTCGAGCCCGTGCAGGACGTACTCGTCGTCTTGCTCGCGGTAGCCTTGTTCGGCGTCATGGTCCGCTCGCTGCTGTCGATCGGTTCCAACGTGCTCGCCCCCAATCTCATCATCCGCGACGTCATCTCGCAGGCGCTCTTCATTCTTGTCCTGATCGAGGTGCAGCGACTGCTCATCATCTATCTGCGCGATCATCACGTATCGGTGGACGTCATGGTCGAGGCGACGATCGTCGGTGCGCTGCGGGAAATCTTGCTCCTCGTAGCGGTTGGACTCGAGCCGCTGCGGCTCCTCGCGCTCACGGTGTTCGTGCTCGCTCTCGGGCTGCTCCTGCGCCTCGGCGACCTTCGCGCGCCGCCCCGGCGTGTTCGCGCCCATGGCGGGAGGCACCGGTATGACTCGATCCCCGGCCGGCGTCGGCGACGTCGATCAGGCGATCGCACCCAACGAGAAGTTTCATCTCCCCGCGTCGAGTAGTCGTCGCGCACCGCTCCACCGCCACTCCTAGTACGGTTTCGAGCGCAGGGAGACCGGGAGCCGCTTCTATCTATGCTTGCGATACTGGTGCGTGGACTGAACGGCCATGGCTCCTTCCCCGATGGCCGACGCGAGGCGCTTCACTGAGCCCTTCCGCACATCGCCGGCGACGAACACACCGGGCATGCTCGTCTCGAAGGCGTAGGGATCGCGATCCAGCGGCCAGCCGGGTAGGCGCTGGTCGGCGATGCAGAGCTCGGGGCCGCTGAGCACGAAGCCTTCCTGGTCTCGGGCCACCGCGTTCGCGAGCCATTTAGTGCTTGGCGTGGCGCCGATGAACACGAAGAGCCCGTCCGCCGGCACCCGCTGGGAGCTACCGGTGGTGACGTGTTGGATCGTGAGCCATTCAAGGTGGCCGCTGCCTTCCGCGCCGACGACGGTGTGATTCGGGCGCACCGCGATGTTGTCAGTCCGGAGAATGCGCTCCACCAGGTACATGGACATGGACTCCTCGAGCGAGCTCTCCAGAGTGAGCAGGGTAACGCAGCGCGCGTACCGGGCGAGGAGTAGTGCGGCCTGGCCGGCCGAGTTGCCCCCGCCCAGGATGTAGACATCCTGTCCGGTATAGGTCGTGGCTTCTGCCGTGGCCGCTCCGTAGTAGACGCCGGCGCCGACGAGGGTGGCGCACCCGGGGGCATCGAGCCAGCGGAAGCTGACGCCTGTGCTGAGGAGCACGGCGTCCGCGGACAGCTCGGCCCCGTCCTCGAGTGACACCAGCCGGAGTTGACCGTTCGCACGCAACTGGGTCGCCCGACGGGTTACGAGGATTTCGGCGCCGAAGCGCTCTGCCTGATCGATCATTCGGCGCGCGAGGTCGCTCCCGCTCATGCCATCCGGGAAACCGGGATAGTTCTCGATACTCGCGCTGTAGCTCGCCTGACCGCCCGGCACATCCTGTTCGACGACCGCCGTCCGAAGGCCATCTGATTCACCAGCGATGGATGCCGAGAGTCCGGCGGGACCGCCGCCGACGATGATCAGGTCGTACGTGCGCGCGCGCGGCGCGGTGCCGAGCCCGAGCTTTTCGGCGACCGCGCGGAGCTCCGGGTCGACCAGGGAGGATCCGTCAGGGAAGAGCACGACGACCCCCAGCTCGCTGCTGCTTCCCGCGCGTGCCGCCGCGGCACGCGCGTCGCGGCTCTGCTCGATATCGAGCCAGCGGAACGGCACCCGGCTCCTGGCAAGGAATGCCTTGAGCTGATGAACGCGAGATGACCATCGCGGCCCGATGACGCGCACCTCGCCTTCGATGAGCTTGGGGTGCAGCATCGTCTGTTGCTCCGTCATTGGTGATCGGATTGCTCGCCGACCATTGCGAGCCCCATCGCTTACCTCCTGGTGCAGTGCCTGAGTCTGCGGGTGGATGGCGTCCCATTCAGACGCCATGCGTTCGTGCCGCAAGCGCTACGCCAACCATCCGTGCTCCCGGTTCTTGGCGTTTCGTCGTACGGTTGTGGAGCGCTGCCCATCTGGCATTCGCTATGCGGCATGAACCGAAGCGAGGCCGAGTCCATGGCATGCGTCGAGCGCGCCCTTTCAGCCAGGTATCGCGCATCAGGAGCACCTGTTCGTGTCTCGCCGCGCGTCCGCGTGCGGCGTGTGCGCTCCACCGGGAAATGCGGGCGCGGGAGGGGGGTCTGTGGCCGCTGATGCACCTGTCGTCCCGCCGGTCGCGCTCCTCATCGAGCATGATCGAGCTGATGCCCGTCGCATAGCGCTGCGCCTGGCGCCCACGGCGGGCGCTGGACGCATGGGCGCGCTGCGTCTCATGCACGTAGAGAGTATCGCCGCCGCCTGCGCAGTGCTCCAACAGTCGAACTTCGAGGTCATCTTGCTGGACCTCAGCGCTCCCGACACGCGCGGCGTGGATGGAGTGCGCGAGGTGTGTGCCGCCGCCCCCGGGGTACCAGTGATCGTGCTGACGTCCGACAAGGCGGTCGCGCGCGATGCGTTGCATGCCGGCGCACGGGACTACGTGCGCAAGTCACCAGCCGACGCAGCCATCCTGCGCCGCGCCATGAGTCACGTGTGCGAGCAGCATCGCCTGCTCGAGGAGCTCGACCTTGCCCGGCGCGCTGCGGCCGTGCGCGGCCGCGCCGTCGGCATCGTGTCGCACGATCTGCGCAACGCACTCGGCACCATTCAGGTCTGCGCGGCGGCGCTGCTCGATGAGGAGTCCCCGTCCGAGAGCGGAGTGCGCGACATGGCTCGGATCATCCAGCGTGCCACCGATTTGATGCAGCGGATCCTGGATGATCTACTCGATGAGACGAGTATCGACGCCGGCCGTCTAGCCCTCGACCGGAAGCCGACCGTCGTATCCGAGGTAATCGGCGCGGCTCAGGGGATGTTCGTACCGCGAGCCGTGGATCATGGGCTGCACCTCGTCGTGGAGAGCGCTTCGGATCTGCCGAAGGTGGACGCCGACCCGCGTCGTCTCCTGCAAGTGCTCTCCAACTTGCTCGGCAACGCCATGAAGTTCACGCCCGTGGGGGGACAGGTGGTGTTGTCGGTGCAGGCGGTGGACGAGACGGTGGGTGACGCCGCTAGCTGCCCCGGCGCTGTACGCTTCGCAGTGAGCGATACCGGCCCTGGCATCGTGCCGGAGGATCTGCCGCACGTGTGTGACTGGTTCTGGCAGGCCGAGCACCATGCACGTGGCGGAGCGGGGCTCGGGCTCGCCATCGCGAAGGGGCTGATCGAGGCGCACGGCAGCCGCCTGCAAGTAGAGAGCGTTCCGGGGCAGGGGAGCACCTTCTGGTTCACGGTAACCACAGCGAGGACCACCACCAGGCCCCTTTCCACCACTCGTGCGGCCGCTGCCGCGCCACCTCAGTCGCCGGCATGAAAATCGTACGGGTGCCACGCGCCAGCGAGGTGATTCGCGTCATCCTCGTCGACGACCACGCGATCTTGCGCGAGGGCCTGCGCCTTCTGCTGGAGGCGCAGGCGGATATCGACGTCGTCGGCGAGGCGGAGAACGGGGCGTCGTTGATTCCCCTCGCGCGGCGGCTCGAGCCGCGCGTCGTCGTCCTGGATCTGGAGATGCCCGGCGGCGATGGCATTGTCGCGCTGCGTGAACTGGGCCAGACGCTCCCGGAGGTATGGGTGCTCGTGCTCACCATGTACGCGGAACGTGAGCGGCTGCTCCCGGTGCTGCAGGCGGGCGCGCGTGGGTATCTCACCAAGGACGCGGCGTCGCGCGACCTGGTGGAAGCTGTGCGCGTGGTCGCGGCCGGGGAGATCTACGTGCGGCCCAGTGCCGCCCGGCTGCTTGCTACCGCCGTCGTCCCGCAGTGCGCAGCCGAGACGGCACGCGGCCGGTTCCGAATCCTGAGCCAGCGCGAGCAGTGCGTTGTCCGGTCGGTCGCGGAGGGCTACACTGGTGCGGAGATCGCCCGGCAGCTCGGCATCAGCACGAAGACCGTGAACGCGTACAAGCATCGCATTCAAGACAAGATCGGTCTCGGGCACCGTACCGACTACGTGCGGTTCGCGATCGAAGCGGGAATTCTCGGCCGGTAATGCAGTCTACACCCGGGTGTGACCGGTGCGGAGCAACGACGGGTACGGTCGGACCCGACGCCTCACTCGATGCGCCGAATGCCGACCTTCCTTATAGTGACGATCTCGCGGGTGCCATCGGGGCGCACTATCTCGATCGTGCCAGGAAAGCCGTCTGGCTCCTCGACAACCCACATCTCACGTGGCTCGCGCACGCGATGATCACCGGAGTCCAGCGCGAACTCGAGGGTTCTCGTTCGCTCATCGTAGGTGATGCCGATCAGGCGGGCACCCTCTACCGCGAGCTGGTCGCCCCAGTCGGGGGCGACCAGCTCGAAATCGGCCGCCTCGGGCGCGCCATCGCGAAGAAAGCGCTTGGTGAACACATCGAAATACGAGGCGAGATCGCCCGGCACAATCTTCAACGTCGCTGGCATCACATCCATCCGTGTTGCGCGTCCAAGAGTGAAGAGTACACAACTCGCGTAGCGTGCGCTGTCGGGCCAGGACGATGTTCTCCTTCCGGGTTGGCCGACACGGTGCGTATTCGTGCGTTGGCTGGCTGATGGCCTCCTTTGTCGGCGCAATGGGAAGCGATGCTTCCCAGTTGCCCGATTTCGCATCTGGAGTCGGTACGCGATCATTTGATGATCCGGTGTTCCTCGTCCCACCGCGGGACGCCTGGAGCCCGGTCCGAAATCGCGGGAGGACATCATGCGCACGGACAGCCAAATTCAGAGAGACATAATGGATGAGCTGAAGTGGGAGCCCAGCCTGCGGGACGAGGACATCGCCGTCGCGGTCCGCGACGGCGTCGTCACCCTTGCCGGCTTCGTCGACAGCTACGCCAACAAGTGGAGGGCCGAGCGCGTCGCCAGCGGAGTCAGGGGGGTGAAGGCGTTGGCCAACGACCTCGAGGTCAAACTACCGACAAGCTCGTCGCGTCCTGATCCCGACATTGCGCGCGCGGCGCTCGATGCGCTCAAGTGGAACGTCCTGGTTCCCAATGATCGCATCAAGGTGAAGGTCGAGAAAGGGTGGCTCACACTAGAGGGAGACGTGGATTGGAACTTTGAACGCGAGGAAGCGGAGCGGTCCGTCCGCTACCTCACCGGTGTCCTCGGGGTGACGAACCTCGTGACGGTGCGCGCGCGCCCGACGCCGTCGGACATCAAGCAGAAGATCAAGGAGACGCTCGAGCGGAGCGCGGAGTTCGATGCGGACCGCATCACGGTCGAGGTCGACGGGCACACGGTCGTCCTCCGCGGGACCGTACGCTCGTTCGCCGAGAAGCGGGACGCGGAGCGGGCTGCCCGCAAAGCGCCGGGAGTCACGAAAGTCGAGAACGATCTGGTCGTCGATCCGAGCGTGCTGGCAGCCGTCTGAAGGGTCGCGCCCGCGCGGGGCGATGAGGAGCGGACCCTGCCGAAGCGGGTCCGTGCCGTCCTCCGCGCGGGTCCCGGATCGCGATGTCGGCGATCGTGAGCGGTCTCCGATGGTGATCCTACTGCAGACATGGGCCCGTACGCACGTCAGCGAGGCGACGGGATCACGGCCATGAGTGCGCCGGCGCAGCGCCGGTGCACGAGTCGTACGCAAGACTGAGGATGACGCACGATGTAGGTCGCCACGGATGCGGCAAGAGAGTTGGTAGATCATTCCCGATCGCCGATCAGACTTGCAGTGGTTTTAGGAGACGGCAGGGGCGCGAGTGGAGAAGCGAAGATAAACCTGAAGGCCTTCAGGCTCTCCTATGTCGCCATTGTGATGCAGGCCGTTGAACGTCAGGGCTGAGCGCCCGGGTCACATTGGGTCACATTTTTGCTTGATTCTGCGCTCACATGTGAGCGCAGGCGCCACCTAGCGTGCCGTCAAGCGCTTGAAATGAGCGCAGATTCTGATATGACGCGAGCGCCCGACCTTCTTTCCAAGCTGGACGTCGCCGGTTCGAGTCCGGTCGCCCGCTCCTTGCAAGTGATTGAACGACGTGGAAATGCGAGGGCCGATCCCTGGGAAGGGGTCGGCTCTTGTATCATCTGCGGCGTCGAAAAATATGCCCCGGTGGGTGATGTGCCGTCCTCCGTGAGGGGCGCATTGCGGGGACGCGCACTGGCTTCGCGCGCGAGGCACGAGTACAGCCCGCATGCGCGCGTGATGTTATGGCCACCGCCGACGCCGGCGCATCGCGTGCTCGGCATCTGCGTGCGCCGCGCGGATCGCCGCCAGGCAGACTGCGAGACCGACGACACGTACGCCGCGATAGCATAGATCAGCCGTCCCGCCGGGGAGCACGGCGATCTCCCGGAAGTCATCCACGTTGTTCGTTACCAGCATGTCCACTTTCCCGGCGATTGCCGTCTTGAGAACCATGTCGTCGTCCGGGTCTCTCGTGAGCAGCAAACGGGACTTACGAACCTTCACGACCACTGCGCGATCGCTGATGACCTCGCGGAACTTTGAGGCGGTGCGCACGGCGATACCGAAGGGCTGACGCTGCATCACATCCTCGTACTCGTCGAGGAGCGGATCGCTCACTACGAGCGTGCAGTAACCAGCGGCCCAGGCTCGAATCAGGCTGGCTGATGCGGACGGTCCCGGGGGAACGTCGGTTGCCCCGACTACCCCCGGAACCAGAAGGTTAGTATCGAGCACGATGCGTGGCCGTGGCGTGCTCACGGGCCGCGCTGGCTACCGGGGGTTCCGTCGGCGCCGCGCGCGCCGGCTCGAGCGCTTTGCCACATCGGCGGCCGCTATGAGCTCGGCTTCAGGCATCTCAGCTGCGGGAGACTGCCGGACCGATTCTCCAACGGCGATGAGCGCTGCAGCGAATTCGGCCTGGGGGTCATCGCCCAGTTCTCGCTCGGTCTCCGCCACGGCTTTCTCGACGGCGGCTCGCAGTCGTTCCTCGAGCATGGCGGCGGCCGTGGTGCGCTTCAGCGTTGCCAGCCGCTGCGTGACGGACACGGGCAGGGCGGTTAAGAGCTCGACCGCCTCCGCGACGGCACCAGATCGTCCCCAGCGAGTGAGGTCACCGAGCACGTCGAGTCGCTTCCACTGGGAGGGTGGGAGCGAAATCGAGCTCTGTACCGTTCGTTCGCGCTCGGCGACACGATTCGCCGGAGACTTTTCCTGTGCGGATGATTTGCGCATGGTAACCTCATTATGTACAACAGTGTGTAATACACTACTCAACACTACATACGTCGAGCGTATGGTGCAAGGGCCCCAGTGGCTATCGGCGGTAACGATGAACTGCCCGGGGTTCGTCGCAGATTCGTACCAGCCGATAGAGCAACCGCTCGACGCCGTAACCCGTGAGCACAAGTTGCAACTCCTCGCCGCGTGCCCTCGCCAGATTCAGCAGGCGCTGACGAACAGACGCCGCGAGGTTGGTCAGCGAGTCCCGGCGTATCGGCTCAGGCACTGAGGCCTTCCAGGTACGAGCGCATGACGTTCGTCACACGGCAGACGGCCGCGTAGCACCACGGCTCGTCGATCGACCCGCGGCGCGTGTGCAGGTAGTCGCGCCGCACCTCGATCGCCACGTCGAGGCCGAACTTTGGCCAGCCACACATCGGCTGGGTTCTGGGTGGTGAGCCCGTGAACGCGGAGCGTAGAAGACGCGCGACTCCGCTGCAGGCGCCACTGCATCGAAGAACGGCAGCGTAAAATCGCGTTGTACAAAGGAGCGCTTGCGGTTCGGGCATCACGGCCCTATAGTGGACCGTCGCGCCGCGCCCTGGTACGGTCGCGTCGTCGCCTTAACCACATTTACCACAGTGTCGGTCGGGCGGCGGCGGGCACAGCCCACTCGCCTGCGGCCGGGCGGGGGAGAGCGACCATGGTGAGGTCAGTCGTCGGCGTGCTGTCCGCAGTGCTCGTGACGTTGCCGCTCGGATCCGCGCGCGCGCAGTACCACCCCACTCCGCTCGGGCCGCGCGCGGCAGTGGTGACGACCGCGCGCCCCATTTTCGGTACGCCAGTCCAACCTCGCTCGAGCGACTCCGGCATCCCAGGTATGGCGCTCGGTGGCGTCATTCTCGGCGCCGCCGGCTTGGTGGTGGGCGGATTTCTCATCGGCGAGGTCACGCAGTCAGACCAAAGCCGGGTGGGTGGTGCGGTCGCAGGCGTGTCACTACTGCTGCCACTCGGCGTGCACCTCGTCAACGACTCGCGCGGTCGCATCGGCCCGAACCTCGTCGCCTCCACGCTCGTCGGCGCAGCAGGGATGGCATACGCTCTGTCACGGGACGACACCGGTCCCACCATGGCCCTCGTCATCCCGATCACGCAACTCGTCCTGGCGATCGCCATAGAGCGACATACTGGTGGCCGGTGAGCGCATGCGCCGCGCTCCACGAAAATTGCGGGAGAACTGCATTCGTGGACTCTGCGATGACGCTTACGAAGAAGAGGACATCGAAGCTGATCGCGGGGGTACCGCGCCGGTTCGGTGTGCCACGTGAGGCAAGGGTAATCTCATTCCGAAATTCCGTTGGGTGTTCAGGCTGAGAGCCCACGTTAGCTGCTGTGTTCCACACCCTGTCACCGCGGGCCTCCCTGGCCCAACTTCGGGGTGAGAACCGCTACTCACCCGACTGACATGATGCTTGGAGCAGCGTTGGGGAGAACCTCAATTCGAGTGTCAAGGCCTCCGACCTTCACGGGGGCGGTGGTGTTCCAAGCAGGTCGGATGAGGAGGGCGATTCCATGTCGTTTGGGCCATCAATGCGCGCAGTAATCCCTGCTGCCGGAGATTTGACATGCTCTTGAGACCCGCAACGCTGCTGCTGGCAGTTGGTATAGTCGCACTGAGCCGCGATTGTACCGGCTTCGGCGAGGACCCATCAGCCGTGACCCGTCTGGTTGGAGCGGTACTCACATCGGCTCTTGACCAACACTGGACGACCGATGGCGCCTATCCCGACAGCCTGCCGGCCGTGTGCCCCGGAGTACGTGCATGCGGCCGGCTCGGAGCTGATCCGCGCCCGGTCGATGGTTGGGGGCGCACGTTTCACTACGAGCGGGACGGAGCGCTCTACCGCCTCACGTCCGTCGGTCCGGACGGCAAGATCGGCACGACTGATGATGTGAACTACTCACCTGCGGAGCGCCTCCACGCCGCGGGTGGCGCAGCGGGCTGCTGGGCGCTCCCCGCCGACCTGGAAGCCGAGCTGGGATTACCTGTGATCCGGCTTGACTCCGTATTGCACGAGCGAGGCGAGTTCACGGTGCAACTGAGCCCCCGTTTCAGCCAGGCCTCCTGGACGCCATGGTCAAACGACTCGGTGCTGATTTCGTTCATCGATAAACATGGGCTGACCCTGCGTGCGAGGGTGTGGAGCGACTCGCTCGCTGGAGAGGCGCGCAAGTCCTCTGATACGTCCGGTCGAACGAAACGCCTGCGTTTTAGTGCGGCCAGGTCGCCGTGCTGACCGCCGGATTGGAGTTGTCTCGGCTTTGCTGGCTGAGGTGACCCCCGCGACGAGTGAACCAGTATGCCGGCTTGGGTCACGTTGCCGGCGCGGTTTGTCACTATCGCAGCCGAAAAGTCATCCCGCCTATCCGCTGGCCTTTCGTAATAAGATCCTCGAGCTGGTGCGAGCAGGTCGTTCGCCCGAGGAGGTGGCCAAGGAGTTTGAACCCACAGCACAGACCATCCGCAACTGGATGGCATAGGCAGCGCGCGATCGTGGTGAGCGAGCCGCTGGCCTGAGCACCGCCGAACAGCAAGAGCTGAAGAAACTGCACCCGGAGAACCGGCAGCTCAAGTTCGAGCGGGATATACTGTCAAAAGCCTAAGGCCTGGCTCGCAACGGATACCGGCACGATCCTGATACTTCCATCGGAGAGTTCCGGTGCGTGAGAGATCGCCCCTGCCAGCTTCCCGGTGGCGGCGATGTGTCGTCTGCTCGAGCTTCTGTCGAAGCTGGCATTACGCATGGGTGAAGTGGCCGTCTTCGGAGCGCACTGTTCGCGGTGCCCACGAGTGCCCACCGCAGTTGGCATATCCGCTATCGAGTACCGGTTGGAGCGCTATCGCTGCTATGAAAGTCGTTGTTGTTAGCGAGTATAGCGAATTCGAGTAGTAACCTCGCAGCTTCCCAAGCTGGACGTCGCCGGTTCGAGCCCGGTCGCCCGCTCTCGATAATCCGAGTGCTGTAGTCACTGAATGCCGGCTCCTCGGCGCTGCCGCTGCCTGCACCGTAACCTCTGTAGTCGAACACCAGAGCGAGGAACGGGAAGCGATGCACGAGTAGCGCGTGGAGTGCTGAACTTTCGAGAACATCGACAGGCATATTGTTCCGCCCATTCGCTGAGCGCGGCAGTTACGCGACGGCTGCGCTGTAAACCTTCCACTCCTGCCGAGATAAACTGTTACCTCATCCCGCTTGCTCATCCGCAGCGCCGGACGCGTTTCCCTGCGCCGTCAGCGGGTGGAGTCGGCTTTCGCACTGTCGGATCCGCCGAGGAACCGGATGACCTGAACCGGTCGTTTGCGACGGGCGATATCCTCGTACAAGAGGAGGAATTGCTCCCCTGTCGTGCGGTGCACGGCGTACACCTTCACGAAGGCGCGTCCCCCGACAGAACTCAACGTGGTGCCCCCCGACCCTGACACATCGGAGAACGTCGTGGCGGAGAAGTCGACAGACCTGATCTCGAGATCTGCGGGTACCTCGAGGTCATAGTACTGGATTGCGGCGGTCGGGGCGACAGGCTCCGGTACGGTGTTGACCGGGCCGCAAGCAACCGCCGACACGAGGGCGGGAAGGATGATCGGGAATAGCGACACGGGGCGGGGCAAATGCTCCTCCTGGCCGGCGGTCTAACGCGATGCTCAGCCGTGGCGCGCGGCTGGCCAGCCAAGAATATGCTGGTCAATCACCGCCCTCGCCAGCCAACGAAGCGGTTGCCTCTTGGCTCGAGCAGTCCGTGCTGGATCAGCACGTCCAGGTGATATCGCACGGTCCGCCCAGGCAGTTGCAACGTGCGCGCGACGAGCTACGAAGTCACGTGCCCGTGCTGGTCGACGATCGCCAGTATGCGCTCCTGAGCGTCCGAGAGCTGCACCATCGTGCGCTCGATATCGAGTTCGGCGATCAGGGTCTGTTGCTGCGCTCGGAGCGCTCGCAGGAAGAAGCCGAAGCGAGCACGAACGGGGTCGGCGCGGAGACTTCTGCGATACGCGATTCCGATTACGCACCCGCCTGATCGCAGGTGCGTGCCCAGGGGATCACATCGAGGCGCTCGAAGGGGATGTCTTTGCCGGTGTCCTCGCAGACCCCGAATTGCTCCGGAGTACGGTGCAGCCGATCGAGCGCGGCGTCGATCTCACCGAGATGGCGCGACATGCGCGACGCGTTCGAGGCATCGAGCTCGATCTGCATCGTGTCGGTTCCCTGGTCGGCCGCATGGAACGGCAGTGCCGTGATGTCGCCCGATCGCTCGCGGTCGCTCTCGTCCGACAGTTCGCCGAGCGACCTGTCGAGTATGCGTACGAGTCGCGCGCGCTCGTCGTGGAGCCGCAGCTCTAACTGCCGGCGCTGTTCGTCCGTGAGAGCCATGTTTCACCTCCTTGTTGCTTTAGACCGGCGAGCTCGGTCGCTCGGTCCGGTCGCGTCGTTCGTAGTCGGGTGGGCGTACTGCCTCGCGCCGGTCGCGCAAGTCACACGCCGTCCGGCCCCGGGTGCGCCCAAGGCTGCACGAGCGGGATCCTCGGAGCTCACGCCGGGACCGTTGGCCCGCAGAGCCGAATCCACCATGGCAACCGATGGCGACTGCATGGTCTGGGGCACCGATCGTGCGACTGACGCAACCGGCTCGGAGCAACCCAGGCAAACCGGTCCAGCGCGCGGCGCGATGCGACCGGAGCCGGGCCCGGACGACGATTGGCCGAAGGAGGGCGGCATGTTCACACTATCGGAAGTGCAGGCACTCGTGCGCGACTTTGCCGCGACGAAGGTGCTCTCCGTGTACCTGGAGACCCGGGTCACCGACCCGGCGCTGCGCGATGCCTGGCGCCCCGCACTCTCCAATGCCCTGCGGGATCTCGACCAGGGTCTGCCAGAGCACGAACGTCCCGAGTTCGAGCGCGCCAGATCTGTCCTGGAAGATGCACTACCCCGGCTCGGCGGCGTCTGGGGTGCCGAAGGATGGGTGGCGTTCGTCACCGCCACCGCTGCGCATCATACGACGGATGTGCCCACGCCCGTCCCGACGCTCGCGGCGTGGCGCGACGGGCCGGTCGTCGCACCCTACATGCGCGTGCTCAAGGAGCACCGTCCGGTGTTCATCGCGCTGGTCGATGCGCGCTCGGCGCGGCTCTACCGCTATGCTTTCGGGAAGCTGGACGAGCTGCCGGAGATGTCGCTCTCGGCCAGCGAGCACCCTGCCCCAGGCGTTCCACCAGGTCCCGGCCGGCGCGGGCAGGCAATCGGCGCACCACGCTCCGTCACCGGCACCGAGCGGGCGGAGCGCCGAGAGTTAGCCGCCTTCGAAGGACTGGCCGCGGCGCTGGCCACTCGTCTCGCGGAGCTGGCCGGTGACGAGGGATGGATTCTCATCGGCGGGATCCGGGAATGGGCGCGGCACGCCGGTGACGCGCTGCCGGCGCACCTCGCCGATCGCACCAAGGTGTCGGACACACTGACCAATGATGCCACCATCGCGGAAATCACGGAGGCGGCGCAGCGGGCGGCCACGACGCTGCGCGCCGCCCACGGGCAAGAGCTGCTGACATCGCTCCTCGACGATGCCGGCGTGCCAGGGCGTGCAGCGCGCGGCATGCCGGCTATACAGCGTGCACTTGGCGCGCACGCGGTGGACCTGCTGGTGCTCTCGCCCGACTTCGTGAGCAGCGAAGACGAGGTAGCCGAGGGTGCGGTGCGCGCGGCGCTGCTGCAAGGTGCGGGTGTGGAGGTGCTTTCGGCGGACGCCGCTGGCCGACTCAATAACGCGGCGAACGGCATCGCTGCGAGGCTGCGATTCGCGCTCGACTGATTTGCCGCACTGCTGATTGGGCATCGGTAACGGAAAAGAGTCCGGGGACGCATATCAGCTTGGACGACGCCGCAAGGATCAAACACGGTTCCGTCGGTCCGCCCGTGCCGAGCACCGAATGCCGTGTCGTCGATCCCGAGACGGGCCGCGACGTCTCGCCCTGCGAGGACGGCGAGATCTGGGTCCGCGGCCCGCAGGTCATGCGCGGCCATTTCAATCGGCCGGAGGATACGAACGCTGCAATCGACGAGGCGGGCTGGTTCCGCACGGGAGACATCGGCCACGCTCGGTGCCAATGAACTCGTCACCTTTGGCGGCAGCTACACTGTCCGCGAGGGCTGAGGAGAAGTGCGACTGCGTTTCTAACGCGACATCTCCACGTCCGCCATTGCTTCACCGCGCGTCGGCGCCCTCGAGACGCCTTCGGCGTCGCTGGTGCCGTCAGCGCTCTGCTGGAGCGCCGTCCGCCGCAGCGCGGCCACCGGCGGCGCCAGGGTCATCGAGTCGGGGCGAGCGGATCCACGGAGCAGAGCATAGGCGAGCAGAAGCTCGGTGAGCGCGAGGTGGTCGCTGTGCCGCACCTGCCGAAGGTCGACGTATTC
>JBIQMO010000079.1:0-15817 GCA_044463245.1 Gemmatimonas aurantiaca
TCTCCATGTCGGAGTAGCCGTGCCGCCGCTTCATCTCGTAGTACTTGTCGATGAACAGCCGATTGAAGAGCGTGTCCTCCTCGATGACCTTCTCGGCGAGGATGAGCGCGCCCTGCTTTCGGGTACCATCGGCTATGGTGCGGATCACCCGCTCGCGGTGCAACGGCCGCACGAACTGCAGCGTGAAGAGCATCACCGTGACCGAGGCGTTCTCGATGGTGAATGGCTGGTGTAGATCGGCGAGTCGTACATCGCGGCGGCGCGATGAGGGGAGTGCGGAGAGCTTCTGCTTCGCGCGCTCGAGCATGTCGGGCGCGTTGTCGTAGCCGACGAATTCGATCGAGGGGTCCAGGTGCGCCTCGAGAGCCATGAACGTGGTGCCCGTCGAGCAGCCCAGGTCGTAGACCCTCGTGCCGGGTACCGCGAACTCCGCGGCCAGTTCCGCGGTCATGCGCTGGATCTCACCATAGAAGGGGACCGAGCGGTTGACCATGTTGTCGAAGACGCGGACGGTGGTTGCGTCGAAGGTGAAGTCGTCCGAGCGCTCCACCGGCTCGGCGAAGATGTCGTCGGTGGGCTCGCCTCCCGGTGTGACGGGGACCGGCATGGTGCCGTTCATCTCCTCCGTCGGATGCGATGCGTGCTGCACTGGATTCGTGGTCGCTTCTGGTTTCATAGGCGGTGCTCCGTCGCTCCTCGTTTTCATGTAGCGCGCGGATCCGGCCGTCACGTAACGGCTCGATCGTAGTGCGCACCCTACGCCGGTTGGTACCTCACTCAAAGTGACAGCGCGGAAGGCACGAGCGCCAGAGTGCAGATGATGTCAATCCTGGCGAGGGAATCGTCGCTCTCGATGCCTGTCTATCCACCAGCTCCACGGAATGAAGAGCCAGAGCCCGAGTGACGTGACCGCCAGAGCGTGCGCGTCGGTGGGTGGAGGGGCGATGAGGCTGCTCGACCACATGGCCACGAGGAGGAGCACCATCGCCCAGAGCGCCCAGCTCCCGATGCGGTCGCGCGCACGCGTGTAGCGCAGGTAGATGGCGAGCCCTGCGGCGAGTATGCCGATCTCGAGAAGTACCGTGATCGGGATCGAGTTCCAGAGTCCGCCGCCCACGAGTATGGGAGAGCCGGGCCAGAGCGGAAGGTCGGGGCGGTGCATGGGAGCGTCGAGCACCCAATGGCTCAGCACCGCGGCTCCGACTACCCACGCGCCGCGCCGGTAGCGACGGATGGCGAAGTAGATGAGGCCGATGAGGATGCCCCAGCCGATGGCGGTGGCGAGACTGTGCGAGATCGGATAGCTGACGAAGTCGAGCGAGTTGGCGGCCATCAGTCCCGGTACGATGCGCACCTTTTCCAGGCCCATCAGCAGGAGTATCGGCCAGATCTCATCCAGGAATTGCGCGGCGAATGTGAGCGTGCCGAGGGAGCTGCGCGGGGCGACACGCTTCGCGGCGAAGGCGATTCCGTAGTGCCCGAGGATCATTGGTGAGCTCTCCGTACTCGAGTCTCATCAGCATGGAAATTGCGCCCCGATCGCTGCGCAGGATCGAGCAAGATGATGCATGCTCTAACGTGGAGGATCTCCATGCTACGCGTCACGATAGTAGGGGTAGCGCTCGCCATCAGTATGGCGGCGTGCAACACGAGTGATCGTAACTCCGCCACCACCGATACGGCCATGGGCGGTATGGCCCCGGCGGGAAGCACGAGCACGGCCCCTTCGTCCACGATGGATACGACCAGGGCAGATACGACGGGTGCCATGGCGCCAGGCGCGACCGACACGAGCTCGGCGGCTGGCGCGCTTGATACTATGAATCACAAGGCGGGCGCCGCTGCGGATACTTTGGCCCACAAGGCCGGACAGGCCGCCAACAGCGCGAAGGCCGCGGTGGGCGGCGCGGCATCTACGGCGGCCGTCCGCACGCAGCTTGCCACGCTCTCCAAGGACCAGGTGAGGCAGCTCCAGACCGCACTGAACAACGATGGCTGCAGCGTGGGCACGCCTGATGGTAACGTGGGCGAGCAGACTCGCAAGGGCGTGCAGTGCTCCCTCGAGAAGCACGGAATAGGCAGCACGAACCTGGACTCGCTGTACAAGGTGCTGAATCTGAACTTCAAGTAGCATCCGAGACTCGGGTAGCATCGCTGTTTCATGAGGGGCGCCCCGGCGAGGAGGGCGCCCCTTCTCGTCGCGCCTCACTCCCCGTCGCCCGCGCGCGAAACCGGGGCGGGAGTGCTCCCATATCGCGACCGACCCCAGCCACCCTTGCATTGTCAGACTCTGGCGATATCGTGTGTCGTGGGCGAACGCCTGTGCCCGCCCGCCCTCTTCACACGCGATGCCGCCTTCCTCTCCGCCGTCCGCCGCCCCCTCTCGCACCGCCGAGCGCGCCCTCTTCATCCACGATGACCCGGCCGTAGTGGCTGGTTGGTGTCGCGAACGTGCGGCGCCCGGCGCGCTCTTCGTGGCTCCCTCCGCTGGTGCGCGCCGACGCGCGGTGCGCGCGCTCGCCTCGGCGAACGGCGGCACGATGCTCGGGCTCAGAGCCACCTCACCCGCGCGCTTCCTCCCCACACTCGAGGCACGCAGCGGGCTCGCGGAACCCCGGCTCATCTCTCCGGCGCTCGAGCGGCTGCTGGTGGAGGAGGCAGCGCGTGCGGCGCGGGTGCCGCTCTTCGATGACCGGAGCGCGACGCCACCAACCGGTGCGGTGCGCGCGGTGGCCGGCCTGATTCGCTCGCTGCGCATGAATCGCATCACGCCGGACGTCTACGAGGAAGCGGGCGGCGACCGGCGGGCGGCCGACGCCTATCGCAACTTCGAGCGGCGCCGCGTGGAGCTCGGACTGCACGACGCCGCGAGCAGGATAGACCGCCTCCTCGAGCGCGGCGTCCCCTCCATGCCGCTCGTGCTCGATGACCCGGCGCTGTCGCACAGAGTCGGCTTCGATCTGTACGCTGCCGCCATCGGCGCGGCACCGGAGTGCCACGTCGGGATCACGACGCTTCTTCCGCAGGGCGCGCCGGGAGAAGAGATGGCGACGCGACTCGAGGCGCTGGGCTTCGTGGCTGCACGTGGGAGGAGCGACACGCGCCCCTCGGTGGCCAGCCGGGTGATCGGCGGCGCGGGAATCCACGACGAAGTGGAGCTGGTGGCACGCGAGGTCCTCGCGCGCCTGCGATCGGGCACCACCGTACACGATCCCGAGAGCGGCGTGAGCCGCGCGCTGCGCCCCGGAGACATCCTCGGCGTCGCGCCGAACGCGAGCTACCTGGCACTCCTTCACGATGCGTGCGCCCGGCTCGGCGTGCCGGTGGCGGGGAAGCGCCGCGTCGCGGTGCTCGACGTTCCGCTCGTGCGCGCGCTCCTCACCGCGCTCGAGCTGCTCGCGGATCCCGGGGATGACGGCGCCGAGCGAGGGCTCGCGCTCCTCGCCACGCCTTACGTGGGGCTCTCGCTCGACCAGCACGACGTTCTCGCACGGAGGCTCACGACCGAGGCGCTGGGAGCGATGGACTCCTGGCGGCGCTACTCGGCGGGCGCGGGCCCCCGCTTCCGGAAGCTCGCCGATGCGGTGCCGATGATGATGGCGCGTCTCACCGGTGAGCGCTCGCACCGCGAGCTCGCCGGTGCCGTCACCGACCTCGCGATCGAGCATCGCTTCCTCGGCAATGGTCGCGAAGCGAATCTCGATGCCCGTCGTGACGACATCGTACGAATCGACCAGCAGGGTTGGGATGTGCTCGAGAGCGCGCTCGACGAGCTGGGTACGGCGCTTCGTCTCGCCGGGATCACGCGCCTCCCCGCGCGTCGCTGGCTCACGGAGCTGAGGGAGCTGCTCTCCGGCGCACACGTGGGGGCTGACGCCAAGCCGCTCGATGGGATCCGGCTCACGGTCATCGGCGCGGGGCTCCCCTCCGCGGCACACGTCTACGCCGTGGGATGGCGCGATGGCCTCGTGCCGCGCCGGACGAGGGAAGATCCATTCCTCACGGAGCGAGTGAAGGAACGGCTCAACGAGCTGGGGGCGATCTTCCCGCTCGCCGAGCGGCGTGTGGCGCACGAACACGAGCGGCGCGAGCGCGTGGTGCGTGCGGCGCGCGAGACGCTCACGATCTCGTATCCAGCCGCCGATGCCGAGGGGGAGCCGCTGCTCCCGTCGTTCTATCTGGAAGATCTCGGCCTGATGAAGGATGGGAAGATTCATGGCGAGGTGCGCGGCGTGGGAGACGCGACCTGGCCGCTACCGATCGCCGCGACGCGCGCCGAGCGCCTCACGCGCGCCACCCTCATCGCGCGCCATCGCGCGAAGGGTTCGCTGGGCGACGAGCTGCACGCGGTGCGCGACGCGCTCTCCGAGCTGACGGGGCGCGAGCTGCGCTCCTATGACGGGCGGCGCCACGCGCCCCAGGTGATACGCCTCCAAAAGGCGGTCCGAAAGGAAGCGGCGGAGCTGGCGGGCACGATGTCGGCGAGCCAGGCTAAGATGGTCACGCATTGCCTGTACGAGCACTTCGGGTCGCGGCGCCTGCGGATCGAGTCGCTCCGGGCGCCCGACGTGGACGCTCGCATACTCGGCACGGTGGTGCACGAGGTGCTCGCGGAGGTGGGGCGTGGCGGCTTCGACCCCGAGCTTGTGGACGCGGTCCTCGCCGCGCGGTGGACCAAGGTGCTCGCCGACGCATTGCACGAGGAGCCGAAGGCGGGCTTCGAGCGGGAGATTCTCGCGTCGCAGCTCCGCGACCTCGTCGCCGCCGAGCGCGAATACCTCGAGAGGACCGGCGTGAGCCCCGTACACTTCGAGCTCGGCTTCGGCGATCCAGGCCATGTTGATGATGGTGGCCTAATGATCGACGGACTCACACTCGACCTGCCGCCGGACTCGCCCATCGACAGCAGCATTCTTCGCGGCTCGATAGACAGGGTGGATGTGCTCGAGCGTCACGGCCGACGCTTCGGCGTGGCCATCGATTACAAGACGGGGAAGGGGAAGACGTACTGGAACGAGATGAACGACATGGCCGATTTCCAGCTCCCCATCTACTGCGCGGTGCTTCCCCTCCTCGGAATCGAACCGGTGGGCGCCTTCTATCTCGGTGTCGGCGATCGGAAGCGCTACGGGGTGGTTCGCGAGGAGTTCGCGGACATCTTCGCTCCGGAGATGGAAAAGGAGGTGAAGCAGCTCGCCGAGGAGAAGTTCGAAGCGTACATGCACTCGCGCATGGACGCGCTGAGCGGCGAGGTGGCGCGCCTTGCCCGCGGCGAGCTGGTAGTACGACCGCGCAAGGACGACTGCTTGTTCTGCGAGCTGCGTCCGGTGTGCCGTATCGGCACCTTCGGCGGCGGGAGCGGGGGCGGCGATGGCGAAGTATGAGCTGACGCCGGCGCGCAAGCGCGCCGTGGAAGATCTGACGCACGACCTCGCGGTGATCGCCGGCGCGGGAGCTGGGAAGACCTCCGTGCTCGTCGACCGGTTCCTCGAGCTCGCGCGCCAGCCGACCGTCGGGCCGGAGCACGTCCTGGCCATCACCTTCACTCGCAAGGCGGCGGTCGAGATGAAGGAGCGAGCCGTGCGCAAGTTGGAGGAGGCGGGTGAGAAGGAACTGCGCCGGAAGACCGAGGCCGCGTACATCTCTACCATCCACGGCTTCGCCGAGCGAGTGCTCCGCGAGCGTCCGCTCGCAGCGCGCATCGATCCGGACTTCTCGGTGCTTACCGAGTACGATCAGGCGCTTTTCGTGGAGGATGCGCTGCGACAGATGTACTCGCGTGCGGACCTCTGTTCCTTCGCGCGACGACTTGGAAAGGCCGGGGCCGGGAAGTGGAAGGTGTTCGTGCTGGTGCGCGAGGTCGCGCGGCTGATGCGTGAAGGATCGGAGGCATCATCACGCGAGGCAAGGCTGCTCATGCTCTCGGACGACGATTGCGTGGCCGGCGCGCTCGACGCCGCGCGCGAGCACGTGCGCCGGCGCGAGCGGCAGGCCATCGAGTGCCTGACGGAGCTGCTTCCGCTCCTTCGCTCCGCCACCTTCAAGAGTCGTGGCAAGTCGTACGAGCAGTGCCTCGAGTACATCGGTACGGCCGAGAGCTGCGTGGGGTGCGGCTCGCTCGATGGTGCGCTCTCCGTGCTGGAAGCGACGCGCTTCACCGGGCAGATCGACGCATACGAGCGTCCCGCCGTGAAGACGCGGACGGATCTGGTGAGGGAGATCGCACGCCAGCTCGCAGTCGTGGACTGGGATGCACAGGAGCGCCTCGAGCGCGAGCTGATCCCCCTCAGGCACGCCGTCTACTCCGCCGCGCGCGACATCGATGCGAGCTACGCCGCGCACAAGCAGCGGATCGGAGCGCTCGACTTCCACGATCTGCAACTGCACCTCCGCGATCTGCTCGCCACCAACGAAAACGTTCGCAGCGGCTACGCCGAACGCTTCCGTCATATCCTGCTGGACGAGGCGCAGGATACGGACGAGCTGCAGTACGAGATTGTGCAGCTGCTGCACGATCGCGGCGACTCGCTCTTCATAGTCGGCGATCCGAAGCAGGCGATCTACGAGTTCCGCGGCGCCAATCCCGACGTCTTCCATGCTGCGGTCGGCCGAACCCCGGCAGAGCAGCGGCTGGAGCTGCCGGAGAACTTCCGCAGCCGGCCGGAAATCATCTCCTTTGTCAATGGCCTCGGACCGGCGCTGCTCGGCGACGGCTTCATTGCGATGGATGCTCGGGCGGACTACGGCGGCGAGTCGCTCGCGGCGCCGGCGGTGACCGCCATCTACGCGGTGAGGGAGCGTCCGGGAAAGGATGGTGGGGAGCCCGTCATCGAGTCCCTGGGTGACGCGCGCGTGCGCGAGGCGGCGGCAGTGGCGGAAGAGCTGGTGCGGCTGCTGCGCGAAGGGACGCAGGTGATCGATCCGGATACGAAGGAGTGGACCGGTCTGCGGCCCAGACATATCGCACTCCTCTTTCGCACGCGCACGTCGATCCCGCATTTCGAGCGCGCGCTCGCCGAGCGGGGAGTGCCGTACGTGACCGCGGCGGGGCAGGGCTTCTTCGAACGTGCCGAGGTCCTCGACTGCATCATGATGCTGCGCGCACTCTCGCAGCCGCTCGACGACATGGCGTTCGCCGCCGTGCTCCGCTCACCCTTCGTGGGGGTGAGCGATGGTCGCCTCTGGCGCATCAGATCTCCGAGCGAGAGCTCGAGCGAGGCACCGCCGCTGTACCACGAGCTGCGCAGGGACGGCGGGCTCCGAGTATTCCGCAAGCGCTTCGAGCGGCTGCGCAGGCGTGCCAGGTCGCTGAGCGCGGCAGATGCCCTGGACGAGGCCATCCGCGTCTTCCGCTACGAGGCGGCGATTGCCGCGCACGACGATGGACCCGCGATGCTCGCCAACCTCGCGAAGCTCCGCGCCCGGTTGCGCGAGCTCGGCGCGCTCTCGATTGCCGAGGGATACGCCGAGCTGCAGCGTGCTCGCGAGTTGATGGCCAGCGAATCCACCGCAGCGCTCGTCGGTCCCAATGACGATGTGGTCGTGCTCACCACGATCCACCAGGCGAAGGGGCTGGAGTGGCCGGTCGTCTGCCTGCCAAGCCTCGAGGCTTTGCCGAACAGGCGCGGGGATGACTTCAGCCCGCGCCACGGCGCTCTCCTCTGCAAGGCGATCGACGAGAATGGAGATGAGGTGAAGCCGCTCTCGGTGGTCGGCTTCTCGCAGGAGCTGAAAGAGCGTCAGGAAGGGGAGGAGCGCCGCCTTCTCTACGTCGCGCTCACCCGCGCGCGCGAGCGGCTCATCCTCTCGGCGTGCGTGAAGACGGCGGGAATATTTCCCGAGTGGAAGGGTGAATTCAGCAAGCCGCTCGGCTTCCTCGTCGCTCACACCGATGAAGCGCTCTCCACTTCCGGTGATCACGACTGCGGTACGCTCTTCACTTCGGTGCGCTACGTGGACGAGGATGTCGTCGCCGCCACGCAATTCGAGGGAGGGTCGACGCTCGCGAACGAGCTCCAGCCCCGGACGATTGCCAGAGCACCCGCCGACCCGCCACGGCTCGCCGATTCCGCGCTGCCGCTCACCGTGAAAGTCACAGAGCTCCTGGCCTTCAACCGCTGCCCGCAAGTCTATCGCTTCGCGCACGTGCTGGAGATGGAGGAGCACACGAGGCGCGAGGCGGTGAAGCGCGCGGATACCGACTCCGCGCTTACCCCCGTAGAGCTGGGAACGATCGTGCACTCGATCCTCGAGCGCGCCGACTTCCACGCAGCCGATGTGAAGGCCGAGGTGGCACGTCTCCTCGTCGAACAACCCAGGGAGCGGCACGCGGCGCTCGCCAGGATGCTGGAGCCAGTGCTCACTGGCCCGCTGGGCGAGCGGGTTCGTGCCGCGCGACGGGTGGAGCGTGAATGGCCCTTCGCCTTCGAGGCGGGCGGAGTACTGGTAGAGGGCGTGATGGACCTGGCCATTCAGAGCCCCGACGGTCGCTGGACGGTGGTCGACTACAAGTCGAACGACCTCAAACACCCGGGCCGCTTCGAGGAGCTCAAGGACTACTACCAGAAGCAGCTCGAGCTTTACGCGCTCGCGCTCTCGAGGTCGGGACTGGGCGATGTGTCGCACTGCATGCTCCTCTTCCTCACGGGCCCGAGAGAGCACGAATGGGAGTTCGACGCGAGCGGGTGCCGCGTGGAGGAGTGGACGGGGCAGATCATCGGCCGCATCGCCGCTCGCGATTACACGACTACTCCGGACACGAAGTGCGAACGCTGCGGCTACTGGAAGCGCCGCATCTGTCCAGTAGGAAGGAAGTGGACGCCCGGCCTGACGGCGTACGGCTCCGCCGCGTTGCCGGTGCTGCCAACCGAGCGGGAGGTGCAGGCATGAGCCAGGGCGAGAAGGTCGAGCGCTGGAGGGACCTTCTCGCGGCACTCCTGGTGCGCAGCTTCCCTGTCACCTTCGAGGAGCTGGCTAAGGATGTACCGGCGTACCTCGACGGTACGAAGTCGAAGGCGACGCTCATGCGGATGTTCGAGCGCGACAAGGATGAGCTGCGCGCTTTCGGCGTGCCGATCGAGACCGTCGCGGCGGACGATGGCGAGCCCGGTGCGTATCGTCTGAGGACGCGCGACTTCTACCTTCCGTACCTGCAAGCGGTGGCGCCCACCGGGAAAACGGCGCGCGCGCCGCGCCGCCTGGACCACTACGGCTATCGCGCACTGAAATCGCTCTCCCTCGAGCCCGATGAGCTGGCCGTGATCCTCGCCGCTGCCGCGCGCGTCCGCTCGCTCGGCGACCCGCTCCTCGCGCTCGATGCCGAGTCGGCGATGCGCAAGCTCTCGGTCGATCTCCCCTTCGAGGAGGTCACGGAGGATAGCGGGATCACCTTCGTCCCGCCGCGAGCCAGGGCCGCCGATGAGACCTTCGAGCTGCTCGGCGATGCGCTCGCGCGGCGCAAGAGCGTGGGCTTCGACTACCATGCAATGAGCACCGGCCAGACCGAGCATCGCGAAGTGGAGCCGTACGGACTCTTCTTCGTCGGCTCGCACTGGTATCTGGCGGCGCGCGATCGCGTGCGCGAAGAGCTTCGCAACTTCCGGCTCGACAGGATCTCCGGCGTTAAGGTGGATTCCACGAGACCCGCGACTCCGGACTACGAGATCCCCGCCGATTTTCATTTGCGCGAGCACGCGCGCTCGCGCGAGGCGTGGGAGCTGGGCGATGGAGAGGCGCTCGAGGCCGTGGTGGAGTTCCGCGTACCGAGTGGCGCCGCCGCTGCCGCCGCACGTCTGGGCGAGCCGGTGGAGGGAAGGGAGGATCGCCGCATCTTCCGTCCGCGCCGACTGGATGTGTTCGCGCGCTGGCTACTCTCGTTGCAGGGAGATGCCGCGCCGCTCGCGCCGGAGGAGCTGGTCCAGGTCTATCGGCAGCAGATACGCGACACGCTGGCGACATACGAGGGGGCGGAGTGAGCCCGCGCTCTCTGAACACCGCCGCCGCGCAGCTCCGGCGGATCCTGCACGTGATTCCTCTCCTCGCCGACGATGAGGCGCACTCGTTCGACGAAGTCGCCGAGCGCGTGGGGGTGAAGAGCGACGTGCTGCGGCGCGATCTGCTTTCGCTCACCGAGCGCTACGTCGAGCCGCCTGGTGGCTTCCTGGATGGCGTGTCTCTGTTCATAGAGTCGGATCGGGTGGAGCTCCTCTCCGACCACTTTCGCAGGCCGATGCGGCTCACGGTCTCCGAGCTGCGCGCGCTCGAGCTGGGGCTCTCGATGCTCCGCGCGGAGCGGCCGTCGGAAGAGCAGGATGTGGTGGACCGCGCCCGCGACCGGCTTCGTGCGGTGATCGCGAAGCTCGCCTCGGACCCGTTCCCCGACGCTGCACGGCAGGCGACCTTCGGCGCGCACGGCGATGCCGAACATCTCGCGATGATCCGTTCGGCTCTGCGCTCGCATCGCAAGGTGAAGATCGTGTATCGCAAGGCCGACGCGGAGCGCGCCACTGAGCGCGTGATATCTCCGTACGCGCTCGCCGCCGTGAGCGGCGCCCTGTACGTGGTGGCCAACTGCGAGCAGAGCGGCGGAGTCCGAATCTTTCGGCTCGATCGCGTGGAGGGGGTGGAGCGCCTGGCGGATCGCTTCACGATCCCCGATGGCTTTTCGCTGGATGATGTTCTGAGCGACGGCAAGGCGCTCTCCTCCTCCGGTCGGCCGCGGGTGCTGGTGGTACGCTACTCGCCGCGCATCGCGCGCTGGATCGCGGAACGCGAGGGCGGCGAGGTTACGGCGGATGGCTCGCTCACCGTGGAGCACCCGCTGGTGGATACGGGTTGGGCCATCCGACACGTGTTGCGCTACGGCCCCGACGCCGAGGTGCTGGAGCCGGCCGACGTGCGCGAGGAGCTGCGGCGAAAGCTCGAGGCGATGGCTTCGAGCTGCTGAGCCGCTCGTCATCCCCGCGAAAGCGGGGATCCATGTTAGCCAGACCGAACATGGATCCCCGCTTTCGCGGGGATGACGGTCGTACGAGCGGGGACGACGGCAATGGCGTCACGCCTCCACCGCCTCCGCCTCTATCGCGATGGAGATCTCGTTCCCGACCAGCAGACCGCCCGTCTCGAGCGCCTGGTTCCATACGAGTCCGAAGTCGCGGCGGTCTATGCTCGTGGTAGCGCTGAATCCCGCTCGCTCCTTTCCCTCCATGTCCCTGATCTTCCCCTCGTAGGTCGTGTCGAGCGTGACCTCCCTCGTGGTGCCGCGGATGGTCAGATCGCCGATCACCTTGAAACTGTCGCCAGCCTTTCCGGCGGCCCCTTCGACTCTCTTGCTTCTGAAGCTGATCACCGGATTGTGCTCCACATCGAGGAAGTCCGCCGAGCGAAGGTGGGCGTCGCGTTGCTCGTTGCTGGTATCGACGCTCGCGGCGTCTATCGATGCTTCGGTGCTGGACCTGTCGGGGTGGGCCTCGTCCGCCTCTATCGTGCCGGACACGTCGGAGAAGCGACCCTTCACCGTGGTGATCATCATATGCTTCGCCGAGAACTCCACCGTGGTGTGAGCCGGGTCGAGCTCCCATCTGGTGAGCCCGGTCGCGCCAGCGCCGCGCTGACTGGTTGCCATGGTCATTCCTCCCTGCATCGGCGCGCTCGCGGCGCCGGCTGTGGTCTCCTGAATCGAGAACGGGTGACAACCGCGCAAGATTCCGGCCCCTGACCGGCTCCGGAGAGGCCGTGGAAGCACCTGAGAGTCTCCGAGCGCCGATCCGCGATAGCACTCGCCAGAGAGCGTACCGCGTGCTACATCACAGCGAGACGGTCCCAGGCAGTGCGATCCTTCTCCACCCACCAATCCATCCTCTCTCGAGGGCACCAGGCAGGCGCAGCGATGAAGCAACGTTCTCCCACCCCTATCACCCGTCGGAGATTCCTTGGCGAGTCGAGCGCGCTCTTCGCGCTCGCCACGGTGGGCCGAGCGCCCGCGATCCATCTCCCGGGGCGGAAGAGCTACGACATCATCATCCGAAATGGCACTCTCTTCGACGGCACGCTCGGCGATCCGATGGAGGCCGATCTCGCGATAAGCGGTGGCCGCATAGCGGCAATCGGGCGTGGGCTGGGGAGCGACGCGAGGGTGGTGATCGACGCGCGCGGACTCGCGGTGGCCCCAGGCTTCATAGACATCCACTCGCACGCCGACGGGTCCATGTTCGACGATCCGAACGTGGAGTCTGTCGTCAGGGAGGGGATCACCACGGTCATCGTGGGCCAGGACGGATCATCGCGCGCGCCGCGACGGGCGGAGTCGTCGAACGCGGACTCCTCGGGTGACGACAGCGACGGCCGCCCGTCGTATCGCACCGTTGGCGATGTGTTGAGCGCGATCGAGCAGTTGCCGTGCGCCGTGAACGTGGCGAGCATGGTGGGGCTCGGCACCGTGCGGCACGTCGTAGTCGGCGACGACGACCGTCCCGCTGCACCGGACGAGCTGGCACGGATGACGGCGCTGGTCGAAGCGTCGCTCGCCTCTGGCGCTTGCGGCGCCAGCTCGGGGCTCGAGTACACTCCGGGAATGTTCGCCCCGCTCGAGGAGCTGATCGCGCTCTGCAAGCCGCTCGCGAAGCGCGGGCTTCCCTACGCCACGCACATGCGCAACGAGGACGATCGCGTACTGCAGTCGATAGACGAGTCCATCGCCGTGGCGCGCGGCGCCGGCTGCCCGCTCGAGATCTCACACCTCAAGACGCAGGGGAAGCGCAACTGGGGAAAGATCGACGACGCCTTCCGCAAGATCGCCGATGCGCGTAAGGCGGGGCTCGACGTGACCTTCGACCGCTATCCGTACATCGCCTACCAGACCGGGCTCTCCAACCTCTTCCCCAAGTGGAGCAAGGACGGAGGGAGCGACGCCTTCGTCGCGCGTCTCTCGCAGGCCGATCTGCGCCCGCGACTGCGGAAGGAGGTGCTCGCGAAGGTCGACCTCATCGGCGGCTGGGACAACGTCATGATCTCCGGCGTCTCGAACGAGGACGACGAGTCTGCCGAGGGTCAGCGGCTGGGCAGCTACGCGAAGTCGCTCGGACGCGACCCGTACGACGTGGCCGAGGGGCTGCTCACGCGCAGCCGCGGCGGCGTGGGGATGGTGGGCTTCGCGATGAGTGAGAAGAACGTGGCGCGCTTCCTCTCGCACCCGCTCTGCATGGTGTGCAGCGATGGCGGCGCGTACGCCACCGATGGCCCGGCTCGCGACGGCCACCCGCACCCGCGCGCGCTCGGCACCTTCCCTCGCGTGCTCGGCAAGTACGTGAGAGAGGACAAGGTGCTCACGCTGCAGCAGGCGATTCACAAGATGACCGGCGCGCCCGCGGCGCGGCTCAAGCTCACCGACCGCGGGCGGCTCGAGCGGGACAACGCGGCCGACGTGGTGGTGTTCGATCCGGACACCGTGATCGATCGCGCGACCTTCGCGCAACCGTTCCAGTATCCGGATGGGATAAGCGTGGTGATAGTGAATGGCCAGATCGCGCTGCGTCACGGCGAGCGGACGGACACCGACAGGAGGAACGGAAAGGCCGTGCGACCCGGGTGACGGCGGACGGGGTGGCGCGCTCGGCGCTGGGTGTCTAACTTTGAGCGTGTAGGCGAATCCCGGCCGCGGGTGAGCGACCGGGATTCGTGTCTCTGATGGGGCGTAGCTGAGCTGGCAAAGCGCCGGACTGTTAATCCGGAGATCGCAGGTTCGACCCCTGCCGCCCCAGTGCACCTATCGGGTCGCCGACCACGATGTGGAACGCCCCGCCGAGCAATCGGCGGGGCGTTCCGCTTTCCGGGTCCGGCGTGGTACGCTTTCCGCTGGCGACGAGTAGAGACTCCATGGAAGCTGCTACGGTGGAGGCCCCCATGTTCGCTCTTCTCTTCTCGCGTTCCGCCGCCGTCTCTCTCGGGCTTGCCCTCGTCTCGACACCCGCGCTCGCCCAGAGCGCCGATGAGATGGCCGGCTACTTCGCCACTCTGATCACTCCGGCGGGAGCGCTCCCCGGTTGGGTGACCCCGCCCATGGCAGACGAGCACCGCGACGGGGTCGGATTCCGCGCGGCTTACGGACACGTACGCTTGCAGTCGCTGCCGGATGTGGATGCGAACACCTTCGGCGGAAGTGTGGACGTAATAATCCTTGGGGGAGGGCTGAGCATCAGCGGCACCGGAGGATACCTCGTCCCACACTGCCCGGCAGGCGGAGGCGGGTTCCTCGTCGGGTCGAATTGCGATGGCTTCGCCACGGCCGGAGCCGAGCTCACGGCGCGGCTCATCTCGTACGAGGTGAACACCGATGGCCATGGCCTCCTCACCGTCGCACTCGCTGCCAGGGGCGGGAAGGCGTTCGTGAAGAACAGCAGCGTCTACTCGCTGTCGGCCGCGCTCCCGATATCGATGGCGGTGGACGTGGGCCGCACGACCCGGTTCGTGCCGTTCATCGCCCCTGGTGCCGCGCGAGGTCATCTACGGACGAGCAGAGGGGCCGATCTTCCGGGTTCGCCGATAGCAGCGGTGGGTTCGATAGACGCAACGGGTGCGCGCTTCGTGCTCTCGGGTGGGCTGGCGCTCGTCGGCACCAACTCGGGGCTCGGTCTGCACGCCACGGTGACGCGGATATTCATGGAAGGCGGCGAGACTCAGTTCGGCGTGACCCTCTCCTGGAACAACCTCCCGATCGTCGCTCGATCGCGGCAGGTCGTCCAGCGGGAGTGGCGATGAAAGGGCGGATGTCCGATCGCCTGGTCGTGGCGCGCACGCTCCCTCCATGCTCCCTCTAGTGCGAGCGTGAAGAGGGCGCCGGGACAGACCCGGCGCCCTCTTCTACGAGCAGTCATCGTCGCTCGAGCGGAGTGCTACCTGTCCGCCGACGCCCGCTTCACATCGCCCTTGAGCCACCTCGCAAGGAAGTCGTTGCTCACGTGCTGGATGAGACGGTAGCTGTCGAAGTTGTACGCCGCGCCATGCCGACCCGGCGGGTAGATCCGCAGCGCCACATCCTTCCCCGCGTTCGTGAACGCCGTGAGGAGCTGCATCGTGTTCTGGGGGTGGACGTTGTCGTCCATCATCGAGTGGATCATGAGTAGATGCCCGTCGAGCTTCGTGGCATTCTCCACGGCGGAGCTCCGCTCGTAGCCGCTCAGGTTGTCGCCAAGCAGACCCATGTAGCGCTCGGTGTAGATCGTGTCATAGAGCCGCCAGTCCGCCACGGCGGAGTTGGCGATTCCGACGCCGAAGATGTCGGGATACATCTCCATCGTGTACACGGTGCTGTAGCCGCCATAGCTGGTGCCCATGATGGCGATCCTGTCCGCATCCACGTAGGGGAGCTTCGCCAGGTAGCGCGCCGTCTCCGCGAAGTCGTGGCTCTCCCACTTGCCGAGCTGCTTGTAGACGGCCTTCTGGAATGCGCTCCCGTAGTTGTTGGTCCCGCGGTTGTTGACGCCGACCACGATGTAGCCCTGCTGCGCCAGCCATTGCGTCCAGCCGCTGACCTCGAACTGGTCGTACACCTGCTGCGAGCCCGGGCCGCCGTACACGTCGAAGATCACGGGATACTTGCGCGTCGAGTCGAAGGGGATCGGCCGCACCATCGAAGCGTCGATGTGCACGGAATCCGAGCTGGTGAAGCCGAAGAGCACCGGCGCCGAGTAGACGTGCGTGGCGAGCCACTGCTTCACGCTCGCGTTGTCCTCGAGCTTCCGGATCATCCGGCTACCGGTGGCCCAGAGCTCCACCTGGGTGGGCTGCGCGGTGGACGACCAGCTGTCGATGTAGTAGCGCG
>JBIQMO010000080.1:0-15570 GCA_044463245.1 Gemmatimonas aurantiaca
TCTCTGCGCTCGCCTCGATTCAGGAACGTGAGCCGGACATCCTCGTGCTCGACCTCATAATGCCCGGGATGTCTGGAATAGATGTATGTCGGTCGGTGAAGCTCAATCCCTTCACTGCGCGGATTCCGGTGCTGATGCTCACCGCGCGAGGCGGCGTGGAGCACAAGGTAGCCGCCTTCGAGGCCGGCGCGGATGACTACCTCGCCAAGCCGTTCGACCCGCGCGAGCTCCGCGCTCGAATCATCGCTCTGCTCAGACTCACCAGGCGCGAGGGAGATCGCAATCCCACCAGCGGTCTTCCAGGCGGGCAGGCGATCGAGGATGAGATCGCACGACGGGCCGGGCTGCACGAGCCGTTTTCCATCTGCTACATCGATCTGGACAACTTCAAGCCCTTCGCCGACACCTTCGGCTTCAGCGTCGCCGACATGGTGATCCGCGACATGGGGCAGGCGATCCGGACGGCCGTGGAGAACGTGGGGAGCAAGGACGACTTCGTGGGCCACATCGGCGGCGACGACTTCATCGTGGTTACCTCCAACACCGACGCCGAGGCGCTGGCGCGCGAGTGCGCGGCGCAGTTCGTGGGTGTCGCCACCCGGGCGGTGGGCGAGGATGCGGTGCGGCGCGGTCACTTCATGGGGATAGACCGCGAGGGCCGCGCGCGCGAGTTCCCCATCGCTCGTCTCTCGGCGGCGGTACTGCGCGTGGAGCCGGACCGCTGGATCTCGGTGAGTCACATCGGCGCGCTCGCCGCGGAAATGAAGCGCCGTGCGAAGCAACGCGGGCCGGGCACCATCCTCGTCCAAGCGGTCTGAGTCGCGCGTGATCCGTCGGCTCTTCCTTGCGCTCGCCCTCACCACGATAGCCGGGAGCGCGCGGGCGCAGGCGCTCGCGTGCGGCACCGGTGACCGAGAGATCAAGGGGGTCGAGTTCACCGGCAACTCCAACTTCCGCGACGGCGAGCTGGGAGACGCCATCATTACCACACCGTCCAGCTGGGCCCGTCGCGTCCTCGGGCTCCCCCTCGGCGCCAGACACTGCCTCGACTCGCTCGAGCTGCAGCGCGACGCGGTACGACTCCGCCTCTTCTACCGCCAGCGCGGTTACTACAAGACCGCGGTGGAGGCGGGCGTGACGCCGGTCAGCCCAGGTGCGGTGAAGGTGGGGTTCGCGATAGACGAGGGGCCGCCGGTCATCATCGACTCTCTCGTGGTGGCTGGCCTCGATTCGGTGGAGCCGCGTCCGCGCGCGCTCCTCGAGCGGCGGCTCTTCGCGCTCCGCGGTGCAGTGTACAACAAGCTCAAGCTTCAAACCGCGATAGACAGCACGGTAGACTGGCTGCAGAACCTGGGGTACGCTCACGCGGTGCAGCCGCTGCGCGACATCACGGTGGACAACGAGAGCGACCTCGCAACCATCCAGCTCACGTTCATCACCGGGCCGCTCGCGCACATCGGCCGCGTGGGCTTCGAGCTGAGCGCGCTGAACGAGGGCCATGCGCCCGAGATCGACAGCGGCACGGTTCGCAAGCTCCTCTCCTTTCACGAGGGCGATCTTTACCGGCAGAACGAGCTGCTCCGGACGCAGCGCGACCTCTACGCGCTGGAGACGTACCGCCGCGTGAACGTGGATCTGCTCCCCGACACTCTCCAGCCCAGCGACACCTCGTTGACCGTGATGGTGCGCCTCGGTGAGTCGCGGATGTACTCGATGCGTCTGGGAGCGGGGTGGGCGACGCTCGATTGCGCGCGCACCCAGGCACGCTTTACCGACCGTAACTTCATGGGTTCCGCGCGGCGGCTCGAGCTCAACGCGCGCCTTTCGCACATCGGCCTGTGCACCGGCAACGTGCGCAACGATCCGTTCAGCAGCCGGCTCAACTACTTCACCAGCGCCACGCTGCGGCTCCCGGCGCTCTTCGGGCCGCGTAACATCCCCTCGCTGACCATCTTCAGCGAGCGCGCCTCGGAGTACCGCACCTATCTCCGCACCACTCCCATCGGCGGCGCCGCGGAGATCACGCGCGACCTCAGCCCGCGGATCACCCGTCCCGGCCTTCCACTCACGCTGGGCTACCAGGTCGAGTACGGGCGCACCGAGGCGGGGCAGGCCGTGTTCTGCCAGCTCTTCAACCGATGCAGCGTGGCGGACATCGACCGGCTGCAGCGCAACAGCAGTCTGCAGTTGGTGAGCGCGCTGCTACTGCGTGACAGGACCAACAGCATCTTCGACCCATCGCGCGGATCGCAGCTCCACTTCGAGCTGCGAACCGGCTTCACCTCGGTGGACACCGGCGGTGGGTCGGTCTTCAACCGGTTGCTCGGCGAGGCGTCCGTCTACCGCCCGACGGGCGCGCGCTCGGTGGTCGCTGCGCGGCTTCAGGCAGCCACCGTGCTGGAGGGGTTCTCGACCTCCGGTGCGACGAGCTTCGTCCCGCCGCAGCAGCGGCTCTACGCAGGCGGCCCCAACTCGGTGCGCGGCTACAGCCAGAATCTCCTCGGGCCGATAGTCTACATCGTGGACGAATCGCAGACGCACGTGGAGGATGGGCGCACGGTGGTGAACGACACCGCGCGAATTCTTCAGTATTCGCCCACCGGTGGGAACACCCTCGTGGTAGGGAACCTGGAGTGGCGGGTACGCCCGCCGTTTCTCAGCGACGCGGTGCAATTCGCGACCTTCGTGGATGCCGGGATCGTGTGGGATCGCGGGCGCAAGGACGCTCCGGGTGTGGGGCTCGGTGACGTGCGTGTGACGCCGGGGGTCGGGTTGCGCGTCAACTCGCCGGTGGGGCCCTTCCGCATCGACCTGGCCTATAATCGGTATCCGCTCTCGCAGGGTGCGGTGTACTATCTCGGGACGGACAACACGCTGCACTGCGTCAGTCCGGCGGCTTCTCCGGCGGACGGCAGCGAGGTGGGCCCGATGCCCAGCGCCGCCTGCCCGCAGACCTACACCCCCGTGCAGAGTGGCTCTTTTTTCAACAAGCTCACCTTCAACTTCAGCATCGGACAGGCCTTCTAGTGTCGCGCCGCCGGCTGGTCGCGCTGGTTAGCGGGGGCATCATGCTCTTCCTCGGCCTCGTGGTGGTGGCGATGGTGGTTGCCATCACCCAGACGCCGTTCGGACGGGAGCGTGTGCGCGACTACATCATGGCGCGGCTGAAGTCTTCGCTCGGTGGCCGGGGCTCGATGTACATCGGGACCATCGGCGGGAATCTCTTCACCGGCGTCGAGATCGACTCACTCGAGCTGCGCGACGACGAGGATTCGCTCTTCGTGGCCACCGGACCGGTGAGCCTGCGCTTCGACCCGCGCGACGTGATCGACAAGCGGCTGCGCCTCTCGTACTTGGAGGTGGTGCGTCCGCATGTGAACCTCAGGCGCCACGCCGACCGGTCGTGGAACTTCAAGCACATCTTCCCGCCGTCGCCGAACAAGCCGTCGTCGATCGTGGCGCGCGCGCGCCGCGCGCAGGAGACGCGCTTCGGCGATCTGATCACCATAGACAGCACGGTGATCCGCGGCGGGACGGTGATCCTCACCGAGCCGTGGGAGCCGCCGGATTCGCTGAAGGGCGCGCGACGCGACAGCGCGGTGAGGGTGGCGCTCGCGTCGAAGGATCACGAGATTCGGCGGACGAGCGAAGGGCTGAAGCAGACCAGGCGCTGGACGAATCTCGAGCTGCGCTCGCCGGGGGTGCGCATCGCCGACCCCGCGACGCCGGGTCGTCTGGTGCAGATAGGGCGGCTCTCGGTGACCGAGAGTGACCCTCCATTCCGCTTCAGGGACGCGCGCGGGGACGTGCGCATCCTGGGCGATTCGGTCTGGTTCGAGCTGGCGCGCTTCGCGCTGCCGGGATCCGCGGGGAGCGCGAAGGGGAAGGTCTGGTGGGGCGGCGACGACCCCACGCGGTACGACGTGCACGTGATCGGCGACACGGTTTCATTGACGGACGTGGACTGGATCCATCCGGGGATCCCGCGTGCGGGTGGCGGCAAGCTGAATCTCACGATCCGCAACAACGAGAAGGACCTGCACGTCCTCGAGTACGCGATCAGCCACATGAACGTGCGCTCCACGGGGTCGCACCTGCGCGGCGACATGACCTTCGGAGTGGGCGGCCCGGTTCTCGTCGTGAAGAACGTGGAGCTGGATCTCGAGCCGGCCGACTTCGATCTCCTGCGCAGCTTCAACGGCGGGCCGTTCCCGGTGGATTGGCAGGGAACGTTCACCGGCCACGTGAGCGCTCGCGGCGGCCCGATCAACCGCTGGGTCGTGGATGAGGCGCACCTCGTCTTTCGCGATGCGAACGTACCTGGGGCGGTGTCGGAGATCACCGCACGCGGGGGGCTAGACATCCTCTTCCCTTCGCTGGCGAAGTTCCGCTCCCTGCACGTGGATGCGCGCAGGATCGACCTGCGCACACCGCGCTACCTCTTCCCCGACTTCCCCCGGCTGGCGGGGACGGTCACGGGAACGGCCACTCTCGACTCGATCTGGACCGATGTCCGCTTTCGCGATGCGGACCTGACGCATCACGACGGCCCGGGACTCCCCTCGCATCTCACCGGAAGTGGACGAGTTACGTACGGTGAGGAGGCGATCGCCTTCGATGTGGACTTCCTGGCATCGCCGCTCTCGCTCACTACTCTCGCGCGATCGTACCCGATGCTGGAGGTGCGCGGGCCGTACGACGGCACCATCCGCGCGCAGGGTACGCTCGGCGATATGAACCTCGCGCTCTCGCTCACGGGTGCCGGCGGGCACGCGACGGTCGATGGGCGCTTCGACTTCGCCGAGCCGGGGTACGCGGCCCGTGGAACGGGAAGCGTGGCCGGCCTGGACGTGCGAACGCTCTTCGAGCGCCCCGAGCTTCCACCGTCGAGACTGACCGGCGGCTACTCGATGGATGTGACGGGAGACTCGCTGGCGAATCTCGCCGGGAGCGCGATCTTCGATCTCGACAGCGCGCGCGTGGATTCGCTCGATGTGAGGCGCTCCACGGCGGCGCTCTCCTTCGGCGGCGGGCGGATGAGCGTCGACACGCTCAGGCTCGTGACGAGCGCGGCGGACATCGAGGCATCGGGGGCGCTGGGACTCGCCGCCGGGGTGGCTGATACGCTGCACTACAGCGTGGTGATGGATTCGCTCGGCGGGCTGCGTCCGTATCTCCTCCCCGGTACCGGCGGCACGGGCGCTCTCGTGGCGAATGCGACACCTTTCTTCTTCTTCGATGACAGCGCCCCGGGCCCCACGCGCGACGAGCTCCAGCGCGCGATCCGCGATTCGCTCGCCGGAACGATGGAGAGCCGCGGCACGCTGGTCGGGTCGATCGCCGAGCTGGAGGCGCGCGGCTCGCTCATGGGGCGCGGGCTCTTCGCATCGGGCAACTCCGCGCGCTCTCTCTCGGGCGAGTACGACTTCTCCAGTCTCCCGAACGATGCACGAGGCTCGCTTCGCGTGCAGCTGGACTCGCTGCGCGTGGGCAACGTGCGCCTCGACACGGTGAGATCCGTGCTCGACATGCGCAGCCGCTCGAGCGGTGCCGTGGCACTCGCGCTGGCGAGCAGCGATCCATTGGGGAGCTTTCGCGGAGCCGGCCGGGCGAGTTTCGCGCGCACCGGTGAGTCCTTCGTCGTGGCGCTCGACAGCGCGGCGCTCGACGTGGCGGGCGCGCGGTGGGCACTGGCCGGTCCCGCGCGCACGGTGCTCGACACCAACGGAGTGCGGCTCGATTCACTGGTGCTCAGAAGCAGCACGGGTGGAATGCTCGCTTTCCGCGGGGACTTCCCCGAGCGCGACTCGCTCCGTGCCACCTTCGTGGCCGACAGTGTACCACTTTCGCATCTGGGTGCGCTCGCGCAGACCACCGACTCCCTGAGAGGGTTCGCTTCCTTCTCGGCACTCCTGAAGGGCGTGCGCGAGTGGCCCGTGCTGCACTTCGACAGCCGCTTCACGGGACTTCGCTACGGCGACCTGCGCTTCCCCTTCTTCACGATGCGCGGCGACTACCGCGACCGCCGGCTCGATTCGCAGCTCGCCGTCTACCGTAACGGCAGCCCCGCGCTCGAGGCCGAGGCCCTGCTCCCGATGGACCTCGCGCTCACGCGCGTACGGCGACGGCTGCTCGACGACTCGCTCAGCGGACGGGTGGTGGCGGACAGCGTGGACCTCGCGATCATAGAGGCGATCGCTCCGCAGTTCGACGACGTCCGCGGCGCCGCTTCCACGCATCTCTCCATCGGTGGAACGTGGGAGCATCCGTATCTGGCCGGGGACTTCCGAATCAGGAACGGCGTGATGCGAGTACCCGAGGGAGGGATCACCCTGCGCGACGTCAACGCCGACATCGCCTTCCAGCCTGAGAGCGTGAAGATCGAGCGCCTCTCCATGGCCAGTGGGAGTCAGTCGAACAGCTCGCTCTCGCTCACCGGAAAGATCACCGTTCCCGACTACAGCGACCGCAAGTCACTCGGCTTCGATCTCGCCGTGCGCGCGCGCTCCTTCGAGGCCGTGGACAGGAAGTCGCTCGCACGCCTCGAGATCAGCGGCGCGCTGGAGCTCGGCGGGACCTTCGAGCGCCCGATCCTCGGCGGGTCGATGACCGTCGATCGCGGCACGCTCTACATCTCCGACATAAGTCAGAAGCAGGTGATCAACCTGAACGATCCGGAGTTCTACAACATCGTGGATACCAGCCTCGTGGCCAATCGCGGCCTCCTCGAGGCGCTCCCCCCGGATCTGGACAGCGCGATAAGCAACCTTCGCGTACCGAGTCTCGATGTGCGGATCGGCGACGATGTCTGGCTCCGATCGCAGGAAGCGAACATCAAGCTCGCGGGGAACGTGGACATCTCCAAGCAGGGGAACCAGCGGCTGGAGAGCGGGACACTGCGCGTGAGCCGCGGAACCTATCGCCTCGATCTCGGCGTGGTGCAGCGCACCTTCCAGGTGGACAGCGGATTCGTGACGTTCTACGGCGATCCGCACATCCCGGCGGAGCTCAACGTGCGCGCCACCTACACCGTTCGCCAGGCGAATCGCGCGAGCGGCCAGGACGTGAAGATCGTAGCGCACATCGGCGGCACGCTGGCGCAGCCGCGTCTCGAGCTCTCGAGCGAAGAGCGCATCCCCCTCTCCAACACCGAGATCCTGAGCTATCTCGTGTTCGGCCAGCCTTCGTTCGTGTCCGCGAGCGATGACAACAATTCGCTCAGGCCAGTGGCTGCCGCGCTCCTTCCCAGCATGGGCGCCGTGCTCGAGCGCGCGCTCGCCGATCAGATCAGCTTCATCGACTACGTGCAGGTACAGACCGGTGGCACAGGCGAGCAGCTCTCGGGGCAGAGCTACGGCTCCACGGCCGCCAACGTCCTCTCCGGGACGCGAATCGGCGTGGGGAAGCAGGTGGGCGAGCGTACCTTCGTCACCGTAAACGCGGGGCTGTGCGGGCTCGGAGGGCTCGGAGGATCGCAGGCCACCGGCGCATCGTTCGAGAAGGCGCTCGGCGTCACGATAGAGCACCGGTTGAACGATGGCTTCTCGTTGCAGGCGAGCATGGAGCCCTCTTCGGCCGCGCTGCAGTGCCGTCCGGGGCTCGGCGCGTCGGACATCGGCAACCGTCCACCGCAGTACGGCTTCGACATCTTCCGCGAGTGGAGCTTCTGAGCGAGCGCGTCCTGCTCGTCACCAATCCGGCCGCCCGTCGTGCCGCCGCGCTCCTTCCCGCGGTACGACGGGCCTTTCGCGATGCCGGCGTGGAGTGCGATCTGGCGCCCACCGAGCGCCCCGGGCACGCGGCCGAGCTGGCCGCCGAGCACTCGGGCGCCTACAGCGCCATCTACGTGCTCGGGGGCGACGGCACGGCGATGGAGGTGCTCGGCGCGCTTGCGTACAGCGGCGTGCCGGTGGGGATCGTCCCTGGCGGCACCGGGAATCTCGTGGCGCGCTCGCTCGGCATCCCGCTCGACGTGGGGCGCGCAGTGAAGGCGCTCGTGCGTGGCCGTACGACCACCATGGACCTCGGTGTGACCGGCCTCGGGCGGCACTTCGCGTTCTCCGTGGGCGCCGGAGTGGACGCGCGGATGATCGCGGAGACCGATCCACGCTTCAAGCGCACCTTCGGCACGGCGGCGTACGCGCTCACGGCGATCCGCGCGGCGCTCTCGCCGCGCTTCTTCAGGGTCCGCGCTGTGGTGGATGGCCACGTCGAGGAACGTGATGCGGCGGCGGTGATGGTCGCAAACTCGGGTGGCGTGCTCAACGACCTCGTATCGCTGGGTCCGGGAATACGGAGCGACGACGGCCTGCTGGATCTCTGCATTTTCTCGCCGACGGGCGGCGCGCAGGCGGCTGTAGTCGGGTGGAGGCTTTTCGCCAAGCGCTTCGACGAGCACCCGGCGATGTTCTATCGCGCGGGGAGGGAGTTCAGCATCGAGTGCGATCCACCGCAGATATACCAGGCCGATGGCGAGATCCTGGGCGATACGCCTTTCGAGGCGCGTGTCGAGGTGGGTGCCGCGACGGTGATCGTGCCGAATCCGTGATTGACTGGCCACCTCGTGCGTCAATACATTCGACAGCCACAGGCAAGACGGAGTCTATGATCCCCACCACTCTGCCCGCGCAAGAATGACCCAGGCCGCCAGAGAGCACGACGCGGCGGGCGACTTCAGCGAGACCGACGCAGCCGCGCTCCTCGCGGGGTTGCCGCCCGAGAAAGCGCAGGCGGTGCGAGCGCTCCTGCGCGACCGCGGCCGCCTGAGCGAGCGCTGCCGGCGGGTCATCGAGACCACCAGCGACGCAGTTGTCATCACCAACCACGACCGCGCGATCGCCTTCGCCAACCCGGCCGCGCACGCGCTGTTCGGTTATCCGGGCAACCAGCTCGTGGGAAAGCGAGTGGCCGACATCGTGCCCGCGGAGGTACGGAGCGCGATCGCGGAGCACGAGAATGCCGCGCTCTCGGGGACGCCGCAGCAATACGAGACCGTGGTGCTCCGCGCAGACGGCGAGTGCCGCGCGGTGTCGGTGAGCACCGCTCCGCTGCGCGAGGGTGGTGAGGGCGGGGAGGGGGAGATCACCGGGGTGGTAGCGTCGCTACGCGACATCACCAATGAACGGCGCGCGAGCGACGCGGTGGCGCGCTCCGAAGCGCGCTATCAGCGACTCGTCGAGACCGCCCCCGATGCGATCTTCACCGTGGACGTGGACGGCAATCTCACCTCGGTGAACCGCGCCTTCGAGGAAGCGATAGGCCGTGGACGCGACGAGCTGGTCGGGATCGCGTTCACCGAGCTCCTGGATGGCTCGCAGCGGCATACGGTCCGGCAGCTCCTGACCGAGACGGCGGCTGGGCGGCGTACGCAGGCGGAGATCCGCTATCGCGACATGCGTGGAGAGCTCTGCACCGGGTCGGTGACCGCGACGCCGGTGGTTGAGGATGGCGAGATCCGCGGCTGCCTCGGCATCGTACGCGACGTGACGGGAGAGCGGCGGCTGGCGGACCAGCTTCTGCAGCGCGAAAAGCTCGCGGCCGTTGGCCAGCTGGTGAGCGGTGTGGCACACGAGCTGAACAACCCGCTCGCGGGAGTGCTTGCCTTCGCGCAGCTGCTCGAGGCCGCACCCGGGAACGAGGCCGAGCAGCGCGAGGCGGTCCGCGCCATCCACAAGGAGGCGAAGCGCGCGGCGAAGATCGTCTCCAATCTCCTGCTCTTCGCCCGCGATCGCGATCCGGAGCGCACGCGCACAGATCTCAACGCGGTCATGATCGATGCGCTCGAGCTGCGCCGCTACGTCCTGCGCACTCAGCAGGTGCAAGTGGAGACCGAGCTCGATTCGTCGCTCCCGGCGGTGTGGGCCGATCCCTTCCAGCTGCAGCAGGTGGTACTCAACTTCGTAACCAATGCCGAGTACGCACTGAAGGGCGTGGAGCACGAAAAGCGGATCACCCTGCGCACCTGGTTCACCAACGACCGCGTGTACGCCAGCGTGGCGGATAATGGCACCGGGATAGAGGCCGAGGTGATCGATCGGGTCTTCAACCCGTTCTTCACCACCAAGGAAGTGGGGGAGGGCACGGGACTCGGTCTATCCATCTCGCACGGCATCATCCGCCAGCACGGAGGGCACATCGGCGTGGAGTCGGTGCCCGGGAACGGCGCGACGTTCACGATAGATCTTCCGCTCTCGCCGCTGGCGAACGCGAAGCCGGAGTCGGCGACCGCCGGCTCTCGCCGCGGGAGCGCGTCGAGCGCCTTCCTGATAGTCGATGACGAGCCATCCATTCGCCGCGCGCTCGTGCGCTACCTCACGCGCGAGGGGCACGCGGTGGACATCGCGGCGAGCGGCGAGGAGGCGCTCGCCCAGATGGCTGGCAGGCGCTACGACGCCATCCTTCTCGACCTCCGCATGCCGGACATGGCGGGGCAGCGGGTCTTCGAACGACTTCGCGAGGAGGACCCCGAGCACGCCGCACGAGTAGTATTCGCGACTGGCGACGCCGACTCCGAGGGCGCGCGCGACTTTCTCCGCGAGGCGGAGCGCCCCTTCGTGAGCAAGCCGTTCATGCTTCCGTCTGTGGTGCGACTCCTCTGCGATGTGGCGGCGTACCGCGTCAACGTCGACGACCGCTCCGGCGCACGCCGAATGAAGGTGACGAATGGCTGAAGGTGGAGACCGCGACACGATGACCTGTCGCGCCTGCGGGCGCGAGGAGCGCGCTTCGGAGGGCTATCCCTGCGATGGGTGTGGGACGTTCATCTGCATCATGTGCAATTTCCGCGGTGTGACTCGGTGCGCGAAGTGCGCGGGGAAGCCCGACCAGGGCGCGGCTGGCTCGAGCGGACCGGCGTGACGGGCGGGATGCTGCTGCGACGCCGCTTCGCGATCGGCGACCGTACCTTCACGGTGCTCGGCGAACCGAGCTTCGACGACCGGAGCGGAGACTGGAGCGCGCGCCTCATCTTCGTTCCGCTCGACCACTCGCTTCCCCGGAGCGTCGTGTCCGAGCCGCTCGCCCGCGCGCGAAAGCGCGATGAGGTGGTGCACGCGCTCGAAGGCGTCAGTGACAGGGGGATCGTGGGCGCGTTTCGCTCGATCGTGCTCCCACTCCCGCGCCGAACCCGGGTGCACTGACCTCGAACGCGTGAGAGAATGAGCGACAGAAGCGACATTCTGGTGGTACGCTCGGCCGTGGCTCCGCTCAACGCGGAACCTTCGCTGCGCAGCGAGCAGGTATCACAGCTCCTGGCCGGGCACCTGGTGGAGCGCATTGCCGAACAGGGCTCGTGGCTGCGTGTGAGGGCCGCTGATGGCTACGAGGGGTGGGTCAACCGCGGCTACCTGTACGACGAGAGCGCGCGCGACGCGATGGCGCGCTTCTCGGCGCGACGACTCTCCATCGGAAGCATCGTCCGCGAGAGGGGCGGTCCAGCGCACGCTCTGCCGCTCGGGGCGTTCGCTCCCGACGAGGCTGCGGTGGAGAGCGGGAGAGCCCTCACCCCCGACGAGCTATCGCGCCGCTTCCCCCGCGATCCCGACGCGATCGCCTCGAGTGCGCTCTCCCTCTTTGCCGGCACCCCGTACCAGTGGGGCGGGCTCACCCCCTGGGGCGCCGACTGCTCCGGGTTCGTCCAGACGATATTCGGCCTCCACGGCATCGCCCTCCCGCGTGATGCGCGCCAGCAGGCCGAGCGCGGCACCCCGGTCGAGGGCGGTCTCTCCGCCCTCCAATCCGCCGACCTGATCTTCTTCTCCGAGCGCTCCGACCTCGCCATCACCCACGTAGCGATCGCCCTCTCCTCCAGCTCCATCGTCCACCTGGCCCTGGGGCGCGGCGGCTACTCCGTCGACCAGATCACCCCGCCCGGGGATGAGTACGTGAGGGAGTTGATGGGGAGGGTGGTGGGGGTGAGGAGGTACTGAGAGACCGGTCCGACGGGGTCAGGTCTTTGATTTCGAGCCGTATGGCCACTGGCCATACGGCTCGAAATCAAAGACCTGACCCCGTCGGACCCGCACCTCCTCAGCTCACCAACCCGCCCCCCATCGGATTCATGTCGCTCCGCACGTGGAGCTTCACATCGCCGTGGAGGATGCCGTCGAGGGTGACCTGCATCGAGTAGGAACCGGAGGTGTCGAGCGGGAGGTCGAGGGCGGCGATCAGGGGGAAGTCCATCTCGGTTACGCCGGTGGGCGGCGAGCCGATGTTGAGCTCACCGTTGGAGGACCAGAGCTCGTTCCCTTCCGGATTGAGCCAGGTGAGCGTGATGACGTGGGTGCCTACGTCCTCCAGGCCGCCCTTGAGACGCACCACGAAGTGCGCGCGAGGATGGACGGTGGGTAGGCCGCCCACCTGCACGGCATCGAAAACGCCGAGCACGTTCAGCTTCCCCTCCTGCGAGAGGTTGGCGGCGTCGGCGAAGAGCGCGAATGAGATGTGCATCGGCGCAAGTTAAGTGCGGGCGACAGAGAGGGGCCAGGGTAGCAGATCGCCGATCGCGCACGGCGACTCCAACCTCGGTTCCACAGTAGCGGCCGTACTCCGTGGCGATCTAGCTTTGTGGCCATGGCTTCATCCCTCGAAGCGCGGACGATCGCATCCGCGCAGTCGTCTCCTGTCCACTCTCGGCGCTTGCCCGGGACCCGGGGTCGGGGTCCATATCTCACGGACATCCTCCTGCTCGTCACGAGCAGCATCTGGGGCGTCAATTACACCGTGGTGAAGTACGGGACCGGCGTGATGGACCCGCTGGCCTTCAACGGTGCGCGCGTGGCGCTCGCGGCGGTGGTGTTCGGGTGGGTTGCATGGCGGAGGCACGGACCTCCGATCGACCGACGCGATATGTGGTCGCTGCTCGGCCTCGGCGTTCTCGGCAACGGGCTTTATCAGCTTCTCTTCGCCGTGGGCGTGGCACATACGCGCGCCGGGAGCGCGGCGATCGTGCTCGCATCCGCGCCCGTGTTCATCGCTCTCCTCGGAAGATTTCTCGGCATCGAGAGAGTTGGAGCGCGCGGCTACGGCGGCGTGCTCCTCTCCATCATCGGGATCGCGCTCGTGATCATGGGCGGCGCGGCGCAAGGTGGCGGCGAGTCGACGCTCTACGGGAACCTGATCGTGCTCGTTGGCGGCTTCTGCTGGGCGCTCTTCACCGTGCTCCTGAAGCCGTTCACACACCGCGTGAGCCTGGTGGACATCTCCGCGCTGACGCTCGTGGGCGGCGCCGTTCCGCTCGTTGCCGTGTCGGCGCCAGCGATGCTGGCAACGAGCTGGGGCTCGGTCGGTCCGCACGCCTGGCTCGCGATCGCGTACAGCGGGATCGCATCGCTCGTCATCGCGTATCTTTTCTGGTATCGCGGCGTGCGCGTCATAGGTCCGACGCGTACGGCTATCTACTCGAACCTGCAGCCGGTGATCGCGCTCCTCGTCTCGTGGGTGTACCTCTCGGAGGTCCCCACGACGTGGCAGGGAGTTGGTGCCGCGACGATCATTGCCGGCGTGATACTCACCAGATCGTGAAGCTCGTACTCTTCGACATAGACGGAACGATACTCTGGAGCGACGGCGCCGGCCGTCGCGCGATGACCGCCGCGCTCACGCACGTCTTCGGCAGTGCCGGTCCTACCGACTATCGGTACGACGGGAAGACGGATCCGCAGATCGTGCGAGATCTGATGCGCCTCGAGGGACACACCGAAGAAGCAATAGACGAGCGGATGGCACCGCTCATCGAGCGCTACCTGCAGGGACTCGAGAGGGAGCTGGCGGAGGGGCTGCACACGCATCTCTTCGAAGGAATCCCTAAGTTGCTCGATGCCCTGGAGGAGCGCGACGACATGGTGCTGGGGCTCCTCACCGGGAATCTGCGCGCGGGCGCGGCACTGAAGCTGCGTTCCGCCGGGGTTGACATGACCAGATTCAGGATCGGGGCCTTCGGCTCGGACCATCATCACCGTCCGGAGCTTCCGGCCATAGCGCAGCGACGTGCGCGCGATGAGCTGGGACTCGAGATTTCGGGGCCGGCGATGGTGGTAATTGGCGACACCCCCGCGGACATCGAGTGTGGTAGAGCGATCGGTGCTCGCGCGGTGGGCGTGGCCACCGGTCGCTACACGGTGGAGGAGCTCGCGAGTCACGCGCCGATGGCCGTCTTCCCGACACTCGCCGATACCGACGCGGTGATGCGGGTGATCCTCGATGCGTGAGGTCGAGGTCAAGGCGGTGGTGGACGACTGGGATGCGCGACGCGATCGCGTCGTGGAAGCGGGCGGGCAGCTCTCCTTCGCTGGTCGCCTCGAGGACCGTCGCTACGATACCGCCTCGCACGATCTCGCCTCGCGCGGCGAGGTGCTCCGCGTGCGGGTGTATCGAGCCGACGGCTACGAGCGAGCGGAGATCGGCTGGAAGGGTCCCACTTCACAGGAGGACGGTTACAAGGTTCGCGAGGAGTTGGGTGCATCGACGCCCGATTCGGCAGCGATGGCGCTCATCCTGCACCGGCTGGGCTTCGTGGTGTGCCAGGCGATCGACCGGGAGATCGCCCAGTACGACATGGATGGCACCACCATCCGCTTCGAGCGCTACCCGCGGATGGATGATCTGGTAGAGGTGGAAGGGACTCCCGCCGGGATCGAGCATGCCGTCGCGGTGCTCGGTATCCCACGCTCCGAGTTCACCGCGGAGCGGCTTCCTAAGTTCGTTCGTCGCTTCGAGGAACGAACCGGGCGCAGGGCCGCGATATGCAACGCCGACCTCGAGGATGCCTCGCCCGATCCCTGCCACGGAAGTGAGGATGCCTGAGCTGCCGGTCGCCATCCGCGCTCGAGTGCACGGATTTCTCCGCGGCCACGACCTCGATGACGACGCCGTGATCGCGCTCGAGCACGACGCGCTCGTGTTGCAGACCGCGAGCGTCCGCTTGGCGCTCGCGCGTCGCTCGCTGGAGGGGTGGGAGGTAGCCGCCGATGCGCTGCACATGCACCTGAACGGAGGCGACGTGGTGAGCATCGCTACTTCCGACGCGCGCGCCGCGGTCCTCGATCTCGAGCGCTGGGCGTTCTCGCTTCCCGAGCTGACCCGCTCGCTTCGGGTGCTTGGCTCCCGTCGCGCCGCTGGCGGCAACGGTCGCGTCGAGCACGACGCGTTCTTCGCTCCGCTCCTCGCGGCGCGCGGCGAAGCCGAGCGCGCGACGACTCTCCAGGCGCGACGCGCCGCTCTCGATGCACGCGCACTGCGCGGTGCGATGCAGCTCCGGCTCCGTGCCTTCGCCGCCGAGCGCTACCCCAACGATGCTCCCGAGCGCCGCGCCCTCGAGGCCGAGCTCGAGGAGTGCACCAGCTCGCTCCTGCCGTGCTTTACCGCACTCGAAGCGGCCGAGGAGCGCCTGGCAGCCAGCTCCGACTCCGAGCGCGTGATTCGCTGGCGCGAGTGGTCGCGCGCCCTCGCCGCGCTCTTCGAGAGTGCCGACCAGTGCTGGCCCGACCTCGGCGCCATCCTGACCGACGAGCGCCGCGAGCCCCCCTCGCGCTGGCGCTCCCTGCGTCGTCGAGCGACGGGGTCAGGTCTTTA
>JBIQMO010000081.1:0-15112 GCA_044463245.1 Gemmatimonas aurantiaca
GACCCCGCCGTTCAGTTCAGCCCGCTCGAAATTAAAGACCTGACCCCGTCGTTCCCCGCCGGCTAGATCTGGACCTTCGTTCCCGGAGTGGGGGCGCTCGCCTGGTAGCCGTGCGACTCCAGCTGGCTCGCTAGCGCGTCCTGGGCATCGGGCTCGCCGTGCACGAGGAAGACGCGATCGAGCGAAGGCGAAGTTCCCTTCACCGCGTCGAGCCACCGCTGCAACTCGGTGCGATCGGCGTGCGCGCTGTAGCCGTTGATGATCTCCACCTGTGCGCGCAGCGGTACCTCCTCGCCGAATATCCTGAGGAACTGAGCCTGCTCGACGATGCGCCGTCCCAGCGTGTGCTCGGCCATGAACCCCACCACCAGAATCGTGTTGCGCGGGTTGGACGCGCCGTGCAGGAGGTGGTGCAGGATCCGGCCGCCTTCCGCCATACCAGAGGCGGCGATGACCACCATGGGGCCGTTCATCGTGTTGAGCTTCTTCGACTCTTCCACGTCGCGCGTGTACCGCACTAGCTCGAAACGGAAGAGATCATTCGTGGTGCGGACGAGATCCTCGCTCCGGTCGTACACGTCGGGGTGCGCCTCGAAGATCGCGGTGGCGTCGGTGGCCAGAGGGCTGTCGATGTAGATGGGGATGCGCGGGATCTTATCCTCGAGTGCGAGCGCGTGCAGGCCGTACACGATCTCCTGCGTACGCCCCACCGAGAATGCCGGTATGAGGAGTCGCCCGCCTCGCGCCGCCGTCTCGGTGACGGCCTTCGCGAGCTTCGCGCGTGCGCCGTCCACCGACTCGTGATCGCGATTGCCATAGGTGGACTCCATGATCACCGCGTCGGCGCGCTCGGGCGGCTGCGGATCGCGGATGATGGCGAGCCCCCAGCGCCCCACGTCGCCGGAGAAGACGAGCCGCGTGCTGCGTCCGCCATGGCGCGCCTCGAGTATCACGGAAGCGGAGCCGAGGATGTGTCCCGCGTCCCTGAAGGTCGCGGTCACCCCGGGGAGAACTTCGACGGTCTTCCTGTACGGAACCCCGATCATCTGCTCCACGGAACGGCGCGCGTCTTCACCGTTGTACAGCGGTTGCACCGCCTCGCGATTCCGTCCGCTCAGAAACTTCGCGTCCATCTCCTGGATGTGCGCCGAGTCGGCGAGCATGATGGCGGCGAGATCGCGCGTGGCTGCCGTGCACCAGATCGTCTTGTCGTAGCCCTTCGCGGTGAGATACGGGAGGCGGCCCGCATGATCCATGTGCGCGTGACTCAACACCACCGCATCTATCTCATCCACCGGCACTGGAAGTCTCAGGTTCTTCGCTTCCGACTCCTTGCGCTTCCCCTGGAAGAGGCCGCAGTCGAGCAGGATCGTCTTGCCGCCCGTCCGTATGATGTGGCATGAGCCGGTGACCTCGCGGGCAGCGCCGAAGAACTCGATTTCCATTTGGTATCCCTTGGTATAGAGAGGTGAGCCGCGTCGATGTGAGTAGCGGTCGCATCGGCCGGCGAAGAGAGACCCATCATTGCCATCACCGCGCACTCGTTGCCACCGCGCACACGTCGCCGGCAATCGCCCGAGAGCGAACGCACCACGATAATTCCCATCCGGACCAGCTCGGCGCAACGTAACCGTCGTGTGCTCCGTAAGGAGCAGGCGATACGGGCAGAGTAGCAGGGAATGAGAGCAGTGGTATGAGTGGGAACGCGGCCGCATTCACGAAGCTTCCGCTGGTCCGCGTGCTGGTTTCGATCGCGCTCGGTGCGATCGCGGCCTGCGCGAAGCCGGCCCCGCCACCCACTGCGCCGATCCGGGTCACCGTCGCCCGGGTCCGACGCGGCGCCGCCGCGCGAGTGATCGCAGCGAACGGTCGGGTCGAGCCGCTCGAGACGGCTCGGGTAGCAGCACAGGTCAGTGGGCTCGTGAGCGAGGTGGATTTCCGCGAGGGCGACACCGTGCGGCGAGGCGAGGTGTTGTTCCGCATCGTCCCGCGTCCCTACGCGGCAGCGCTCGCCGGTGCACGCGCGGCGCTCGCGCGCGACGAAGCATTGGCCGAGGATGCGAAGCGGCAGGCCGGGCGCCTGCAGGAGCTCGCGAAGTACGACTACGTCACGCCGGCGGAGGCCGGAACACAGTCGGCGACGGCCGCGGCGGACGCCGCCACGGTCGCCGCGGACCGTGCCGCCATCCGCAAGGCGCAGTTCGATCTGCAGAACACCGTCGTCCGCGCGCCGATCGGCGGTCGCACGGGGAGCGTGCTGGTGCGGCGCGGCAACCTCGTGGCCGCGGATCCAAGTCAGGCGCTCGTCGTGATAAATCGCATCGACCCGATTCTCGTGCGGTTCAACGTGCCGGCCACCATCCTCCCGGATGTGCAGAGCGCTGGCCAGGCGCGTCCGCTCCCCGTAGTCGCCCAGGCGGTGGGGCGCGACACGGCGAGCGAAGACTCCGTCGAGGGCAGCCTGCCGGACGACAGCGCCTCTTCCACGGTCGTCGCTCACCCGGGCGCGGGCGCGCCTCGGGGGACGCTCGTCTTCGTAGACAACGCGGTGGACACCGCGACGGGCACGGTGCAGCTCAAGGCACGCTTTCCGAACCCGGGTGGCCAACTCTGGCCCGGACAGTCCGTGACCGTCGCGCTCCAGCTGGGCGTGCAGGCGAACGCCCTGCTCGTTCCCAGCAAGGCCGTGCAGACCGGCCAGCAGGGGTCGTACGTGTTCGTGGTGCAGCCCGACGACCGGGCGGTGATGCGCCCCGTGGTGGTGGGAGGGGCGGTGGGTGATGCGACGGTGGTGGAGCGCGGCCTCTCCGACGGCGAGCGAGTGGTGACGATCGGACAGGCGCAGGTGGTGGCCGGCGCGCACGTGCGTGTAGCCGGCGAATACTCGACCGTGCGGACCGCGGAGGCCGCGCCGTGAACATCGCCGAGCCTTTCATCAGGCGCCCGGTGATGACCACGCTGGTGATGCTCGCGCTCCTCTTCTTCGGCGCGCTCGCATACCGGCGGCTGCCGGTGAGCGACCTTCCCACGGTCGATTACCCGACGATCACGGTCAACGCGGGGCTCAGTGGCGCGAGCCCGGAGACCATGGCCTCGGCGGTCGCGACACCGCTCGAGCAGCAGTTCTCCACCATCGCCGGAATAGACAACATGACATCGTCGAGCTCCCTGGGCTCGACGACCATCGTGATCCAGTTCTCACTCGATCGCGACATCGATGCGGCAGCGCAGGATGTACAGGCCGCAATCTCCAAGACGCTGCGCTCGCTACCACAGGGGATCGTGCCGCCATCGTACCAGAAGGCGAACCCCGCCGCCGCGCCGATCCTCTATCTCGCGCTCACCTCGGACCAGCTCCCGCTCTCGGCGCTCGATGACTGGGGAGAGACCTTCCTCGGCCAGCGACTCTCGATGGTCTCCGGCGTCGCCCAGGTGCTGGTGTTCGGGTCGCAGAAGTACGCCGTCAGAATCCAGCTCGACCCACAGGCGCTCGCCAGCCGCGGGATAGCGATCAACGACGTGGCGGACGCGGTGTCGAGCCACAACGTCAACCAGCCCACCGGCGTGCTCTCGGGTCCCGACAAGGCGTACACCGTGGAGGCGGACGGCCAACTGCGGAGCGCCGCGGCGTTCAGATCGCTCGCGGTCGCCTACCGCGACGGTGCACCGGTGCGGCTCGACGAGGTCGGCCGCGTCCTCGACGACGTGCAGAACGACAAGGCTGCCGCATGGTTCGACGGCTCGCGCGGGATCATCCTCGCCATCCAGCGGCAGCCCGGGACCAACACCGTAGCGGTAGCGCGGGACGTTCGCGCCACGCTCGCGCGACTGACGCCCCAGCTTCCCGCTACCGTGAAGCTCCGGGTGATGTACGACCGCTCCCAGTCGATCCACGCCGAAGTGAGCGATGTGAAGTTCACCATGCTCCTCACCATCGCGCTCGTGGTGATGGTGATCTTCCTCTTCCTGAGGGACCTACCCGCCACGATCATCCCCAGCCTCGTGCTCCCGCTGACGATCGTAGGCACCTTCGCCGTGATGTACGCGCTCGGCTTCGGTCTGGACAATCTGTCGCTGATGGCGCTCACGCTCGGTGTGGGCTTCATAGTCGACGATGCGATCGTGATGCTCGAGAACATCGTGCGTCACCTGGAGATGGGAAAGGGTCGCCTCGCCGCCGCGCTCGACGCCGCGCGCGAGGTGGGCTTCACGATCCTCTCGATGACGCTCTCGCTCACGGCCGTCTTCATCCCGCTGCTCTTCATGCCGGGCGTGGTCGGCCGGCTCTTCCACGAGTTCGCCGTGACGATCACCGCGGCGATCCTCGTCTCGGGCGTGGTGTCGCTCTCGCTGACGCCGATGCTCGCGAGCCGCTTCCTTGGCCGCAGGTCGGAGTCCGAGCATGGGCGATTCTACCGGACCACGGAGCGTGCGTTCGACACCGCACTCGGATCGTACGAGCGGTCGCTCCGCTGGGTGATGGCGCACCGCCCGATCGCGCTCGCATTCTCCGCCGCCGTACTCGTGGGATCGGCGATCCTGTTCGTAGTGGTACCCAAGGGCTTCATACCCACTGAAGACACCGGTCAGATCACCGGCTCCACGCAGGCCGCGCAGGGAAGCTCGTTCGACGCTATGGTGCGCTATCACGAGGCGATCATGCCGATCCTCGAGCGCGACACGAACGTCGCTGGGTTCATGGTGTCCGTGGGATCCGGGGGTCCGAGCGGGACGAGCAATCAGGGGCGGATCTTCATCACGCTCGCGCCGCGAGGAAGCAGGCCGCCGGCGGAGAAGGTCATCCAGGAGCTGCGGCCGAAGCTCGCCGCGGTACCTGGTTTGAGGACCTTCCTTCAGCTTCCTCCGGCGATCCAGATCGGCGGCCGGAGCTCGGGGAGCACGTACCAGCTCCAGCTCCAGGGCACCAACGTGGACACGCTCTACGCCGCGGCGCAGCGGCTCGAGCAGCGCATGCAGGGCCTCGGCGAGTTGCAGGATGTGGTGAGCGACCTGCAGATCGCCAACCCCGAAGTGGCGGTGCGGATCGATCGCGATCGCGCCGATGCGCTGGGCGTGACGCCGGCGGTGATCGAGAGCGCGTTGTACGGCGCGTACGGCTCCGCGCAGATCTCCACCATCTACACCGCGAACAACCAGTACTGGGTGGTGATGGAGCTCCTGCCGCAGTACCAGCGAGACATGAGCGCGCTGGATCAGCTCTACCTGCGCTCGAGCTTCGGCACGCTGGTTCCGCTCTCGTCGGTAACGGCGAGCGCGCCGGGCGTGGGGCCGCTGAGCGTGAATCACGCCGGACAGACACCCGCGGTCACGATCTCGTTCAATACCGCTCCCGGAGTGTCGCTGAGCCAGGCGGAGGACGCGGTGCAGTCGCTCGTCCGGCAGGTGCTCCCCCCGAGCGTGAGCACCGCCTTCGCCGGGAACGCTCAGGCGTTCCAGAGCGCGCAGAGCGGACTGGTCGTCCTGCTCGCGATCGCCGTGTTCGTCATCTACATGGTACTCGGCATCCTGTACGAGAGCTTCGTGCATCCGGCCACGATCCTCACGGGGCTGCCGTTCGCCGCATTCGGCGCGCTCGTCGCGCTCTGGATCTTCCACCTCCCCCTGGACATCTACGGCTACGTGGGGGTGATCCTGCTAGTGGGGATCGTGAAGAAGAACGCGATCATGATGATCGACTTCGCGATCGCGGCCGAGCGCAGTGGCGGGAAGTCGCCTACGGAATCCATAGTCGAAGCCGCCTCGGTGCGCTTCCGGCCGATCATGATGACCACTCTCGCCGCGCTCGCCGGAGCGTTGCCGATAGCGCTCGGGGCCGGCGCCGGCTCGGAGTCGCGTCGTCCGCTGGGGCTGGCCGTGGTGGGCGGGCTCGCATTTTCGCAGCTCGTCACGCTCTACGTCACGCCGGTCTTCTACACGTATTTCGACGAGCTCCCCCACTGGGTGAGCGAGCGCTGGCGGAGGGCGACAAGCGCGAATATTGCTGCTCCCTCGCAATGGTGGCGGCTGCGCCGCCATGGTGGTGAACTCACTCGCTCGGCAGGCACAAGGGGTGGCTCATGAAGCAGCTCCGTAAGACAGCACGCGCACTGGTGATCGCCGTGTTTCCGGCCGCGGTGCTCGTGGCCGGCGCGTGCGGAAGCGACAACTCCAGCACCGGCAATCAGCTCAGCAACGCGGATCTGGTAGGCGACTGGTCGCTCGTCTCCTTCCAGATCGTTCCACAGCCGGCGCTCACGCCGCCCAACGCCACGGGTACGCTGCACCTCGGCGATTCCACCTACCACGTGCTGATCGTGGCGAACAACGGAGGAGTGGTGGATACGGTGGCCGCGGACAGCGGCAGCTACATGGTGAACGGATCGAGCTGGAGCCAGACCTCCGACAACCCCGAGGTGCCGCAGTCCACGGGCTCGGTGACACTCATGAATAATGGCGGCGCCGAGAACCTCGAGGTGAACGCGACGGCCGCGGGAGTGTCGACGCATTCGATCTGGTCGCGCTCGCAGTAGCGGAAGCCGACGGTATCCGATCGTGGCGCGCAGGACAGCGCGCCAACCGCGGCGGGGACTCTCGCAGCTCGGGCCGCGGTTGGCGCTGGTCGCGACCCTCACGCTCTGCTTCGCTGCGGGACTCGTAGCGCAGGCGCCGGACGCCGCGCTCACGGGTCGTGTGAGCGACGCGCTCACCGGAGCCGGGCTCGCCGGCGCGATCATCCTCATACCGGGTACGCTGCTGGAGACGCGCACCGACGCGCGCGGCGAGTACACGCTCGCCGCCATAGCGCCCGGCGTTCACGACGTTCACGTCCTCCTCCTCGGTTACGAGCCAGTCACGCGCGACAGCGTGCTGCTCCGTCCCGGTGAGACGCGGCGTCTGGACGTGATGCTGAAACGGGCCGCGATCGAGCTGGCGCCCGTATCGGTGACCGCGAGCCAGGTGACGCGTGGCACCGGCGAATCGGTGGCCAGCGTGGCGGTGCTCACCAGCGGACAACTGGCGCGGCGCAACGTCGTCACACTCGATGAGGCGCTGCGCTACACACCCGGTGTCACCTTCAACAACGGCGCGATCGACATCCGCGGCGCGAGCGGAGCGCAGGGCGGGGTGGGCAGCCGGGTGCTGGTCATGGTGGACGGCCAGCCGGTGCTGAGCGCGGATGGAGGCGAGACCGACTTCGAGGCGCTGCCACTGCTCGACGTGCAGCGCGTGGAGGTGGTGAAGGGCGCATACTCCGCCATCTACGGGAGCAACGCGCTCGGCGGCGTCGTGAACATCATCACGACGCCGATCGGTGAACGGCCGGTGACGAGCGTGCGCGCGCATTACGGTGCATACGATCTTCCTTCTCCCTTCGACTTTTCCGATCACCGGCTCGACTTCGAGGGATTCTCGCTGCAGCACTCGAGGCGCCTTGGCGCTCTGGGCGCGCGCCTCTTCGCCGGCCGCAACGCGTCCAGCGGCTACCACGAAGACGGATCCAGCTCGCGCTGGCTCTTCAGTGGCCGGCTGGCCTATCCCGTCACCAGCGACCACCCGTCATCGGCGTATGCCACTTTCTCATCGGAGCGGAGTGGCAACTTCCTCGCCTGGCGCGACGCAGCGCATCCCTACGAGGCGCCGCCAGGGACCGAGGGCGATTGGGCGTACTACGGAAAGCTCAGCGCGGGCGCGAACATCACGGCGCTCGCCGCCGAGGATCGCCGACTGCAGATCACTCCCTACCTGGAGCACGACGACTCGCAGAATCACTATCACGACAACCACGATTATCATCGCGCGACGAAGATCGGGAGCGGCGCGCGCCTCACGCTCGCACCATCGACGCGCTCAACTCTCACGGTTGGCGTCGACGCATCACATACCACGGTGGCGTCGAACTTCCTGGGGCGGCCGGTGAGCGATACATCGGAGACGTTCGTCGGGCGCCCGTCGGTCGACGACTTCGGCATCTATGCGCAGAGCGAGCAGCAGTTGAGCGATCGGCTCACCGGCTCGCTCGGCGCGCGCTTCGACCATCACCACGCACGCGGCTCGAGTGCCGAACGGAGCTCGAGCCCCAAGCTGGGGCTCGCCTTCCGCGTGACGCCATCGCTCTCGGCTCGCATGTCGGTGGGGCACGGCTACCGCGCGCCAGCAGCCATCGAACAGTACGTGTCCACCTTCCAGTCGGGGTTCCACGTGGTGCCCAACCCGGAGCTGCGCGGTGAGAGCTCGTGGTCCACCGAGGTCGGCATCACAGCTCAGACGAAGCCCTGGCTATGGGTGGACGGCGCGCTCTTCGAAAGCTGGTACCGCGACCTCATCGGTCCGGCGGCCGCCACGGTGCCGCTGGAGTTCCAGTTCCGCAACATCACGCGCGCGCGAGTGCGCGGCCTCGACCTCGAGACGCGGCTCTCCGCCATACCCGAGCTGCTTTCCTTCGATGTCACGTATCTGTATCTCGACACCCGCGACGAGAGTATCGGCGGCCCGCTCCCTTACCGCTCGCCGCACAACCTCACGCTCAGCATGGACGTTCTCCGCGGCCTGGCGGGAGTGGATGTGCGCTACCGCAGTCGCGTGCAGCGCGTGCTCGCCTATCCGCTCGATCCGCGCGGCAGCTCCACGGTAGTGGATCTGCGACTCGCCTACGCGATCTCTGGCACCACGCTGCAGGCCAGAATATCCAACCTCTTCCAGGCGAGGTACGTGGACGTGCAGGAGCGGAACCAGGGTGCACCGCGGAGCATCATGCTCACGGCTTCGCGCGACTTCTGAAGCCGCGCGGGCGCTGGCCCCCTACAACTCGGTAGCGACGGCCGGTCCGCTACTCGCGCTCCGGCGCAAGGCACGCCGGAAGACGTAGTAGAGCATGGCCAGCGCGATGAACGAAGTCATGGCCACCGCCTCGCGTAGGGAGGAGTGGGCGAGCAGCCAGACCACGGTGGCAGAGGCGAGCAGCGCGGGAAGCGGCCCTCCGGGCATCCGGAAGGCGCCCGCGGCGCGCGGCCGCGTGTAGCGCAGCTTGAGCGCAGCGAGGCAGACGCCGAGGTAGACGAGGAGAAGCGCCATACTCGAGAGCACCGCGAGCTGGCGGAAGGCGCCGCTGATCGAGACGAGAAGCGTGAACCCCGCGAAGACGAGGATGGAGACCCAGGGAGTGCGAAACTCCGGATGCAGCGCGGCGAGCGAGCGCGGGAGCATGCCGCTCTCCGCGGCGGCTAGGAAGCCTCGCGGCGCGCCGATCATGTCGGCCGCGAGCGCGCCAAAGATGGCTACCACGGTGCACACGAGCACCACGCCGCGCCCCGCGGCGCCGGCTATCCGATCCGCCACTGCCAGGAGCGGTGCATCGGAGTGCGCGGTGAGCTCGCTCCCCAGAACACCTTGGGCGGTGAGTTGCAGAGCGATGTAGAGGAGCGCGATCGCCACCGCCGCGCCGAGCATCCCGCGCGGGACCGTGCGCGCCGGGTCGCGAATCTCGCCGCTGGGCATGAGCGCGCTCTCAGCGCCGCAGAAGGCGAAGAAGAGTACCAGCGCGGCGGCGCCAAGCTGCGAGCCCGAGGGCCAGCCCGCCCACGCCAGGTTGTGCCACTGGATGACGAAAGCGCCGAGCACCACGATGAGCAGGAGCGGGAGCAGCTTGGCGACCGTGGTGGCGACGGAGAGGCGGGTTCCCTGCCGGACGCCGCGGATATTGACTGCGGCGAGCGCGCCGAAGATGACGACGAGAAGGAGCACGCGAGAAACGCCGCCCCCCAGCACCGGGAGCATCGAGGCGAGCGAGTCCACCATCACGTTAGCGATTGCCGCATCCGCGGCGACCGAGAAGCCCACACTCAGCGTGGCCCAGGTGAGAAAGCCGGCGAAGGGACCGAAAGCCTCGGCTACATACGCGATGGCTCCGCCGGAGGTGGTGACATGGCTTCCGACTTCGGCGAAGCAGCCGAGCACCAGCACGATGAGCAGTGCGCAGATGATGTACGCCAGCACCGCTGCCGGGCCGAGGAGGGCGGCCACCACGGCGGGGAGAGCGAAGATCCCGGCCGCCACGGTGAGATTGACAGCGTTGGCGCCGAGCGCCCACGGGCCAATGGACCTGTCGAGCCGTTCGTCCGAGGGAGCTGCTTTGGTGGATGGAGCGGTCAAGAGTATCCTCCGGGCGGATGATTGTCTTCGCTTCGCCACCCGAGTTGGTAGAGAACGGAGACGAGTTGGCGACAGTGAAAGTCGCTGCGGCGAGCTACGCCGTTGGAGTGGCTCGGGTGCGTGTGATGCGGCGCACCACGAGCGCGAGGGGCCAGCTAGCTACGAGGAGCGCAATGACGATCGCCGCGCCGCTCGCATCTCCCGCGGAAATTCCGATCAGCAGCGCAATCGCAACCGCCAGCGCCAGTCCAGGCACCAGCGGATACCCCCACGCCCTGTATGGGCGCGGGGTATCCGGCTCGCGGCGGCGCAGCGCGAAAAGCGCCGCGAAGCAGCAGGTGTATTTCACCACGATGAAGAGCGCCGAAAGACCCAGCACCGCGGAGAAGGAACCCGAGAGGAGAAAGGCAGCGATCACGAGCAGACTGATCGCAAGTGCCACGTGCGGCGTGCCACCCGCGTTCACGCGCGCTGCCTGGCGCGGAAAGAGCCCCTCGCGGCTCATCGCGAGCAGGATTCGCGGGGTCGCCATGAGGATCGCGTTGATGGTGCCGAGCACCGAGACGATCATGATCACCCGGATGATCGTGTCACCCTTCGCTCCGAAGAGAATCCGCGCCACCGTTCCGCCCACGAACGGATCGCCCGCGATTCTCCCCACAGGAAGCACGGCCAGGCAGGCGACATTCACCAGCAGGTAGATCGCGATGATGAGCCACACACCGCGGAACATCGAGCGCGGGATCTCCCTCCCCGGATCGCGCATCTCCTCGCCGCAGTAGATGACGGTATAGTAACTCTCGTAGGTGAAGATCACCCCCTGCATCGCGACGCCAAAGGCGAGGATCAGCGGGATGCCGCTGGGCACCGCGCTGTGAGGCGCGGGCGCGACCTCGTGCGGGAGGACGAAGGCAGCGACCACCAGTGCCAGCAGCGCAGCGGCCTTGAGCACGGTGATGATCTCCTGCGTCCACCCGCTCGAGCGGACACCGGCCACTTGCACCGCGGCGAGCGCACCGAGCGCGAAGAAGTTCACCGCCATTGCATGTCTGGCGAGAGGCGGGAAGAGAGCGCCCATGTATTCGCCCACTATCATCGTGAGCGCCACCCCACCGAGGCACCAGGTGATCCAGTCGGCATAGCCGACGAAGAAGGCTATCCCGTCACCGAAGGCCCTGCGCGCATACACGAAGGGGCCGCCCGCGCGCGGCATCATCGCGCCGAGCTCGGAGAATATGTTGGCGCCAAGGAGGGTATTGATCCCGCCGAACACCCATGCCGCCATGAAGAGCGCGGTGCTGGGAAGTGCTGCCGCAACTTCGCCCGGCGTGCGGACGATCCCGCCACCGACCGCCGTACCTACGGCGATCGCCAGGCCGAAGGCCAGGCCGAGCACGCGGTGAAGGCCGCGCGTTCCTGTAGCAAGCTCGGAGGAGGGAGCAACGAGCGGTACGGTCTCCGTCATGGCGGCGCCAATATGTGGAGCGGCTCGTGGAAAGTCACGGGCGCCGGCGGCAGCGATAGCTTCCGCTGACATGAGCTCCCTCTCCAAACCGCACGCGGCGCTCGTTCCGATAAGGGAATCCTTCGCGGAAGTGAACCTTCGCCACCTCTTCCTCGGCCGCGCGCTGCGCAGTCTCTCACTCGGGTACCTCAACATCATCGTCCCGATCTACCTCGTATCGCTCGGCTATTCCGCGGTGCGCATCGGGGTGGTGTTCACGGCCGGTTCGCTGGGAAGCATGGGGCTCACCGCCGCCGTAGGTCTGCTGGCCGACCGGGTGGGGAGGAAGCCGCTCCTCATCACGCTCGGCCTGCTCACGAGCGCGAGCGGGCTCCTCTTCGCGATCGCACCCGGATACGCGATGCTGCTCTTCGCAGCGGCCATCGGCACCATCGGCCGCGGCGGCGGCGCGGGTTCGAGCGGATCGTTCGGTCCGTACTTCCCCGCCGAGCAGGCGCTGATCGCCGAGCACGCCGGCGACGCGCGGCGTACGTCCGCGTTCGGCGTCGTGTCGCTCGTCGGTGTACTCGCGGGATCGGCCGGATCGCTCGTGGCTACCATGCCCTCGCTGCTGCATCGCATCTTCGGTCTGAGCAGCACGACGGGAGAGCGCGGTCTATTCCTGCTCACCACGGTGATCGGCCTGGCGATGGCGCTCATCATCCTTCCGGTGAGCGAGCGCCCCCGCGCGCGACGGGAGCCGGGTGCGCCGCGCCTCGGTGAGGCCACGCGGCGGATGCTCCCGCGCTTCATGATCACGAACGCGACCAACGGTATCGCGGTGGGAATGCTGGGCCCGGTGCTGGTGTACTGGTTTCACGTACGCTTCGGTGCGACACCGGCAGAGCTGGGCACGCTGTACTTTCTCGCGAACATCGTGGCCGCGCCGTCCAACCTGCTGGCGCCCGTCTTCGCGAGGCGACTCGGCGCGGTGAGCGCGGTGGTATCGGCGCGCTCACTCGCGGTGCTTCTGCTGGCGGCGATGGCGGTGGTGCCACACTTCTGGCTGGCCGGTGTGCTCTTTCTCCTGCGGACGCAGGTGAACACTATCTCCGGTCCCATCCGCCAGTCGTTCCTGATGGGGGTGGTGGATGAAGAGGATCGCAGCACCGCGGCCGGGATGTCCAACCTGCCGCTGCAGGCACTATCGAGCGCGGGACCCACTCTCGCCGGGCAGATAATGCAGAGCGTCGCGCTCTCCCTTCCGATCCTCATCGCCGCCTCACTCCAGGCGGTGAACGCAGCGCTCTACTACGCCTTCTTCCGGAAGGTGCGGCCGCCGGAGGAGCTGTAGCGCGGGACTCCGACGCGGAGGACGGCTGCCATGCGATCGGCACGGGGTACGCGGGCGGAGGGAATTTTTGAAGTAGTGATCCGACCCCGTATGCGTATTGACAGCTTTACTCACATGTCATTAGCGTGCTGCCCCGGCGCCACCGCCAGGAACTCCACACACCCAGGAGCGACTCACACGTCGCCCCGATAGAGAGGTGCGACATGCTCCTGCCCGCTCTCGCCGCAGCGCTCGCCCTGGCCAGCCAGCCCACCGGCGCGCCCATCGACACGGTCCCGCTGTACGGCAACCTCGGCGACCATCATCGCGAGATCACCACGACGGTGCCCGCCGCCCAGAAGTACTTCGATCAGGGGCTGCGGCTCTACTACGCATTCAATCACCCGGAAGCGATCCGTGCGTTTCGCGCGGCGCAGCGGCTCGACTCGCTCTGCGCCATGTGCTACTGGGGCGAAGCGCTCGCGTGGGGTCCGAACATCAACCTCCCGATGGACTCGGCCGGCGGCGTAGCGGCGTATGCGGCGTTGCAGCGCGCACGCGCGCTTCGATCGCACGCATCCGGCGTCGAGCGTACGCTGATCGACGCGCTCGCATCGCGCTACGCGCCTCCCGAGCGGGTCGCCGCTCCGCGCGCCGCGCTCGACTCCACGTACGCCACCGCCATGGCCGGCGTCGCGCGAGCACATCCGCGCGACCAGGACATCGCCGTGCTGTACAGCGAGTCGCTGATGGATCTCCGGCCCTGGAACTACTGGACGCACGACGGCTCGCTGCAACCGGGGATGAGTGACGCGCTCGCCCGGCTCGAGCAGGTGGTCGCGACGAACCCGAGACATCCGGGCGCCTGTCACTTCTACATCCACGCCGTGGAGGCGGCGCACCCGGAGCGTGCGGTGCCGTGCGCGGAGCGGCTCGCCGCACTCATGCCCGGCGCGGGTCACATAGTGCACATGCCCGGGCACATCTACATCCGCGTCGGTCGCTACATGGATGCGGTGAAGACGAACGAGCACGCCGTGCACGCGGACGAGACGTACATCCGCGACCAGCGCCCGGGCGCCAGCGTGTACGTCGCCGGCTACTACCCGCACAACTTCGACTTCCTGGCCTTCGCGGCGGCGATGGCGGGTCGCGCCGACCAGGCCATCGATGCGGCCGACAGGCAGGCATCCGCCGTGCCCTCCGAGATGCTCGGCGCTCCGGGGATGACCTTCCTGCAGCATCACATCACGCGCCGGCTTCAGCTACGCGTTCGCTTCGGCCGCTGGGACGAGATCCTCCGCGCCCCCGCTCCGTCGGAAGAGCTGCCGCACGCCATGGGGATATGGCACTACGCGCGCGGCCGCGCGCTGGCGGCCACCGGAAAGATCCGCGAAGCGGAAGCCGAGCTCTCACACGTGCACGCCGCGGCCACCGACCCCCGCCTCGCCGGCGCCCGGCTCGAGTTCAACGAGTCGCCCATGATACTCGGCATCGCCGAGCACGTGCTCGCGGGAAGCATCGCGGACGCTCGAGGCGATCACGCCGAAGCGGTCGGCCACCTGCGGGAGGCCGCGACACTCGAGGATGGGCTCACCTATGGCGAGCCCCCCGAATGGACTGTCCCGGTGCGACACGACCTCGGCGCCGCCCTCCTCTCCGCGGGACGCGCGCCGGAGGCGGAGCGAGTGTACCGCGAGGACCTGAAGCGCTTCCCGGGCAACGGCTGGTCACTGCTCGGACTCTCTCAGTCGCTCCGCGCACAGGGAAAGATCGCCGAATCCGACCGCACGATGGCCGAGCTCCGCCGCGCATGGGCCGCGTCGGATGTCGAGATCTCTTCGTCCAGGTACTGAAGTTTGTAGTGACGGTGGCGGCATGATTGTCTTCGGGACGGGGATCGCGGCGCTGGGCCGTAACTGCGCGCGCGGAGGGCATCGCGCTGGGCCATAACTGCGCACGCGGAGGGCATCGCGGCGCTGGGCCGTAACTGCGCACGCGGAGGGCGCGGAGGGAACGGCGAGAGGACGCGGAGAAAACCGTTACGGGCCGGGATAGCGATCCCGATCCGAGCCGCATCGCGGGGTCGGGGCTCCTCTTGAGAGAGGAGCGCAGAGAACGCAGAGAAAAGCGAGAGAACGCAGAGAAAACCCGTAAGGCGAGATCTCGAACGAGGGTCTTTTGGG
>JBIQMO010000082.1:0-15027 GCA_044463245.1 Gemmatimonas aurantiaca
GCCCACGCCGAGATCCTCGCCGCGCGGCCCGATAAGCGGCCCGGCCAGTTCAAGGAAGAGGCGAACCGGGCGGGGCAGACGATGTTCGTCGCTCCGGAGCTGGTGCGCGAGACGCTGCGCCAGGGCATCGCCATGGTGCGCGGGCTCGAGGCCCCGTTCGCGCGCGCGGCGATGCTGATGTTCGTCCTTTCCGAGGTGCACCCGTTCGACGACGGCAACGGACGCATCGCCCGCGCGTTCATGAACGCGGAGCTGATCTCGGGAGGGCAGCGCCGAATCCTCATCCCGACCGCGTTCCGCGACGACTACCTGACGGGACTGCGTACGCTCAGCCGCCAGCGGCACCCCGACGCATATCTCCAGATTCTCGATTACGCCCAGGAGTACACGTGGCGTATCGACTTTTCCGACTACGACGCTGCCCTCGCGACGCTGACCGAGACTGGAGCGTTCGAGGAGGCCGAGGGGAGGAGCACGCTCACGACATCCGGGGAGGATGCGCGCGCCGAGCCGAGACTGCGCCTGCCTACGCCTCGCGATCGCTCGTGATCGTTCTGACAGTCCTTCACTCTCCCCGCAACGCGATCATCGGGTCCACCCACGTCGCGCGCCTCGCGGGGATGTATGAGGCAACCAGCGCAACGACGATGAGAATCAGCGCAACGGCGACGTAGGTTGCTACGTCCGTGGTACTCACTCCGTAGCGCAGGCTTTTCAGGACGCGGGCGGTGGCGAGTGCCGTCGTGTGGTAGCCGTTGCGAAGAATGCTTCGTGACAGCACCTCTTAACGATTGCTGAGCTGTGGTGTCTCATAGGGGAGGCTTGCTCGCAGTCGTCCTTAACTTCCACCCTCATGAATCGCTTCCAGAGCATCGTCGCGGTCGGGGTCGCCATGGCTGGCGCATCCTGCGCATCCAGGCACTCCACGCCTGAGCCCCAACCGCCCGCGCTCGCGGCGCTGAACGCCGAAATGCGCGTCGTCGGTTCCGACACTACCTGGGTAGCCAGAGGTCCCGGCTACGAGCTCGTCGGCCGATCGAGAGACGACCTGGCGCAGGTGCAACCGGCACTCGACAGGGCCGCCGAGATGATGCAGCGAGTCTTCCTTGCCGACACGCTCGCGCCGATCGTGGCGAGGGTTCGTCGCATCCCGGCGAGAGGGGATTCGATCACGATGCCCGCGCCCGTACCGTCGTCCCCAGCGGGTACGGTCGTGGAACTGGCCTTGCCCGATCCGAAGCTCACGGAGCGGGTGGCGAAGGAGCGGAAGGGAAGGGACGGCGCGATGCAGGCGACCATGATGTCCGCGAGAATCATCACACCGGCCGTTCGCGCCTGGCTCTCCGCGCACGCGGATCGTGTGACGGGGACGAGAGCATCGTCGGCCGAAGCGAGCGGACGCCTTCCCGATCAGCGCGTGCCCGACTGGGCGGTGGATATGCTCACGCAACTGGGCGACTCGGCGGCTGCTGCACGATATGCGACGGCGCTCGCGGCTCATCCGGAGCGCATGGTTCCCCTCGTGGAGTTTCTGGTGATGCGGAGCCCGTTCATATCGGAGCTTGCGGCCGGCGGGGCGAGGGGCCGCTACCCGGGCGGCGGTAACGAGGGCGGCGTCGACGGCGATCCCCAGACGGGCGGCATGCCGGGGATGGGCGGCGGCCGTGGGGGTCGTGGCGGGATGGGTGGAATGGGCGGCATGCGTGGAGGACGACGCGGTCCACCGCGCCGGGATCGCGGTGGTGATCGGAGCTTCGCTCTCTCGGGCCGGCTCCTATACTCCGCCGAGTCGGCGGTGCTGGGAGAGTTCCTGTCTCGTGAAGGTTACGACGTCATCGGACAGCTCGTGGACGCGCAGATCGCCGCCAGGCCGATCGATGATGTGTTCGCGCGGCACGGGCTGGACGGCCTGGCGCAGGCCGATGAGAGCTTCCGGCAGTGGGTGTCCCAGCACGCGGCAGCATCCCGCTGACCGATGGGGTCAGGTCTTGACATAATAATTTTTCCGGCGGCCGCCGGAAAAATTATTATGTCAAGACCTGACCCCATCGGTCGCTACTTCGCGCGCATCACCCACTACCACTATGGGCTCCGTCCCCAGCGCGCGCAGCTCCTTCGCCAGCGCCTCGAGTCTCTCCCCGCGACGCGCGGTCAGCACCACTCGCGCGCCCACACCCGCAAGTGCACGCGCACTCGTCGCTCCGATCCCGGCGCTGGCGCCAGTCACTACCGCGACTTTCCCCGTCAGTGAGCCAGCCATGCGATCTCCTGTCTGTTCACGACTAACCTCCGGAATCGTTCGGCATGCACCAATGGAGTGACCGTGGCGCCCCATGGCATGGTCCTCGCGCCGTCACGCCGACGTTCGAGCGAACGGATCATCCGTGACGCGTGACGTCACTCCAGAACGCACGGCTGGTGATCGATGACCGAGTACCTCCCCTCTACCTACGGCGACCGGATCGCGGACCAGTACGATGCCATGTATCCGGCGATCGAGCAGGCAGCCATCGGCTTGCTCGCCGAACTGGCATCCGGCGGACGAGTGCTCGAGCTGGGAATCGGCACCGGGCGAATTGCGTTGCCGCTCGCATCCCGCGGATTGAGGGTTCAGGGCGTGGATGCCTCGGAAGCGATGGTCGCGCGACTGCGTGCCAAGCCCGGGGGGAAAGACATTCCGGTTACGATGGCGGATTTCCGCGAGTTCGACCTCGGCGAGAAGTTCGCGCTGATCTTCGTGGCGTTCAACACGATCTTCACGCTCCCGAGCCAGGAGGATCAGCTTCAGTGCTTCCGCACGGTAGCCGGGCATCTCGAGCCCGGCGGCCGCTTCCTGGTCGAGGCGTTCGTCCCGGATGTCGCGCGCTTCGATCGAGGTCAACGCGCTTCCGTGCGAAGCATCGATCCGGATTCGGTCATGCTGGAGCTCTCGCGGCACGATCGCGTGCGGCAGCTGGTGGACTCACAGCTGGTCCTCCTGTCGTCGGAAGGGACGCAGCTCTATCCGGTCAAGCTGCGATATGCCTGGCCCTCCGAGCTCGATCTGATGGCCCGCCTCGCCAGCCTCACACTCGAAAACCGCTGGGCGAACTGGCAGCGCGAAGGGTTCGGCCCAGCGAGCGATTCCCATGTGTCCGTGTATCGCCGGGAGGGGTGACTGACTCGCCACTCCCGGCGATGCACACTGGCTTACGCTGCCCTCGACCTACTGTCCCCCTGGCGCGCGATAAGCGACCTCTTTCCTGGCTGCCTGGTCCATCTCCTCGACGGAGAAGAGTGGGATGGTCTTGAGGTCGACGGCGCCGCTGGCGTTGACGGCCAGACTTATCGCTGCGGCTGATGCGATGTCCGGTATCTCGCAGATGATGTAGACATCGGCCTCTCCGAAAGCAAAGTAGAAGGACTCCAGCTTTCCGCCAGCCTTCCCGATCATCTGCTCGACTGTCGCACGACGTTTCGAGCCGCCATCTCGCATGAGCCCCCGGGTTCCCTCCGCGGTATACGACGCCTGAATCAGGTACTTGGGCATAGCGCCTCTCCGATGTGAGTGAAGTCGTACGACCGGGATACCGTAGGCACAGCGAGCCACGCGTTCGCGCGGCCGGGGCGGAACGGCGCAGCCCCGGCCCAGCATCCTCGATGGTCCGTCAGCGAACTACTTCGAAGTGCCCCATCATCCCCGACTCGTGGTGCTCGAGGATGTGGCAGTGGTACATCCACTCCCCCGGCCGGTCGTCGGGCATCCAGGCGATGCGCACGCGCCCCTTTGGCGTCACGTTCACCGTGTCTTCCCACGAACGGAAGGCCGGCGCCTCGCCGTTCACTTCGAGCACCTGGAAGAAGAAGCCATGCAGGTGGAAGGGATGGTCCATCATCGTATCGTTGATGATGTCCCACACCTGGAGCTCACCCACTTTCACCGGCTGATCGTGGTGATGTTGCTCCTTGTTGATCAGGAAATCCACGCCGTGTTTCAGGCTCGCTCGAACGCCAAGGTGCACTTCACGAGTGGGAGTGACGGGGCCGGTGACGAGCGGTGGAATGTCGCGCAGCTTCGCCGGGATCGATGCGCGCGACGGCGCCGCGGGGCCGACTCGCAGCGTGGCGAAGCGCTCATTCCGCGGCCGCGCCACGGTGCGGCGATCGTAGCGTAGAGCATCGACGTTCAGCACCTCGCCTTCGGTGAATGGCCCGACGGCGAGCTCCACGCGGTCTGCGGGCGCGAGCAGCACCTCGGTCGCCCTGACGGGCGCGTCGATGAGTCCTCCATCGGTGGCGAGGATGGTGAAGGGACGACCGCCGATCGAGAGGTGCACGTAGCGCGCGCTCGCCGCGTTGACGATGCGCCAGCGCTCTACCTGCCCCGCGGCGATCTCGAGCGCGGGCTCCTGTTGCCCGTTCACGAGTCGCGTCGCTCCCTGCCGCCCATCGTGATGCTCTATCCACCAACCTGGCGGCGCGATGTCGCCGTTGGCGTCGAGCGCGACGTCGTCGAGGACGAGCACGCGCTCGCCGTCGAGCTCCGGCTCGTTCTCGCCGTGAACGATGAGAGCGCCGTAGAGTCCGCGCTCGAGCTGCACGGTCTCGTTCATGTGCGAGTGATACCAGAAGGTGCCCGCGTCCGGAAGACGGAAGCGGTATGTGAAGCTCTCGCCGGGCGGTATGGGGCGCTGCACCATGTCGGTGCCATCCATGGCTGCTGGAACGCGGAGTCCGTGCCAGTGGAGCACCGTCGCTTCCGGGAGGTGGTTGGTGAGCCGCACCTCGAGTACATCGCCCGCGCGCGCCTCTATAGTCGGGCCGGGAACGCGTCCGTTGAATCCCCACGCCTTCGCCACGCGTCCTGGCTCGAACTCCCAGTCGATCTCGCTCGCCTCGAGGTCGAGTTCGACTACTTCCCGACCGGGATCGGGCGCGGCGCTCTCGTAGGCACTGGTGTACGCCGCGCGCCAATCGCCAGACACTCCGTGGGTGACCGGGCCGTGGGCGTGATGGCTGTGTTCGTGCTGGCCGTGCCCGTGCCCCGCGTGCTCGTGCTGATCATGCTCCTGAGCGGCGGGCTCGTGATGAGAGTGCGTCATGGTTACCTCTGACTGCTTGTGGCGACGCGGCCGGAGTCGAGCGCCGCGACGGCCACCACGCTACGCTGCACCGTGTGCGCGCGCAAGAGCGAAGCTCTCCTGGCGCGTGCGCTTACGGAGTGTCGATGCAGACGCAGCCTATTTACGGAAATGCGATGGGGCAGAGCTCGGGATGTCACCCTTCAGTTCCCCATGTGCGGCGCCTCCGGCCTCATGTAACCGATGAGGCAGGCGCGCCCCATTCCGATCCAGGACCAGCACTGTGATGAGAACGGCGAACACCCCGTCGGAGAACGCGCTCAGGCGGTCCGGGGTCGCTTGGGCGAGGGATACGATCGTACTCTTGGATTCTGGGAGTGACTCGGGGATGGCACCTCGTGATCAGCGTGTGCTCCACGCTGTGATATGAGCAGGTCAATGCTTCTGCGCTCGAGTCGTTCCACGGTGATCGTCTAGAACCCAGGCGGTCGCTCGCCAGCTACTCCGAACGCGCGCTCCAGTGCGACTCCCGCGCGACCTATGGTCGCTTCGTCGAAGAGACGCCCCACCAGCGTGATCCCGTGCGGCACGCGACGGGGTGGATCGAAGTGCGGGAACGGGTGCTCCGGATCGGGCGCCCAGTCGCTCCGCGCTTCGGACACGTGAACGAAACCGGCGCGCATCGTGAGCGATGGATGACCGGTGAAGTTGGTGATGGTCAACTGCTCGCCGCGCAGCGACGGTACCAGGAGTATGTCGACCTGCTCGAAGATGCGTTCCATCTCCATCGCCACGCGCCGCCGCATGCGATCGGCCTGCACCATGTCCACCGCCGAGAGAAAGCGCGCCTGGCGGAAGAGATTGGGCCACGCGTCCTTCACCTGCATCTTCAGCTGATCCATCCTCCCATCGAGCGTGAGCTCCTCGAACGCCGCAGCACCTTCGGCGAAGAGAATCGGCATCATCGAATCGTACGGCCAGTCGGGGAGTGACACCTCGGTCGGTACCATCTTCAACGACCTGATGGTCTCGAGCGCGGCGCGATCCACATCGGTGGATGGGGATTCCTGCATCCACGCCGGGATGTAGCCTACCTTCAGTCCCGCAACCGGCGCGTTCGCATCGAAGTCGAACCGGCTCGGCAGGCTGGATGGGTCGCCGGTATCCGGGCCCGTGATGGCCTGAAGCACGAGCATCGAGTCCTCGACCGTTCGCGTCATCGGCCCCAGCTTGTCGAGCGACCAGCAGAGCGTCATCGCGCCGGTGCGCGGCACGCGGCCGAAGGTGGGGCGGAGTCCGGTGATCCCGCAGCGCATCGCCGGACTCACGATGCTGCCGCCGGTCTCGCTCCCGATCGAGAACGCTACCAGCCCCGCGGCAGTCGCCGCGCCCGGACCCGCGCTCGATCCCGACGCGCCCTCCTCGGGGAGCCACGGGTTCATCGTCTGCCCACCGAACCAGATATCGTTCAATGCGAATGCGCCGAGCGAGAGCTTGGCGATGAGCACTGCGCCCGCCTCATCCAGGCGGCGCACGACCACCGAGTCTTCCTTCGGTATGCGATCGCGGAATGGCTCGGCTCCGTACGTCGTGGCGATCCCCGCGGTGTCGAGGAGATCCTTCACGCCGTACGGAATCCCGTGTAACGGTCCGCGATACCTGCCGGCCGCTATCTCACTGTCGGCCTGCGCAGCGCGCGCCAGCGCGTGATCCTTCGTGAGGGTGATGATCGCGTTGATCTTCGGATTCAGCTGCTCGATGCGGGCCAGGTAGATCCTGGTGAGCCGCTCGGATGTCAGCTTGCGCTGCTCGATCCAGCGCGAGAGCTGCGTGACCGGCGAGTAGGCTATCGCATCGTCGCTCGACGGCAGCGGCGCGACATCGCCCGTGCTGCGCACGAAACGGTCGCGTGTCGCTTCGTTCACCGAGGCGACGCCGGGGAGCATCGGGTTCCAGAGTGTGGCGGGAGCATCGGTCGGCGCGAGCGCCAGCTTGCGTGGGCCGGTCCGGCGCTCGAGATACGCCGCCATCGACTGACGCCACGACGCGGCCGCCTGCTCCCGCTGCGCCTGCGTCATGGTGACCTGCACCAGCTTCTCCGCTTCCGCGAAGGTCCCGGCGTCCACGGCCGGACCACTGCCCGGCGCGGTGCCGAAGGTGGGCGGCGCGCCGACTGCGGGTGTCCCCTGCGATTGCACCGCGGGCGCATCTCCCGATCCGCGGCATCCGAGGGTGAGCGCGAGGAGCGCGATCTGCGACTCGATGAGGAATTGACGCCGGTCTTTCATGGCGACCTTCAATTGTGAATGTGCGCGGTGGGTACGGAGCGATCGCGAGGCTGTCGCCGATCGCCCCCGGATGCGAGAGGCGGAGATGAAGATGCGTCGCGCGCCTCGCCGCTGCCATGGCTCACGCCAGGCTGCATTTCCTCACGGTGTCCCAGGTTCGGGTGGTGAGGTTCTCACCGAACGTTTTCTGAATGAGGGTCATGAACACCGGCCCTCGCGAGCTCGGAAGGTAGGCGGTGAATACTTCGCGGTCGTCTGTCGCGAGGATGCGTGCGCCGTCCACCTCTATCGGAAGCGACAGCTCGACGTCGCGCGGCTCACGGAGGAAGGTGACGACCCGCTTCTCGTTCGCGCCCAGATCGAAGCGCGCGAAGGGATCGGCCTCGATGATCTCGCCGAGCCGGCTCACGGGTCGCACGATCGTGTGGAACGAGCGCCCGAGTCGCTCCATCATCGCCGCCTCGGCTCTGCGCTCGAGCGCGGCTTCCGACGCCTTCTTTGCGTCGAAGACGACGTTGCCACTCGAGAGCAGCGTTCGCACTTCGCTGAATCCTGCTTCCTCGAAGCACTTCTTCAGCTCGGGCATCTTCGCGTTCGTCGGCATCACGCCACGAAGGAAGGCGGCATAGCGGGGCATGGGTCTCGTTCCTCTTTCGCGGGGATGATGGTGAATGATATACCAGCGCGCGTGGCGGCCCGATCCGTGCGAGGACCTGGGCGTCCACGCGCGACTGGGCGGATGTCCGGCTCACCGCGAGCCGCGCGGGGTATATCCCGGCCCGTCCGCGCAGCCGCGGACCACGGGTTCCGGCAGCCGTAACTTCCCAGTCGAGGATTCACGATGCTCCGTTCCACTGTCTTCACTGCTCTCGCCGGTTTCGCTATTCTCGCCACCACGCCGGCTTCCACGCTCGCCCAGCTCCCCGGAATCGGCGTCGGCATCGCCGCCGGCGCCAACTTGCCGACGCAGGACTTCGCCGACGCGGCGAAGACTGGTCTCGTGCTCAACGGCTTCGTCGAGCTGCGCACCGGCGGACCGCTCGGCGTGCGCGGCACGCTCTTCTGGAGTCGGAGTGACATCGACAATCCGCTCATCCGGAAGAGCGGGGGCCTCACTCTCCCCGACGACCCCAACCTCGATGTGGCCGGCAACGTCGACCTCGTGGGCGGCTCGCTCGACCTGACGCTCGGCCGCACACACGGACTGGTGCAGCCGTACATCGTGGGCGGTGTCGGGGTCTTCCGCACGCGCGTGAAGCAGGATGTGAGCGGAACGATCACCGAGTTCAACGACCTGCGTCACAAGGCGACCGACGTCGGCTACAACGGCGGCGTGGGGCTGCGGCTCTCGCTCGGCACCACCGCCGTCTTCGCCGAGGCGCGCTACTATTCGGTAGCGACCGAGCCCGATCGCACGAACTTCGTGCCGCTGGTGGTTGGGTTGACGTTCTGACGACGGGGTCAGGTCTTTAATCTCGAGCGGACTGAGCATTCGCTCAGTCCGCTCGAGATTAAAGACCTGACCCCGTCGCTCACGGCACTATGGGCGACCTGCGCTGCCGCATGAGCGCCTCGATCTCCTCTATCTCGCGCGGTGCCTTCGCGGAGACGCGCTCCACTCCGGCCTCCGTGATGATGTAGCTGTCCTCGATCCGCACGCCGGTGTTCTCGTACTTCTCCACCAGCGGTCGCACGCGAGCTATCCATGCGCGATTGCGCGGCGTGTCGGGAAGCGCGTCGAGCGAACGGGTGGAGATGTAGATCCCGGGCTCGATCGTGAACGCATCGCCGATCTCGAAGGTGCGGTCGCCCTCGTAGAACTGCGCCGGGTCGTGCACCGCCAGACCGATCCCATGGCTGATGCCGTGGATCATCCAGAGATTCGCCTGCGTGCACTGGCCCGGGTTGCGATTGCAGTCGGCACGCCAGGGCAGATCTATCATGGCGTTCACGCTGTCTATCAGTCCCAGCTTCGCCAGCCCGCGCGCCCGCACGGCGATGGACGAGTCGAGTGCCGCCGCGGACGAGTTACCCGGCTTCGACAGTCGCTCGGCCGCAGCCTGCGCATCGCGCACGAGCTGATAGACGGCGCGCTGCTCCGGTGTGAAGCGGCCGCTCACAGGGAAGGTGCGCGTGATGTCCGCTGCGTACCCGTCGTACTCCGCGCCGGCATCGATCACCACGAGGTCGCCCTGACGCGCGGGCGCGTCGTTCTTCATGTAGTGCAGCTCGGTGCCATTCTTCCCCGCGCCCACGATCGACCCGTACGAGGGTCGCGCGGCACCGAGCCGCTTGAAGGTGTACTCGACCGCCGCGGCCAGCTCGTACTCGTGACGTGGATTGGGCACCAGCATCGCGGCGCGATGCCCCTCGGCGCTGATCTCGGTGGCGCGCTTGATGAGCGCAAGCTCCGCGGGGCTCTTGCGCGCGCGTAGCCTGTCCACCACCGGAGTGACATCACGCACGGTGATCCCATGCCGCGCGGCGAGCACCTTCATCCACTGCTGGCCACGCGTCAGCGAGTCGTCGCGCGCGAAGTCTGCGCTCTCCACGTCGGGGAGCGTGTAGAGTGGAAGCGTACGGCGCGCGGCGATCAGCGAGTCGAGCACCTGCCCGAGCTCCGCGATCGGGCGGGAGTCGAGCCGCAGGGTGCGCACGAGCGCGGCCGAGTCGGGGCGGAAGCCGTAGTAGAACGCTCGCCGCGGATCGGCGGGCGTGACGAAGAGCGTGCTGCGCGGGCGTCCGTCGCGAACCTCGATCACGAGCGCGGCGTCGGGCTCGAGGTAGCCGGTGAGGTAGCGGAATCCGGGAAGCTGGAAGAACGCACCGAAGTCGGTGACGGGTTTCCGCCCTCCAAAGGCGACCACGATGCCGCTGTCCAGACGCGCCGCGAGCGAGTCGCGCCTCTCAGCGTACTCGGTGGAGGTTATCTGCGCGCGGAGAGGGAGAGCGAGGGGAATCGAAGTCGCGCCGAGAAAGAGCGCGAGCACGGCCGCGAGCTTCAGCCGGCCGAACGGCGTGGACCGCATGGGTGGAGCTCCAGGCGAGAGTGTGAGAGCCGCGTGACACCCAGCACGCGGCCGACAAACAAGAAGCTGAGCAGCCACAGCGCCACGTTCAAGAGCCGGCGGCGCGGGCGGCGAGTAGCGTCGCCCGCAGGGATTCCCCGGCTCATCCGTCAGGAGCCGTCCCCGGCTATTGGCGCACCCTCATCCGTGAGTGCACAATACGAAGTACGCTGTTCCACTCGTCGGTGGATACGCAACCATACCCCATTGACCGATGCCGCGAACCACGATCGATATCGAGACGCAGGACGGCCGCTGCCCCACTCACGTCTTTCACCCGGTTGGCGAAGGACCATGGCCGGGCGTGATCCTCTACATGGACGGGATCGGCATCAGGCCAGCACTATTCGACATGGCCGAGCGTCTGGCGAGCGCGGGCTACTTCGTCCTTCTTCCGGATCTCTTCTACCGGATCGGTCCGACCTCCTTCGACGCGAAGACGCTCTTCACCGATCCTGTTCAGCGTGAGGATTTCACGAACCGCGTGCTGCCCGCGGCCACCATCGAGAACATCATGCGCGACACGAGCGCGTTCATCGCGCATCTCGATGCCCGACCGGAAGTTCGGAATGGCAAGATCGGTGTCACCGGCTATTGCATGGGCGGCCGCATGTCCTTCGCCGCGGCGGGACACTTTCCGGAGCGGATCGCGGCGGCCGCATCGTACCACCCGAGCGGCCTCGCTACGGACGCACCCGACAGCCCGCACACGCTCGCTCCGCGCATCACGGCGCGTATGTACGTGGGTCGCGCGAAGGAAGATCGCGGCTTCGACGAAGCGCAGATGCTGCGGCTCGAGCGCGCGCTGACCGAGGCCGGCGTGCGGCACACGATCGAGACGTACGACGCGCGCCATGGCTGGGTGCCGGCCGATACACCGGTGCACGATCCACTGGAGGCCGAGCGACACTGGGAGACGTTGCTCGAGCTGCTCGGCGGGACGCTCGGCCAATCGTGAGCCGCGCGTCCCGCAAGGCACCTCCTCCGAATGAACGCTCTGCTCGCAGTGGGCGCAGCGCCCACGGCTACTCCGGCGCTGGCTCCTCGAGCTCCAGCACGTAGCAGCTGCACTCCGGCCCCCGCACCAGGTTGGTGGCGGCGTAACCACGGCCGAAATACACCTCGAAAGCCGCCCGAGTGGTGCGCCTCCACTCGAGCGCCACGGCGGGTGAGAGCGTCATGAGCTGCTGGACGTCGGCGGGGATGGCGAGACGGACCGCGGGCGCTGCCACAGCGAGATCGGGCTCCCCGGCGAGCGGGAGCCGCCCGCCCGATCGCCACGGGTTGACCAGCGGCGCGTCTTCCGCGGACGAATCTTTCCAGCCGCGCTCGCCCGCCAGTCGTCGCACCACCCTGTCGCTGCGGATCTCCCACGTCGCCACGAGGCGATCGGTCTCCAGCCCTCCGTGCAGGATGGATGCGGTAACGCCGTAGAAGTCGCGGCGGTACTCGCCGGCTGTGGCGCCGAGCCGGACGAGGTTGACGTACGCGTTCCGCGATTCGAGGGGGTCGAAGGTCCAGTGAACTTTCTCCACTCCCTCCGCCAGCAGCGTGTCGCGCTGCTGATGCTTGAGCCGCCTCCCGATTCCGAGATCGCGGTATTCGGGGAGCACCGCCAGGGTGTCGGACCAATGCGTGATCTGTCCATCACGAATGCCGCTGATGCCGAAGAGCAGGCCGACCAATCGGCTCTCGACGAACGCGCCGATGGCGATGCCGCCGACCTGCTGGACGACTTTCAGCACCGAGGCAGGAATGGCCTCGGTGAAATCGTCGCCCCAGATTTCCTTCTGGAGCTCCACGGCGGCGTGGAGCTCCAGCGCATCTCTCAACGGGTGAATCGTTACTTCCCTGAGTGCTTCGGGACTGCGTAAATGGCTCACTGGGCTGCGCGCGCTCCGGCCGTCACTTCGCGCCCGAAGCGGCAGGCGCCTGCCAGCCGCTGCGCCTCAGCGCGCGACCGGGTCGAGCATCGGTCATGCGGCCGTTGTCGAGCACCACTTCTCCGTTGACGACCACGTATGGGATTCCCACCGGATCCTGCGCCGGCTTCAGCTTGGTAGCCCTGTCCTCGACGCGCTCCGGGTCGAGGATGACGATGTCGGCCTTCTTCCCCTTCGCAATCACTCCTCTGTCCTCGAGGCCGAGCACCGCCGCAGAGCGCGAAGTCATCTTCGCGATCGCCTCTGGAAGCGTGATGACGCCCCGCTTGCGAACGTACTCGCTGAGCACCCTCGGGAAGGCGCCGTAGCCGCGCGGATGCGCCCCCGAGAGCCCGCCATCGGAGCAGATTGTCATGCGGGGGTCGGCCACCAACCGCTCGAGGTCCTTCTCATCCATCGCGGTCGCGATGATCCCGATGTTGGGGCCGGCGGTGTGGATCATGTCGATGATGGTGGTGATGGGGTCCGACTTACGCAGCGCCGCGATCTCGGCGATGTTCTTCCCATTCAGCTTGGGGTCGGGCCTGTAGGAGGTGACGAGAATGTGGCTCGCACCGCCGATCTCGTCCAGTGCGACCTCCCACTTCTTCCGATTGTCGTAGTCGCGATCGGGGATCACGACGTACATGCTCGACGACCAGTAGGTGTACGGGTACCAGTCCGCGCTTACCTTCACCCCCGCGCGCTCCGCGCTGTCGAGGAGCGCGAGTGCCTGCGGCGCTTTCCCCCACACCGGCTTCGACGCGAGCTTCGCGTGCGAGATGTGCACGGGGATCCCGGTGGCGCGCCCCACGTCGATCACCTCGCGCCACGCGTCGATCACGCCGTTCTCCTCGTCGCGCACGTGGCTGGCGTAGTAACCGCCGTACGGTGCCACGACTTTCGCCAGCGCCTGAACCTCAACGGGCGTGGAGTAGAAGCCGGGGTCGTACTCGGTGCCGCTGGAAAGCCCCACCGCGCCGTCCTTCATCCCTCGCTCCACCATCACCTTCATCGCTTCCACTTCGGCCGGCGTGGCGGCACGCCGGAAGTCCTCGCCCATCACCGCCCCGCGCACGGTGCCGTGCCCTATCATCGACGCGTAGTTGATCCCCGGGTGCAGGCGATCGACTTCCTCGAAGAAATCCGACACGGGGAGCGAACTACCACCGTCCTGGCCGACTACGGCGGTGGTGATCCCCTGCCGCACCTGGCTCTCGGCCGAGGGCATGCGTCCGATGCCGCGGTCCGCGTGGCTGTGCATGTCGATGAAGCCCGGCGTCACCGTGAGGCCGGTGGCGTTGATCACCCGCTCACCGGGGCGTGGCGAGAGGGTGGCGGCGATCTCCGTGATCTCGTCGCCCACCACACGAACGTCGAGCCGCTTCGCCGGTGTGCCGGTTCCATCGAGCACGTTCCCGCCGCGGATGAGGAGCGAGGCGGCTGCGGTGCTCTTTCCGGTCGCCTGTGCTACCGCCAGCGACTGTGCGGCCGTGAGAAGCGCCAAGGCGACCGCCAGAGCGCGGAGCGATCTGATCACGTTATTCATGACTCACCCGGGTCACGAGGGATGTTGCGAGACAAGATGTGCGGCCGCGTCGCTGGACGCGGCCGCACGCGATCATGCGTCGGGGATGTTCGGATTGTTCAGCCGCTCGACGTCGGGGAGCGGGAAACAGAGCTGGCTCCCGTACACGCCGCCCTTCTGCGCCTGGAACGGCTCGCCGGCCGCCGGTCGGAGTGGAAGCTGGTAGCGAATCAGGTCGCCGAGGTGGTGCGATTCCAGGAAGAACTCCGCGCGCCGCTCGTAGATGATCTGCGCCAGGATCTCGGCGGGGTCGGAGCTGGAGAAGTGCGGGAGCCCGGCGTCGTCGTGCAGATCGTTGATGATGTCCACGGCGGTCTGCCCGCCCTCGACTTCGGCGGTGATGAGCCGCGCTTCCGCCGATCTCGCGAGCGGGATCGGTGCGTCGGCGCTGAGGTACTTGCTCTCGTAGTAGAGCGGCAGCTCCCCGTCGGACGCCTTGCGCGACGGATCGTATTCGATGGTCACGCGCGGATCGGGAGTGCCCTGAAAGGACATCTCGCGATAGAAGGTGTCCACCGTCACGACCTGGCTCCGGCGGTTGCGCACGAAGACCTGATTCTCGCGGATGGGAGCTTCGCTGCCGAAGGTGGCGTTCCACACGAAGCCATCGGGGACGAGCGCCGCGTCGGCCGCTGCTTCGGTCTTCTTCCCCATGTCGAGCCGGGCGCGCGCGCGGCCCACGAGCGCGAGGTGGTAGATGCTGTCTATCCCCGCTTCCTGCGCGGCCGCGATCGCCCTGGTGAAGCGGTCGTCGGCGAGCTGCGCGAGGTCGTTGCGCGAGAGCTCGGGTCCGCCGTCAACCGCGGCCGAGCACATCCCCTCCGAGAGGAGCACGTAGCTGTAACCCGCGAAAGCGGCCGCGGTGGCGATGAGCCCCGTGCGGCCTGGTACTTCCTCATCAGACCAGCTATCGAGCAGCCTCAGCGCGTTCTCCGCCTGCCAGCGAGCGGTGGAGAGTGGTACGTATACGCCGCCCGATCCGCCGCTGCAGCCGCCTGTGGCGTAGATCGATCCCGATGGACCGAAGGTGCGCTTGTCGAGCGGCCACCACTGCGAGAGGAGCGATGCATCGTGCAGCTCCTCGCCCACCATGCCGCCCAC
>JBIQMO010000083.1:0-14736 GCA_044463245.1 Gemmatimonas aurantiaca
GCGTGCTCACGGATCTCTTCTACGACCGGAAGTACGCGCTCGAGCGGCTGAACGTGAACCCCGCGCTGCGCGGGATGACCAGCTACCGGATGAGCGGGGGCACCACGTCCATCGACGAGATGATCGCCACGACGCAGCGCGGGCTCCTGGTGACGCGCTTCTCGAACTCCCGCGTGCTGGACGGGACGAGTTTGCTCGCTACCGGGCTCACGCGCGATGGGCTCTGGCTCATCGAGCGCGGCAAGATCACCAAGGCGGTGAAGAACTTCCGCTTCACGGAGTCGCCCCTGTTCGTGCTCAACGCCATCGAGCAACTCGGAGTGCCCGTGCCGGTCTTCCGGCCCGTGAAGAACCCATACGATGGGTTCGAGCCGCTCACGCCGGCGATCGTGCCGCCCCTCAAGGCACGCGACTTCAGCTTCACCTCGACGATCGATGCGATCTGACATGAGACATTCAACTAGACGCGTGCGGTACGCGCGCCGGTCCGTAGCCGTGACGCTGGCGTGGAGCGCGCTCGCGCTCGCGGGCGCAAGTGCGCCGGCCGTCGCGCAGACGCGCTTCTCATGGCCGGACACGGCGGTGCAGGTGGCTCAGTACGGCACCGTTGATCTGTGCTTGGCGGCCGTCCAGCGGTTGCAGCGTGGACTGGACCGAGAGGAGGCGCTCACGGTCTGGCGCGACACGATGCCACGCGATCCGACCCGCCTGATGAAGCCGCTGCCCGCACCGGTGACGAACGCCGCCACGCGCTGCGCGGCACGCTTCCCCGAGCCCACGGCGAAGCTCGAAGACTTCGCGCCGCTGCTCGAGCTCTACCTCGTGGCCGGTCGCGACGCCGATGCGAGCGCGCTGGTGGCTCGGCGCTTGGCCGCGGTGCCGGGGAAGAACGTGCAGGAACGAAGAGCCGTTCAGGATACCGCGGTAGGCAGCTATCTCGGTGCGCACCCTATGCGCCTGGATGCCGCGGAGCAGATTCTGGTCGCGCGCGCGCGCGAAGGTGGCACGGACCGGATGGATCGCATGGAGATCTACTTCAACCTCATGACCCAGGCGAAGAGTGCCGGCGACACCGCTCGTTCACGCCGTGCGGCACAGTGGGTCGTGGCGGTAGCCGACTCGCTCACTCCGGCGGAGCGCGAGTCGGAGAAGTTCGAGAGCATGGGAGGGGGGCTGGGAGGGGGCCTCGCGGTATTCGGTGCGATGCGGGAGCTGATGGGGCTACCCGTCATGCTCGATAGCCTGCGCCACAGCACGGCGGCGCTGGTCGCGCTGGAGCGCAACATGTGGGCGCAGATGCTCCGGGAGCGCCCCGAGGCGCTGCCCGTCCCGCTCGGCGAGCACGCGCCGACGATCACCGCGGACTACTGGATTCCGGCCGTGGCGGGGAACACGCCGCGACCGACTCCCGGGCACGTCGGCTACGTCATCTTCATGGACGACGCAGGGTGCGTGCGGATGTCCACGACGATGGACAATGTGGGGGATTGGTGCGGAGCACGACTCGCCCTGCTGCGCCGCCTGAGCCAGCGGTTCCCGACGCTCGATGCTACCATCGTCAGCGGCACGCACGGCCACTTCGTATACGCGCCGCCGATGACGCCGGCCGAGGAGGCCGAGATGCTTGGGGAGTGGCTCGCGCCGTACCACATTCCGCGGCTGACGGTCGCCGTCACCTCGATGCCCTTCTGGAATCTCCCGCGCCCCGATGGGCGGCGGATCGATAAGCCGACGCAGAACTACACGAACTACACCTTCGGCAAGAGCATGAAACCGTCGTTGAGCGCGCTCCTCATCGATCAGGACGGAATGATCATCCCAACACTCGGCATGAGCGAGTCCGAGGTAGGGCAGTTCATCGACGTGTTGGTGCATCGACAGACGGCGGGAGGGAATCGTGCGGCGAAGTGAAGAACGGCGTCGCTCGATGACGGCAACCGCCGAGGGGCAGGCGCGGCGCGGGCAAACAACCAGACGCATCGCGCGACTGGCGGTGGGCGGCGTCGGTATTGCGCTCCTGCTAGGGGCAGGCGGGACGATGGCGGGCCGGCCAGGGCGCTCGTCAGGCGTGCGCCCGGCAGAACCACTGCGCGACCCGGCGCTCACGGTGGGAACGCTCCCCAACGGAATGCGCTACTACCTGCGCGCGAACCGGTCGCCAGCGCACCGTGTGGAGCTCCGGCTCGTCGTCAACGCTGGCTCGACACTCGAGGATGAGGACCAGCAGGGCTTCGCGCACTTCCTCGAGCACATGGCGTTCAACGGCACTACGCACTTCCCGCACGGCGCGCTCGTCGATTTCATCGAGACGAGCGGTATGCGCTTCGGGGCCGATCTCAATGCGTACACCACGCAGGATGAGACGGTGTACATGCTCACGCTTCCCACCGACGATCACGCGATCGTCGAGAAGGGGCTCGACGTGCTCCAGGACTGGGCGAGCGGGGGGATCACCATCGACTCGAGCGAGGTGGTGGCCGAGCGCGGGGTCATCATGGGGGAGTGGCGCATGCGCTCCCTGCTCGACAGCGTGAGCCAGAAGGTCAAGTCGCACTACGACACGGTGCTCTACGGCGGCTCACGGTATCTCGTGCGGCAGCCGATCGGCGACACCACGCTCATCGAGCACGCCATGGCGGGGCCCATCCGGCGATTTTATCACGACTGGTACCGGCCGGATCTCATGGCCGTGGTGGTCGTGGGTGACTTCGACCCGGCGGCAATGGAGCGCGAGATCCGCGCGCGGTTCGGGAAGATCCCGGCGCCGAAGCACGCGCGGCCGCGCCCCGAGCCCGCGATGCCGAAGAGCGCTCAACCGACGATCGACGTCTATCGGGGGCAGGTGAGTCCGTCCGTGGAGGTGCTCTGGCCGGCGCCGGCGGAGCCAGCGGAGGCGAAGGCGGCGCTCAGCCAGCGCCTCGTGCAGGATCTCGTCTTCGATGAGCTGGAAGAGCGCTTGCTCGCGATCCGCGCGCACCCCTCGCGCCCCTTCATCACCGCGGAGGTGGAGCGCGGGCGGGTGGTGCGGCCCATGAACGTGGTCGGCGTGCAGCTCATGGCGGTGCCCGACAGCCTGGAGCGCGGGCTCGCCACCGTAGTAGGGGAGCTCGAGCGCTTGGCGCGCATCGGGATCCCCGGGGCCACGCTCGAGCACCGGAAGGCGGTGCTGCTCTCGCACCTCGAGCACGCGGCGGCTAGTACCTCGGCCCGGTCGTCGAAGGCGTACGCCGATGGCTACGTGGAGCAGTATCTCACCGGGGAGGGCTCGCTGCTCTCGGCGCCGCAGGAGCTGGCGCTGGCCAAGGAGATCCTTCCGACCATCACGCCGGAGGTGCTCGCCCAAGCGGCGCGCTTCTGGCGCGTGCCGGCGGGGGAGCGGGTGTTCGTGGGGCTCCCCGAGTTCGCCCACGTGCGCCCGCCGACGCGCGAGTCCGTGCTCGCGCTCTTCGACTCCGTGGCTCACGCGCCGCTCGCTCCACTGGCCGACAGTGCGCGTGCCGTGGCGGAGGCGCCGCTCCTGGCGATCCCGCCCGTCCCGGGGAAGATCGTGCGAGAGACGCGCGACACGGTGGCGGGGATCACCGAGTGGACGCTCTCCAACGGAGCGCGCGTGCTCGTCAAGCCAACCGAGAACGATCCCGACGAGCTGCTCCTCCGGGCGTGGAGCCCTGGGGGATTCTCAGTGATGCCCGACTCGCTCTTCTTCACGCCGGGCCGCATGGTCGCCCGGGTGATGACGGATGTGAGTGGGGTCGGGGAGGTCGGGCACGCCGCGCTCGGCGAGCGGCTTGCCACCAGCGGCGTGCGGTCGCTGGACGTGAACATCGGCTACGCCGACGAGTCGATCGACCTCGCGGGTTCGCCGAAGGCGCTGGAGACCTTGTTCCAGCTCCTGAACCTCCAGTTCACGGCGCCGATGCTGGATTCGGGCACGCTGACGAGCTGGCAGAGCCTCGCCAAGTATCAGGGCCACGGCGTCTCGATCGATGACCAGCTCAATCAGATGCTCGCCGGCAGCAACCCGCGGATGATGCCCGTGCAGACACAGATCGCCGAGCTGGCCACGGTCAAACAGTTGCTGGCGGTGCAACACAACCGCTTTGCGAACGCCGGCGATTTCACCTTCACGCTCGTGGGGGCGGTCACGCCCGAAGAGGTACGGCCCTTCGTGGAGCGCTACCTCGCGAGCCTGCCGAGCACGAGTACGCGGGAGACGCCGAAGGGGGAGGACGCGAAGCCCTTTCTGCACCGGGTGAACACGACCCAGCCGAGCCTTCCCGTGCCGAAGGCGCAGACGTTCCTGGTGTTTGACGGACCGTTCCCCTCGGCACCCACGGACTACCTGCGCGAGCGCGAGCGCATGTCCGCGCTAACGAGTGTGCTCCAGGATCGGCTGCGCGTGCGACTCCGAGAGGAGCTGGCGGCAACCTACAGCCCGTTCGTGACGAGCGAGACGCTGGCGCTCCCCGACGAGCATTACCGGGTGCTAATTGCCTTCGATGCCGCCCCCGAGCGGATGCATGCGTTGAACAGGGAGCTCATGCGGATCGTGGGCTCGTTGCGCACCAATGGCGTGACCGCGGCGGAGGCGACACGCGCGGCGACCGTGCAACGGCGTCAGCTCGAGACGCGGCTGCAGAGTAACGCGTACTGGATGGGTATGATCGGCCAGTACCACCGGCTCGGCATCCCGCTCGACGAGATCCCCGCGCCGTACCCGGAACAGGAAGTCACGCCGGCCGAGCTCCAGGCGGCGGCGAAGCGCTACCTGCCCGACGACGTGTACCTGCACCTGACCATGATGCCATCGGACAGTACCAGCTACGCGAAGCGGGACAGCACGACCGCGCAGTGAGTGGGTGCGCGCGGTAGGCGCTCCCCGGCAGGATAGCGCCTACCGGGGAGCGCTCGGTCGCCAGCATGCGGCCTCCAGGAAGGCGTCGAGCGCGTTTACAACGTGCTCGACGCTATTTCATTTCACTTCTCCCTTCGCTTCCTCCTTATACTTCTCGTCGTTGTAGTCCCTCAGTGGCGCATCGATCACCGCCTGAAACTCCGCCTTTGCCTCCGCCTTCTTCCCCTGGTCGCGATAGATGCGAGCCAGGTCGAGGTGATGAATCGCCCGCTTGGGCTCCGCCGCGATCGCCGCCTTCAGGTTCCGTTCCGCCTCCTCCCACGTAGCGCTGGCGAAGAGCTTCCCGCCGGTCATGGTGTTCGCCATCTCACGCGTGAAGTGTCCCAGGCGCATGTACTCGGCGCACCACAAGCCGAGCACGTGGAGGCAGCGGGCGTCGCCGGGCGCGAGCTCGAGGCAGGCGAGCGCCTCCTTGTGGATCTCGGTGGCGTAGGGAAGCCGGGAAGTGGTGGGCACGCGGAGCGCCGTGCGGCCGAGCGCCTGCGCTAGGGCGAAGTGGGCGTCGGCGCTCCTCGGGGTGAGCGCCAGGGCGGCACGCGCATGTCGCTCCGCGGAGGCAAGAAGCGAGTCGGCGTGCGCGGAGTCGGCGTCGAATTCCGCTATCTCCGCCTCAACGGCGGATGCGCGCCAGAGCGCATCGGCGCTGGTCGAGTCGGCGGCAATAGCGGCCAGGTAATGCCGGAGTGCGTCCGGCGCCTTCCGCGACGCGTATGCTTTGTCCCCTTCCGCCAGATGCCGCGCGGCCGACTGGGCGACGGCCGCCGTCGGTGCGGCGGTGAGGAGTGCGGTGAGTGTCATGAGCGCGACGAGCGCGAACGAGCGACGCATTGAGTGTCCTCTGATGGGGGTGCGGCCGCCGGCACGCGGCGGCGGAGGGAGCACTCTCTAGACCGATAGGCCCGCGGTCTACCCCTACTACCTCGCCTTTTGGGGGTTCGGGCCCATACCCGAGGTCATCTTGGTATGGAGTGCGAGTGTATTCAATGCTTCCACTCCAATCGCTACCAACACGTGCCGGCTGGAGGCACTCCTCCCGCCGGCGCCAACCCGCACGACCCAACCGGCGCCCGTGACGCGGCGCCTCCGCTTCGTACCCGCTAACCGCCAATGCGCGAACTCCAACGCAGGAGTTCCAGATGATGCTGCTCCGGCCCCACGGCCCACGGGAGGACTCCGAGATCCACCAGCATCCACCGGAGCCGTCGCCCGCGGATCTGAGCGCGTGGATGGAGCGCATGAGCGCCGGTGATACGCACGCGCTCGAGCTGCTCTTCCAGACTCTGTACGTGCCGCTGTGCGCGTTCGCGCAGACGATAGTCCGTTCTGCGGCGGTCGCCGAGGACGTAGTGGGGGAGACGTTCCTCAAGCTGTGGATGCACCGCGAGCGGATCCAGGTGCGCGGTGCGGTGCGGAACTACCTGTACATGGCCGTCCGCAATACCGCGATCAGCCAGCTCAAACGGAACAGTCGCGAAGCGCGCTACGTCGAGAGCTACCCGGCGATCGCCGATGATCTCCATGGCACGGTGACGAACGACGCCGAGGAACGCCTGCGCATGGAGGAACTGTCGATCCGGGTGAAGGATGCCATCGACCGGCTCCCGCGCCGCGCGCAGCAGACGTACGTCCTCTACTACCAGCACGAGATGAGTTATGCGGAGATCGCCCGTGTGATGGGTGTCTCGGTGAAGACGGTGGAGAATCAGTTGGCGAGAGCGCTGCGCATTCTGTGGAGCCGCCTGGAGGACCTCTTCCAATGACCGGCAATCGATACACCGCCATGGCCTCCGCGCTCATGCGCCGGTTGCTGCGCCGCCGCGCTGGCGCGTCCACGGTTCGCGCCATGTCGGATGATGCATCGTGGCGAATGATGGCGCGCACCCTGGCGCGTGAGACGAGCTACGACGAGCGAAAGCGCCTGGCCGAATGGTGTGCCACGGATCCGGACCGCGAGCGCGTGAGGCGCGGACTCGAGCGCATCACCGCTGTCTCACGCGAGGTGGCAGTGACTTACGAGCGGCAGGCCGCCTGGGATACGCTCGTGCGACGGATAGAGGAGAACGAGGCGCGAACGCCCCGCGTGCGACCGCTGTTCATCGGCGCGGCCGGTACGGCGCGACGTGCGGCACAGCGTACGACACGTACGCGCCGTCGCGCAACGCGCATCGTCGTAGCCGGAGCGGCGGCGGCGATCCTGGCGGCCGTGTCTCTGCACCATTTCGGCGTGCTCCCCGTCCCCGGCGCCGGAGATGCGTCGGCCGAGAGGGAGTACGTGGCGAGTCGAGGCGCGCGGCTCCAGGTGGATCTCGCCGATGGCTCGTCGGTCACGCTTGCTCCCGAGAGCCGTCTCAGCGTGCGGCGAGCGAACTTCGCGCGCTCGCGGATCGTGCAGCTGACCGGGATGGCGCACTTCACCGTGGCGCACGATAAGGCGCACCCCTTCGTCGTCTACGCCGGCGGGGCCGCGGTGCAGGCGGTGGGGACCGCGTTCACCGTGCGCGCCTACCCCGACGAAGGCGCGGCCGAGGTGGTCGTGAACCAGGGTCGCGTGCTGCTGCGTGGCGCTCACGCCTCCACCGAAACGGGCACCATGCTCGACTCCGCGGCCATGGGACGTCGCACGAGCGCCGGCGTGGTCGCGGTCACGCAGAACGTGGACCTCGAGCGCGCAATGGGCTGGCTGAGTGGACGGCTCAGTTACGACCGGACGTCCGCGCGCGAGATCGCGCGCGACCTCGGTCGCTGGTACGACCTGACCATCGTATTCGGCGACTCCGCACTCGGCGACACGCGGATCAACGGGTACTTCGATCGCGGCAGGTCGACCGATCAGGCGATCGCGCTCTTCGCCTCGATCCTCGATGTGAAGTACGAGCGTAGCGGCGATACGGTGATCGTCGGCCGACGGTGACACGAAAAATTCTCGCCGCTGCTTTGGTGGTTCGGGGCAGTTGGCGATGTCAACAGCAGTGAATGGCCGAGGGGGCAACATGTCGCCTGACCGAAGCCATGTGAAAACCCCTCTCACTCGCTCGATGGGAAATACGTCATGTCACGCGCGGTGATCTGGATCTGCGCGCTGCTCTGCGGATCCGCGATGTCGACTTACGCGCAGAGCCCGGCCACGCGGTCGACGCGCGCTGACACATCGTCGGCGCGAGCCTCGGGACAGAGCGGCGCCGATCAGGATCCGCTCCAACGCCGGGTGACGCTCGACCTGCACGACGCCCCTCTCCTCACTGCGCTGAGAGAGATCGACAAACAGGCCGGACTCCATCTCAACTATTCCGAGCGCGTGATACCGTCCGGTCGGCGAGTGACGATCGTCGTCCGGAACGTGCCCGCCCGGGAGGCGCTCGCTCGCGTGCTGAGAGGGACCGGCGTGGAGCTGTACGAATCGGCTGCCGGTGATCTGGTGCTGCGTAAGCGCGGCGATGGGTCGAAGCAATCGAGTGTGGTGATCGACACGAGCTCGTACGCCGCGGTCGTGGTGCGGGTGCTCGACACGGCGACGGCGAAGCCGATCGCGGGCGCGGCGGTCGGGGTGCGGGGGATGCAGCTCACGACGACCACTAACGAAGAGGGGTACGGGCTTCTGCAACGCGTGCCCTCGGGGCTCCGCGTGGTGACTGTTCGTTACCTCGGTTACGCACCAGCCGAGCGGCAGGTAGTTGTACCCGACAGCAGCTACGTGCGCGTGGACATCTCGCTCCACATGGGGATGACGCGGCTGCAGGATGTGGTGACGACCGCCACCGGGCCGCGGCGGCGCTACGAGCTGGGGAACGACATCACCGTTCTCGATGTCGACTCGATCGTGGCGACGCAGCCGATTACGAGCGTGACCGACCTGCTCGAGGGGCGGGTGCCGGGACTGACGGTGCAGCACACTAGTGGTGCGCCGGGGGATCCGAGCCGATTGCGGTTGCGCGGGACGAGCAGCGTGCTCCGCTCGAACGATCCAATCGTGATCGTCGACGGGATCCGCGTCTACGCGGCGCAGTCGGATTCCACGAGCGACAACCTCGCCATGCTCCGCGGCCTCGGCCAGCCATTTGCCGCGCCATCGCCGCTGGATCAGATCGACCCGCACTCGATCGAGACGATCGAGGTGATGAAGGGCCCATCGGCGGCGACGCTGTACGGGCCGGACGCGGCGAACGGTGTCATCGTCATCACCACCAAGCGCGGTCGCGCCGGTCCCCCCACCTGGACGGCATCCGTGTCGCGCGGCAAGTCGTACATGCCGGGAAAGTACCCGATCGGCACCTACCGGTGGGGGCACGACTATCACGGCCACACGCCGCTCGCCTGTGGGCTCGCGCAGTTCGACTGCGTGCAGGACAGCCTGGCGCACTTCCAGGCGCTCAACGAAGACAGGTACTCGATGCTCGGCCACGGCGCGAACACCAACCTCTCACTTGGCGTCTCCGGTGGGGCGGCGGGGCTAACCTACGCGCTCCAGGGGAGCTATGCGGACGAGACCGGAATCCCCAAGCTGCCGGATGTCGAGCGCGCGCGCTTCCAGGCGGAGCACGGCACCTCTCCTCCCTCGTGGATGGAGCGCCCGCAGCAGAACACGTCGTGGAGCGGCACGGGGAGGCTCACGGCCAAGCTCGGGGAGCGCGCCGACGCGTCGATCTCCACGATGCTTACGCGGCAGAAGCAGCAGCGCTCCTCGCTCGAGCAGCAGATCGCCACGCTCATGACCACCTACGTCGACCCCGCCACCGGGACGTACTGGCGGGGGTACGCGTCAATCTTCGGTCCGGTGGACGAGCTGCTCCCGGACTTCTACCAGCGCGCCACCGACGACGCCACGAACTTCACGAATTCGGCGAACATCACCTGGCGCCCGCGCACCTGGCTCACCACGAGCGCCGATGGCGGCATCAACGTGATCAGCCGGGATGACGAGATCCTCCTCCCTCGCGGAATGATCTCCACCCCCGACAGCACTGGGCGGCTCAACGCGGGGCACGGCGGCTCGGTGGTGAGCACGGTGAACCTGCGCGCCACGGCGACCGCTCCGCTCGCGCTCGGCTTCCGCCTCCAGATCGCGGCGGGAGCGAACTACACCAAGACGTCGGGATCGTCGCTCAGCACCGGCGTCACCGGCCTGGCGGATGGAACCAGTTCGATCAACGGCGCCACACGCATCTACTTCGCCACGCAGAGCGCGACGGACGTGACGAGCTTCGGGTGGTACCTCGAGCCGTCGTTCACGCACCGGAAGTTCACCATCTCCACCGGACTCCGGCTCGATGGGAGCTCCACGTTCGGGACGCACGTCAAGCTCCCCGTTTTCCCCAAGCTCGGCGCCTCTTGGCTCATCTCCGAGGAGCCGTTCTTCCCCTTCAAGAACTTCTTCGATGTGTTCCGCGTGCGTGCGGCGTACGGGCGCGCCGGCGTGTGGCCCGGCCCGGCCGACCAGCTCCGGCTCTACAGCACCGCGCGCCCCTGGTGGGACGGCAGAATAGAGGATGCGACGGAGGTCCGGACGATCGGCAACACGCAGCTCCGCCCCGAGCGCTCGACGGAGATGGAAGGCGGGTTCGACGCCGACATGCTGCACGACCGTCTCTCGGTCGGGATCACTGGTTATCGGAAGATGCGCTACGACGCGATCCTGTCCGTCCCCGTCGCGCCGTCGGTGTACGGCGGCGCCGGGCTGCTCGAGAACATCGGCGTGATCCGAAACACGGGGCTCGAGCTGAGCGTGAGCACACAGCTCGTCCGCAGCGATCAGTTCACGTGGAGCACGAACGTCAATCTGACCCGCAATCACAATCAGGTGATGAAGCTCGGCGCTGGGGTGCTGCCATTCGGCTCGAACGACACGCGCGTGGTGGCGGGCTATCCGCTCTTCGGCCGGTGGGCGAAGCCGATCGTCGGCTACGCCGACCTGAACCACAACAGCGTGATCGAACGTAGCGAGGTGCAGCTCGGGGACACGCTGGTGTTCATGGGGCCGAGTGAGCCGAACTACGAGGCGAACCTCTTCACCACGTTCTCCTTCTTCCGCGGCGCACTTACCGCATCGGCGGGCTTCGCGTACCAGGATGGGCTCACCCAGGTGAACAACACCCTCGGCGGCCCGGGGCGCGCGATCTTCTCGCGCGGGATGAGCGATCCGTCCTCCTCGTTCGGCGAGCAGGCCGCCGTCGCTGCCATATACGAGACGAGCTACGGGCTTCTGCAGACCGTGAACACGCTCCGACTCAATAGCGTCTCGGTGGCATTCAACGCGCCCCCATCGCTCGCCCGGCGCTTCGGCACCAAGGCGCTCTCGGTCCAGCTCCAGGGGACGAACGCGGGGCTCTGGACCAACTACAAGGGGAAGGATCCGAACGTGAATGCGTTCTCTACGGGCAACGCGGTTGCGGACACGGGGGTGTTGCCAATGCCACGCTCGTGGCAGCTCTCCGTCCGTGCCACCTACTGAGCGGAGCGCTTCAATGCCGATGACCAACATGTCACTCGCGGCACGCCGCTCCGGATGCCGCCCGCACGACCGGGTGCGCGCGCCGCTCGCTGCGCTGCTCCTCTGTCTTCTCGTTGGCGGTGCCGGCGCGTGCTCGCCCGACCGCCTGCTCGGCGACAAGCCGTTGCCCCCGGACGTGCCGGATCCAACGCAGACGCACACCGCGGCTGGCGCAATCGCCGCGTACCACGGCGCGCTCGTGACGCTCCGACACGCCTTCGCCGGCGACCCGGCGTCGTTCATCCCGGTCACGGGGTTGCTCACCGACGAGCTGCGCTCCGGCGATGTGGGGCAGCTGGGATCACTGGCCGCTTCCATGCTCGTGGACAGCCGGTTCTTGCCGGAGGACCCGGGGATCGGCACGGACGCTGTCACGCCGTTACCGGTCAGTACGGTGTACCGGCTCCTGCACAAGGTGCGCGGCCAGTCGCGGGAAGCGCGCGGCGCGCTCCTCGCCTACGCCCCGGATAGCTCTACGGCGCTCGTCGGCTATCTGGACGCCGTGGAGGGATACGCCGATTTGTTCCTGGCCGATCTCTTCTGCTCGGGCGTCCCACTCAGCACGCTCGACTTCGACGGCGACTTCACCTATCAGCCCGGGTCGAGCACGGAGGAGGTATACGAGCAGGCACTGGCGCTTTTCGACTCGGCACTCGCCGTGTCGGCGGACAGCGAGCGCGTGATGAACCTGGCACGAGTAGGGAAGGGGCGCGTGCTCCTCGCGCTCGGCCAGTACGAAGAGGCGGCGCAGGCGGTGGCCGAAGTGCCGGACGACTTCCGCTACGCATTCGAGTACCGCGCTATCGACAACTCGGGTGTACTCAACGAATTCTCGGGTGTCTCCTTCGCCAGCCGCGACTTCGGCATCGGCGACATGTCGCTGACGATGGCGGATACGGAGGGGGTGAACGGGCTCCCCTACGTATCGAGCCGCGATCCACGCATCCCGTGGGTGCTGTTGGACACGAACCTATACGGACACGTGCGCTGGCGTCCCACGAACCTTCCGACGGACGGGAGCGGATCGATCGTGCTGGCGAGCGGCGTGGAGGCGCGGCTCATCCAGGCCGAGGCGGTGCTGCAGGCGGACGACCCGAGCTGGCTCGCGACGCTCAACACGCTGCGCACCGACGGAGCGTTCGACACGCGCCCGAACGCCGACGACGAGGCGAAGACGGACACGCTCTGGCACGCGGGCACCGGCGGCGTTGCGGGGCTCCGGCCGCTCACCGATCCCGCCACGCCGGACGGGCGCGTGTCGCTCCTCTTCCAGGAGCGCGCCTTCTGGCTCTACCTCACTGGCCACCGGCAGGGTGACCTGCGCCGTCTCATCAGACAGTACGGGCGGCAGCAGCAGAACGTCTTCCCTGTGGGCAGCTATCCCGGAGCGTACAACACGTACGGCACCGACGTGACGGCGCCGATCCCCGGCGCGGAGCGGGTCAGCAATCCGCTGTTCACCGGCTGCCGCAGCCGAGGAGCGTGACGCTGTGGCTCATTCCCTCTCGTCGATCCAGCGGCGCGCTCGAGTGCTCGCTCGCGCGGTGCTCGGCTGCCTCGTGGCCGTGCCGATACTCGTCGCGCTCGGGTGCGCCGGCGATGCCGCCGTGGCGCCGCCACCAGCCACCAACGTGGACAGTCTCTACTGGGCGCTCACGCTCGATCATCGCGCGGTGACGCTCTCCACCGTGGCGCCGTACGACACCATCCGCCTGACGGCCACGCCGCGGAACGCGCACGGCGAGCCGCTGAGCGGTCTTCCGGCGCCCAGCTTCACCTCGCTGGATCTGGACCGCGCGCAGGTGAGCGCGGACGGCCTGGTGCACGTGATCCGCACGGGGGCGGGCGTGCCTGTGGTGGCCACGCTCGTGGTGGGGAACGTCCGGCACGCCGACACGGTGATGATGAACGTGACCAGCACCGACACGCCGCCGGTGCTCACCTCGTTCTCGATCCACCCGGACGCGATCGACACCGTCGCGGCAGCGGCGGGAGAGTATCAGAGCCTCTCGGTGCGAGCGCGTGGGGCCGATAGTGCGCAGATCACCGGCCTCTCCGTCTACTACGAGTCGCTCGATCGGACGGTGGCGACAATCGACCGGTCCAGCGGCCTGCTCCAGCCCACGCGCCCGGGGCACGTGACCGTGATCGCGACGGCGACGGCGTACGGCATCACGAAGGCGGACACGCTCCCGGTCACGGTCGGCTATCCGGTGGGCGGCATCATCATCAACGTGCAGCTGCAGAAGGACGCCAGCGGCCACATGGTGAACGGCTTCGCCCCCTCCGACATCACAGTGGGGGTGGGAGCGATCCTGTTCTTCTCCAACAACACCGGCGTCGCCACCGACCTCACGTTCGACGATCCCACGAACGTCGCGCAGGACGATCGCGACTGCGCGTTCCTTCCGTGGTTCTGCGGCACCGGGAGCATCGACGCGTGGGCCAGGGATCCGAACGACCCAACGGGCCTCAGCGCCACCCGCGCGCGCCGATTCCCGGTGCCTGGGACCTACACCTACCACAGCACGATCTTCGGGACCACTGGCCGGATCGTGGTCGTGGACCCGAGAACGCTGCCCTGACTCGGACACCATGAGTCTCACACGACGGAGTCTTCTCAAGGCTGGCGCGCTTGCGGCGGCGGCCACGGCCCTGCCGCGCCCGTTGCTGGCGCAGCTCGGCCGCCATCCCGAGCCGCTCCCCCCGATCGAGGACCCGCGGCTGCAAGCGCTGGCCAGTCGCGCGCTCGGGGCGGCGCGGGCCGCCGGCGCGAACTACGCCGACGCCCGGCTCACGCACACGTGCACACGGAGCTTCTCCCCTGCCAGCACGTCGGACGCGGAGAGTATGGAGGTGGGGGTCCGTGCGCTCGTGAACGGCTACTGGGGATTCGCAAGCGGGCCGGTGTGGAGTCCCGACGAGATGGCGCGGCTCGGGCGCGAGGCGGTGCACCAGGCGAAGGTGAACGCGCTCGGGGAGCCGCGCGTCGTCGACCTGGCGCCGGTGCCGGTGGTGGCGAAAGGGCACTGGGAGATGCCGGTGTCGATCGACCCGTTCGCGATCTCCCCGTTCGCGGTCCAGGACTTCCTCACCGGCCTGGAGCTCTACACGGCGCGCAACCCCATTGCCAGTGTGACGAGCAACTTCGCCGTTGCGGAGGTGCAGGAGAAGGCGTTCGCCTCCACGGCGGGGAGCTACTGCACCCAACGCTGCTACCGCACCGAGGGCGTCCTCGCCGTGCACCTCAAGCCGGAGAAGGCGCCGGAAGGGACGTTCGCACTCCTCTGCCTCTCGCCGGCGGGGCTGGGGTGGGAGCTGTACACGGCCGACCGCA
>JBIQMO010000084.1:0-14673 GCA_044463245.1 Gemmatimonas aurantiaca
CGCCACGCCGTACAGCCGGCAGCCATTCAGCTTTCCTTCTCGTGCGGCCACTTGACGCCCTTGATGAGCTGCAGGCCGATGGTGCGCTCTTTCGAGAGCTCGCGGATCAGCGTCGTCTCGCGCTCTACCGCGCCGCGCGCGGCGCCGAAGCCCCAGCGTCGCCACGCGCGTCCGATGATCTGCGCCTTCTGGCGGAGGTTGAATCTCGGCGTCGCGCCGTTCACATCCGCGCTCGACGACGCGCGTCCGCCCGGCGCCCCCGACGTCCAGTCCTGGACCTGAAGCTCCACCACTCCGGCATCGCGTAGCATCTGCTTCCAGCGTACCAGCAGGAAGGGCTGAAGCCCGAGCCGCTCGACGATCAGGTCGCGCGAGTCGGATGGAATCTCGGATGTCCAGCTTGGCTGCAGGAGGACGATGCTCCCCATCGGCTTGGTGACGCGCACCAGCTCCGCGACGGCGCGCTCGGGATCGGCGGCGGCGGAGAGTGGCGGCTCGCCGATGGCGATGTCGAACATTTCGTCCTCGTGCGGGAGATCATCGAGGGGCGCCTGCTCGTAGTGGAGGAGGTGCCGCTGCTCGGTCTCGCGGGCGTGCGTTTCCGCGCGCGCGATGCTCTCGGGGTCGGGATCGACCCCGGTCACGGACGCACCGGTTCTGGCGGCCAGCCACTCGGCCGCCACACCGGTTCCGCACCCACTTACCAGTATTTCCCGCGCTGGCCCTGCTTCGGCGATCCGGGCGACCTCTCGATAGAGGTCCTCCCCAGTCGCCCGCCAACGCCCAAGGACGGCGCGTTGGACCAGCCGGAGTACCGCCGGGACCGGCGGTACGCGAGCGGAGGACATGTCTGACAAGTTACGATACAGTCAGAGACGAAGGGAGTGGGAGGGCGGTTAGCGGCGGGGTCAGGTCTTTAATTTCGAGCGGACTGAGCTGTTTCACAGCTCAGTCCGCTCGAAATTAAAGACCTGACCCCGCCGCTGTGGGTCCCGCGATACCAGTGGCGGGCGGGAGCGACACGACTCCCTACTCGGCCAGCGCCTCCATGTGCACCGCGCACGCTTCCCCGACGCGGTCGGGTGCGTAACCGCCCTCGAGAGCGCTCACCACCCTTCCCCCGCACCACGACTCCGCACGCTCCACGAGGAAGCGCGTCAGCTTCGTGACGTGCTCGTACTCCAGTGTGAAGCCGCCGAGTGGATCGCCGAGCAGCGAGTCGAAGCCGGCGGAGATGAGAACGATGTCGGGCGTGAAGCCCTCGCTGGCTTCCTCCACGCCGCGTTGCAGCGCATCCACGTACGTCTCGGCGGGGAGCCCCGGAGGGAGCGGCAGGTTCCAGACGTTACCGTGCTCACCGCGCTCGCTCGCCGCACCGGTTCCCGGATACCAGGGCCACTGGTGCATCGAGACGAAGTGGATCCCCAGATCACTCTCGACGAGTGCCTGGGTTCCGTTGCCGTGGTGCACGTCCCAGTCCACGATCAGCACACGATCGAGCCCGTGCACGGTGCGCGCGTAACGAGCTGCGAGCGCCACGTTACCGAAGAGACAGAAGCCCATCGCGCGATCGCGCACCGCGTGGTGGCCGGGAGGTCGCACGGCGGCGAAGCTACGAAGCGCTCTCCCATCGAGCGACATGTCCACGGCATCGAGCACGCAGCCGGCACCCGCGGTCGCCGCATCCCACGAGCCCTCGCTCGCAACGGTATCGGCGTCCAGCCGGCCGCCGCCAGACCGCGCGAGCTCTTCGATGCGGCACACGTAGTCGTAATCGTGGACGATGGAGAGCTCGTCGGCGGAGGCATGGCGACCCTCGACGTGCTCCAGCTGGTGATACAGATCAGGGTGGTTGCGCAGCGCGCGCGTCACTGCACGCAGGCGCCCCACGTGCTCCGGGTGTCCCCAACCGGTGTCGTGCCGGCCGCAGTCGGCGTGCGAGATGAAAGCGATCTTCACGAAGTACCTCGTAGTCTGCGGGAAGCCCACTCGGCAAGGAGCATGGCGAGGAGCGCGATCAGCATCCACCCGCGCAGGACCGGCGCCGCCGCGGTAGTGGCGCTCGCGCGCTCCCGGGCGACGGGTTCGCCCAGCGCCGCGAAGGTCGCAGCGAGCGGGGCGGGATCGAGCACCTCGTCGTTCGGCGCCAGCGGACGCGACGCACGATACGCCGCGCCTCCAACTACCTGCGACCACCAGTCGCGGTGCGCATCCGGGGAGTCGCCCCCGCCCTGCAGCCGCCAGCGCCAGGTGGCGTCGTAACCTACCTGCACGACGCGCCCCGCGCCCACGCGCCGCGCCGCCACGACAGTCGCGCCATCGCGCGACTCCAGTGCGACCGAGCCATCCCGCGCGGCCACGGGAAAGAAGCCCAGCGCCCTGCGCGGTGCGCTGTCGGCGAAGAAGATAGTCGCTGCGCCAACTCGCATCCCCGCCCGCCCCGCCGCGATCCGCACGAAGCGCGCGCTCCGCGCAGCGTCGCCGGCCAGCACGAGGCCACCGCCCGAGCGTACGAAGCGCTCGACCGCCGCCGCATCCTGCGCGGCGGTCGTGTCGAGCACCACCACCACACCGGTCGCGGAGGTGTCCAGCTTCACGCTTCCCTGTCGAACTAAGATCCCCGGCGCGACCGCGAGCCGCGCGGAAACCCTCCATCCGCTCTCCTCCAGCGCGGCGATCACGAACTTCGCCTCCCAACCGGCGCTCCCCAGCACGGCCACGCTTCGCTGCTCGAGTGAGTCGCGCGGAAGCGCGCTCGCTCCCGTGCCGCCGGCGAGCGCTCGCGCCGTGCCGACCACCCCGCGCGCACGCAGCGAGGCGCTCGGCCCGGCGGTGATCACAGTATCGAGCACGCCAAGCGAATCGCTCACAACCACGCGCGATCCGACCGGCGCGGCGAGCAGAGCACGCACGCCGCTGGCGGGTCCGTTCAGCGGCTCGACGGCGAGTGCCACGGGCGCGACGCCCGTCGACGACCAGCCCACCGCCGCCCCCGCGCGCCGGAGCGCAACGAGCCAGTCGCGCTGTTGCCTTGGCGGCAGCTCGTCGAGCGCCACGTGGAGCGACTCCGCTCGCGGATCGAGAGTCCACGACACGAGCGAATCCGCCAGAGCCGCCGAGCGCGATACACGGTGCTCACCAGTCGCCCCGCGAGCTGCGACGGAGAGCCAGATCATCCACGCGAGCAGCGCGAGCGACGCGACGCGCAGCCCCCACTCGAGCGCGCGGCGCCAGCTATCGCGTGAGGGCATAGACCACGATGTTGACGGCGAACTTCGTGTTGTCCACCGCGAGGAAGCGCTTGTTGTCCGGATGGTAGCCCCACTCGGACGAGTAGTCCTTGTTGCTGTAGAGCACCGCGATCCTCCCCTCGCGCTGCACCGCCAGCAGATGCTCGTGCAGCAGGTTGTCGCCCCAGCCGTTCAACTCGTGGCCTGTGTTGGGCGGGCCGTCGGGAAAGTGGAAGAACGCGGAATACAGCGGGTGATCGTTGGAGAGCTCCGCGAGCGGACCCACTGTGCGTCCGATCTCCTCGGTGGCGGTCTTGTGGAAGGCACCGTCGATGTCGTGGTTGTGATCGTCCACGAACAGCATCCCGCCGCGCTCTATGAATCGCCTCACCTGCTCGCGCTCTGCGCTCGTGAAGCGGACAGGGAGATGCCCGGTGAGGAATACGAGTGGGAAGCGCGCGAGATCGGGGGAGCCGAGCGGCACCACCACCCCGGTTGGCGCGACATCGATGCTGGTGTAGCGAGCGATGGTGTCGATGATGTTGGGAGGGACCAGCGGCGCGCTGTCCCAGTCGCCCGACTCGTAGCTCGCCGTGGCGAAGGTGAAGGCACTCACCACGCACCTCCCCATTCGCTCGCGTGCGCATGGGTTACGGGAGCGCCGGCCGCCATGCGGCGCGCGCGAGCGAGAGGCGCGGTAGCATCCTTCCCCGAGCGCAGTGAGTCCACCGCCGCTGCGAGCTCGGCCGCCAGCCGCGGTGCATCCGTCAGCGCATCCACGCGCAGGAGCGCGAGCGAGTCCACCGCGGCGGCGGGGTCGGAGTGCAGCGCGAGGAGCGCCGCATCGAGCCGGGCCGCACGCTGCGCCGAGGAGCTCGAGAGACGCTCACGCGGCACGCGCGCCCGCGCGCTGGCGCTGTCGATCTTCCCCGCCAGGCGCACCTTCGCGATATCCACCACCACTTCGGGCGCACGCCCGCGGAGGTAGAGTCGCTCGGCCTCGCGCGCGCGCATGATCGCAGCGAGCGCAGCTCGCATGTGGGGGAGCGCCGCACCCGGCTCGCCCGACTCGAGCTCGCGGCCCGCGTCCCACATCGCGTTGTACGCCTCGAGCAGCGGGCGATTCACCGCCACCACAGGAGTCTCGTCGCCCTCGAAGTCGAGCGCGTGAGCTCCTTCCCCGGAGGTCGCCGCGTCCGCGGCTCGAAGCAGCTCCTCCGGCGTCATCTCGGGGCGCGGCGAGATCTGGCCCGATTCCTCACCACTCTCCGCCTCGCCGAGCCGCTCGAAGATGATGTCGCCGACGCGCTTGCGGAGTCGCGCCTGATCGGCGCCGATGCGCCGCGATTCCCCCACCACCACGCTGCGCTCGAGGCGCGGACGCCTGCGCTCCAGCTCCTCGGTGAGCTGGATGAGCATCCGCTGGCTCAGCGCCGACGCATCGGCTTCGGGAGGTGGTGCGCCTTCCACGGCGATCGAGTCGTACTCACCCGCGCGCGCCACGCGCAGAGCTCGCGTCTCCGACACACCGGTGTCCGGACCCGTTGCCGTATTGCCGTCCACAGCGACCGCTCGAAGGTGCACCACATCGCCCGGTCGCAGCCCGAGCGTATCGAGTCGGATCGCGCTCTCTATCGAAGCGGTGCGACCGCCGCGCGGCGCGCTACGCGATACGACGCCCGAGCGGAAGGTGAAGCTCTCTCCCTCCCCCGAGCTCACGATGTACTCGAGCCAGAGCGAGGTGAGGCCAACATCGTCAGTTGCGCTTGCCGCGAGTCGCATCGCGCCGCGTGCCTCACGCATCACGGTGTCGCGGGCCGGCGCGGAGAGCGTCACGATCGGCACCGAGTCGTGGAGCGGTTCCAGAACGATCATGCGCGAATCGCGCCCATGACCGAGTCGCACCGCGGCGGGGTTTGAAGGCATCGCGAAGATCACGCTCCAGCGCCCGGACGCGCCAGTCACCTCGAGCGCCCCGCTCGCCAGCGATGCGGAGATGCCCGAAGCACTCCCCCGCCCTTCCAGCCGCACTCCGCTCGATGCGAGCGCAGATATGGAAGAAGGCTCCTCGAGCGTGACCGGCTTCCGCCCGGTGTACGCGGGTGGAGTCACCGTCGCCACGAGCGGGGAGAGACGGCTCGTGCCCGCGACGGTGGCCGAGCGCGGGTTCTCGAGGGAGTCGCCGACGCGGGGCGCCTCGATGCGCGCCATCACTGCGGGCGGAAGCGCCGCCCGCAGTACGAGAGCGGCGCCAAGAAGGAGCGCCGGCCGCACGATCGCGAACAGCGCCGCGCGTACCGCCGGCATGCCCCAGCGCGCATCACTCACCACGCGTTCCAGGTCGGGGAGTGAAGCCCCGGCGACTCCGGGCTCCAGCGCCGTCACGAGCGCGAAGCGCAGCGCGGGCCGCCGCTCCTCGATCCAGAGCGCCACAGACTCCAGGCGGAATGTGCGCCGCGCGCGCCAGAGTGAGATGAGCATGACCAGCGCGCCCAGTGCCAGCGCAGTGGGGACGACCATCACGCGCGCCGAGCGCTCGAGGCCCGCCGCCCAGTCCAGAGCGCCGGCCATCACGAGCAGGAGCGATGCGACCGCGGCTCCACGCGCGAGCGCCGCGACCACCGCGGCGGCGGCGAGTGCCGCTCGCGTCCGCGCGACTCGTGTGCGTGCGCTCACGCCGGCCCCTCTGGCTCGCGCTCGCCAGCGGCTCGACGCGCGAGCAGCTCGAGAAGGAGCAGGAACGCCGCCGCTCCCAGGAGCCACGGCGCCGCACGATTCTCCGTTCCGTCAACGCGGGGCACGACGCGAGCGGCATCGCGGTACGACTCGCCACGCAGCACCGCCATCCGAGCTTCACCGATCGGCGCGAGGTCGCGCGCGCCGCTGCACGGAGCGGAGAGCGCCTCGACGAATCGCCGCGCACTCTCGCCGAGCGCGAGATCGCCGCGCGCGGGGAACTCGATCGCGACGCTCCGCACGCACCCATCCCGCAGAGCGCTCTCGGTGGCCGCCGGCGCTCCGTCGAGCCAGCGTGCGATCACGCGTGCGCCGTCACCGGGCGGGTTCACGCTTCGAGGGAAGTCCGCCACCAGCACGGCGCTCCCCGCCGCAACGGCACCGACGGTGTCCACCACCTCCCGCTTCGGCCACGTCGCCGGCGGGGAGTCGGGCCAGTGCACGAGGACGTGCCCTGCACCTCCCGCCCATGCACTGTCTGCCTCACCGGGCGCGCTACGTACGATGCGCACCAGCGCGCGAGATGCCGTGTCGTGCATCAGCGCCGCGGTCGCGCTCAGCGGATCGTCGTCGACGCCACTCCCCGCCACCACGGGACGTGCTCCGCCGTTCCGCGCCGGGCCACGTGCCGCGGAACCGCTCGCCACTTCCGTCGCTACGAGCCGTGCACGACCCGGCCAGAGCTCGCGGACGGCGCGAGTGGCGCCGTCCCACTCTTCCGCCGCGAAGGGCGAGACGAGGACCAGCTCCAGCGAATCCGCGCGATCGCGCAGCGCGGCCGCGGCGCGGGTCGAGGCCGCGAGCGCGGCGGAGAGCGAGCCCGCCGCGCGCGAGCCCTCGAGCGCGTCGAGAGAATCGCGAGGATCCTCGGTGATCAGCCGCGCCGCGCTGTCGAACACCACGAGCAGGTCGCCCGCGCGGAGATACCGTGCGGCGCTGTCGCGCGCCGAGCTCGGCGAGCGTCCCGACGCCGAAAGATCGAGCGCGACCACCCTGGCGATCGGCCGCCGCTCCGGCTGCAGCGCGGGACGCGCGAAGGCCGCCCCGACGAGCAGCACCGCGAGTACGCGCAGGAGAAGAAGCGGGATGTCGGCGGGACGCGCGGATCGCGATGGCGCGCGCACGCTGTGCGCGGGAACGAAGCGCGCGGTGGGGAACGCCACCGTGCGCGGTCGGCGGCGCGCGATGAAGTGGAGCGCCACGATGATGCCGGCCGCTCCCACCGCGGCAAACAATGCCCACGGTTGCGAAAAGGTCAACACTTCACAGCTCCGCGCTCCGCGTCGTCACGCCGGCACCGTTCCCCGCGCTAGTCACTCGTCGCACCGCTCGATCCGCGCTCTCGCTCGTCGCTACCTCGGTGTACATGGCGCCAGCCGTTCGCCAGGCGCGCGCCAGCTCCCCGCGCCAGAGCGCGAAGGCGCGTTGATACTCCGCGCGCGTGGATGCCGCGAGCGGCCGCCGGATTTCCTCCGCCTCGGGATCGGTGGCGAGGATGGCCGCATCACCCGGCTCGAGCTCCTCGCTCGCCACTATGTGCACGGCGTGAACATCGCCGTCAGCGCTCGCTCTCTGTCGCGCCAGCGCGATCAGATCGTCGGCATCGCCGAGGAAATCGGAGATCATCGCGAGGCGCACACCGCGTGCTGCGGGCATCGAACGAAGAGCCGGCAGGAGCGGCTCCGAGCCGCCCGGCTCGATGTCCGCGAAGAGCCGTGCACCTTCGTCCAGCACGCTCCGCCGCGCACGCAGCGCCGTGCTCCGAGCGCCACTCGCCGTCGCGACCACGAACCCCACCGGATCCCCTGCCGCCAGCGCCACCGCGGCGAGCCCGATCGCCACGCGACACGCCAGCTCCCACTTGTCCAACGCTGGCGGCGGGAAAGCCATCGAAGCCGATGCATCGAGTGCTATGAGCGTACCGAGCGTCGAGCTCTCGCGTGTCACGCGCACGGAAGCGCGGTCCGTGCGCGCCAGGAGCTTCCAGTCCAGCCGGCGCGGGTCATCGCCCTGCCGGTACGGCCGGTACTCCGTAAACTCGGGCGAGATCCCTCTCAGCGGCGAGCGATGCGTGCCGGCCACCGCACCTCGCGCATGCCTCCGCGCCGGCCACGCGACGCCCCTCAGTGCATCCAGGAGCGGACCATACTGCCCGACTTCGCTCTGCGTCACCTGCGGCGCTCCATCGCCCCTCCCCCCGGACGCTAGAGTCGGAGCTCGCTCCGTGGCGGCGATATACGGCCGAGTACCTCATCCACCACGCTCTCCGCGGTTATGCCGTCGCCCTCCGCCGCGAAGTTGGGTAGCACGCGGTGGCGGAGCACGGGATACGCGACGCGCTGCACGTCCGCCGGCGCCACCGCGAGTCGACCACGCAGCAGGGCGTGCGCCTTGGCCCCGAGGATGAGCGCCTGCCCCGCCCTCGGGCCCGCGCCCCAGCGCACGTAGCGCCGCACCATGTCAGGCGCGTTCGACGACTCCGGTCTCGTCGCGCGCACCAGCGCCGCCGCGTAGCGCATGACCGGGTCGGCGACCGGGATCGATCGCACCAGCCGCTGCAGCCCGAGCGCGTGCTCGCCGTCGAGCACGGGTGCCAGCTCAATCTCGTCGCTCCCGGTAGTCGCGCGGAGGATGGCCAGCTCGTCATCCTCTCCGGGATAGCCGATGCGGATGTCGAAGAGGAAGCGATCGAGCTGCGCCTCGGGAAGGGGATACGTCCCCTCCTGTTCGATCGGATTCTGGGTGGCGAGCACGAAGAAGGGTTCGGGGAGCGGCATCGAGACGCCGGCGGCGGTCACCCTATGCTCCTGCATCGCCTCGAGGAGCGCAGCCTGCGTGCGCGGCGGGGTGCGGTTTATCTCGTCCGCGAGAACGATGTTGCCGAAGATCGGCCCGCGCACGAAGCGGAAGGAGCGCTTCCCCGTGCCGCCCGCGGCGGTGTCCTCCTCGAGGATCTCCGTCCCCGTTATGTCGCTGGGGACGAGGTCGGGCGTGAACTGAATGCGCCGAAAATCGAGGTGCATCGCCTCCGCTATCGAGCGTATCACCAGCGTCTTCGCGAGCCCGGGTACGCCCACGAGCAGCGCGTGGCCACCGGCGAGGATGGCCATCAGCACTTCATCGAGTACAGCGTCCTGCCCGACGATCCTGCGCGCCACCTCCGCGCGCAGCCGCGCGGCCGACTCGACGAGCCGCTCGCGCTCCGCCATGGCCCCCGCACGGGCATCGCGCTCGGGCTGGGGCAGCACGGCGCTCACCGGACCGGTCGCCGCCGGCGGTGCGTGAGAAGGAAGGTGGAGTTCTCCTTCGCTCCGGCTTCCGCGAGGGTCTGCTGCTCGTCGAGCATCTCGAAGCCGCGCAGCTTCATCACGTAGTCGCGCTGATCGCCGCGAGGATCGAGCGCCGCAAGAGCGGCGACCTTGACGGCGAGCACGGTCTCCGACGGCGACGCCACGATGCGCACCACGTCCCAGATCTCGGGAATCTCGACGCGGATGTGGATGGTCTCGCCATCCTGCGGTCCGAGGAGCACGCTCTCGCGGCGCGCCCGCAACCCGGAAACGAATGGGACGGTCATCCTACCTCCCTCCACTCCGCCTCGGCGTACGGCGCGAGAGTGCTGAAGAAGCGGCGCACCTGCGCGTCGTACAGGTAGGTGGAGCCGCGCACCATGGTGCCTCCACCTTCGGCCGGCTGAACACCTATGGCGATCTCCTCGATCCCCTGGCCGCGGAAGGTCACGTGGCGAGGGCTCTCCTGCTCGAGGAAGGCGCCGTAGATCGGGTTGCGGCGCATGAAGAAATTCTTGGCTGCTGCCAGGACTTCCTCTGGCGACTGCGACGTCGTGGTTTCGAGTATCATGGAAGCTCTAGGGTGATTGCTGCCTCGCCAGCGCGGGCGTGAAGCTCTCCAGCGCGCTCACGGCTCCCGCCTGAGGTCCGGATTGTACTCCAGCGGCAGTTCCAGCACGAAAGACGAGCCTTCGCTCGACGACGACCGGAGCTCGATGTCCCCTCCCAGCAGCCGCGCGAGCTGACGCGACAGCGCGAGCCCGAGCCCGGAGCCGCCGTACTGCCGCGTGGACGAGCCGTCCACCTGGCGGAACTCCTCGAACACGAGTTGCTGCAGCTCGGGCACGATGCCGATCCCCGTGTCCGTCACGGTGAAGCGGGCGCAGTCCTCGTGCGATTCCACGCCCACGCTCACCTCGCCCTGCGCCGTGAACTTGTACGCGTTGCTGAGCAGATTGGAGAGAATCTTCACGACCTTCTTCCGGTCGCTCCTTATCCAGCGAATCTCTCCGTCGGGGAAATCTACCCTCAGTGCAACGGCCGCGGGCCTCCCCCGCGTGACGGCGAGCGCCTCGCGCATCGCCTCGCGCGGGTCGAACGCCTCCACGCTCACGTGCAGCTCGCCGCGCTTGAGCGTGGTGAGCTCGAGGAGATCCTCTATGAGCACGAGCAGCCGCTCGCTCGAGCTGGTCACCTGCGAGAGCGTGGTGCGCTGCTCGGCCGTGAGCGGCCCCGACATCCCCTCCTGCAGGAGGTAGGTGTAACCCAGCACCGCGGTGAGCGGAGTACGCAGCTCGTGACTCATGTTCGCGAGGAACTCGTCCTTGAGCCGCCGGGCCTCGAGCGCCGCCACGTACTGCCGCTCCAGCTCCTCGTTCGACTCGAGCAGAGCTGCGTTGGCACGACGGAGGTCGTCTATGAGCCGCGCCTTCTCGGCCGTGGCGGCGAGCTGGTCGGCCACGATCTGCAGGAGGCCGCCCTCGTCCGCGTTGGCGCCACCTGCCTCGGCGAAGTAGAAGGTGAGGGCGCCGAGCACCATCCCGTGCGTCTGAAGCGGAATCGCCACGAGCGCGCGGAATCCCAGCTCGCTCGCCACCTCGCGCCAGTCGGCCACCGAGTCGTCGGCGAAGACGTCGGGCACCTGGATGATTCGCCGCTCGCTGGCTGCCTCGCCGCTCGGTCCCGCGCCGAGCCGCACGCGCATGTGGCCGAGGAAGGGGCGGAAGCGCTCGGGCCAGTTGCACGCGGCCACCAGGCGCATTGCGTCGTCGTTGTCGTCCACCAGGTAGATGGACGCGAAGGTGGCGCCCACCAGTGGACTGACGCGCTCCAGCGCGTACTGGTAGACCTCCTCGGGCCTGTCCGCCGTTAGGAACGCGTGCGCGATCTCTCGCACCGCGACGAGCTCGCGCATCGCGTTGTCGGATGTGGGCGACGCGCTCTCCTGGCCGGTCTCGATCACGCCGGTCAATCTAGCCACGCCCCGCGGGAAGAAGCCATAGCGGATCGGCTCGCTCAGCCCAGGACGCGAGCGCGCTCGGCCTCTGCGACGCGCTCGAGGAGCGTGGGGAGCTGCGAGGCGAGCCCTGATCGCGCGAGCACCAGCGTCGCGCCCGCGGCGCGTCCCGCCTCGATCGCCTCGATGTTGGTGTGGCCCGCGAAGCCGATGATGCGCACCGTGCCCTCACCCACTCGCTCGCGAATCGTGCGGATCGCGGCCGCGGGGTCAGGCGAGTCGGCCTCCAGGTCCACGAATACCACGGCTGGCTCCCTCTTCTCGAGGTGGCGCTCCAGCTGCTCCAGCGACTTCGCGACCCGCAGCTCCAGCCCGCTGCGGCGAGCCGCGTCGTCGATCTTCGACCGGAAGAGAAGATCGCTCATCACCGCGAATACCGGACGCGCTCCCTCGAGCGGTGGTGGGTATGGAGTCGCGAGGGGGTGCGGATCGGGAGGTGGTCTGAGCATGAGAATTCCTCTCGTGAAATCTTCCAGGTTCGCGGCGCGGCCCTCAGCTCTTCCGCAGCGGCCGAAGCTCCACGCGCGAGATGAGGGCGTTGTCCGGCTGCGCCAGCGTGTACGCTACCGCGTCCGCCACATCCGAGGGCGCGAGCTTCCAGTCGGCGTTCGCCTCCCCGCGCGAGAAAGTCGTGTTCACCGAGCCGGGCATCACCAGCGACACGCGCACGCCCGCATCGCGGACCTCCATCATGAGCGACTCACTGAAGCCGACCAGCGCGTGCTTGGTGGCCGTGTAGCAGCTCCCTCCCACGAACGCGCTGCGCCCCGAGAGCGACCCGATGTTCACCACGTGGCCGCGCCCGCGCTTCACCATCCCCGGAAGCAGTGCGCGCGTCACGTAGAAGATGGCGTCGAGATTCACCGCCATCATGGAGCGCCAGTCGTCGATGGTGAGCTCGAGCATCGGCTTCATGATACCGATACCGGCGTTGTTCACCAGTACTTCGGCGTCTATCCCCGAGAGCGCGCGCTGCACCGCGCTCGCGTCGGTCACATCCAGCTCGATGGCGGAGCAGTCTCCACCCGCGTCCTCGATCTCGCTGCGGAGAGAGTCGAGAGCCTTCGCCGAGCGCGCGATCGCGACGATCTCCCACTCGGCGGCGAGCCGACGCGCGGTGGCACGTCCGATTCCACGCGAGGCGCCGGTGATGACGGCCGTGCCCCTCCGCTCCGCCTCGCTCATACCAGCAGCGCCTCCGTGGCGCGCAGGAGCGGCGTGAAGGAGAGCGGCTCGCCGGCCACGCGCTGCGCCAGCTCCTGCGCCAGCTCCCGCTGTCCCTCGGCGAAGAGATGCTCCACGATCCAGGGACCACTCCGCGGGTTCCGGTACCAGTCCTCATCGAAGCGCTCGACGAGCGTGTGCGCCAGGAGCGCCTGCAGCTGCCAGGCGCGGAGGTAGCGCGCCGCGTAGAAGCGCGGGTCCACGTCGACGAAAGCGTCCGCGGGGTCGTACGTGAAGAGCGTCGCGTCCGAGAGCGTGGCCACGTAGAGATCGGGGAGCGAGCCCCATGGCACGTCGCCAGAGTAGAGCTGGTACTCGTAGATCAGCTTCGCCGCGTAGCGCCGGAGGAAGTGCAGCTCCTCGAAGCCTACCGCCCGCAGGAACTCCGGGAGACGTGGGCGACCGAGCCCCGTATAGCGCAGCAGCCACCCCGAATCGTGCATGAGGTGGTCGAAGAGCATCGCGTACGCTTCGGTGACCGAGTTGTCGCCCAGCCAGCGGAACTCGAAGGGGAGATCGGTGCGCGTGTAGCCGAAATGGAGGGCATGTCCCAGCTCGTGGAGGAAGGTGCGGTAATCGGCCTGCCCTCCGTGCGGCCGCAGCACGAGATACACCTCGTCCGGTACGCGCACCGGTGCGCAGAAGGCGCGCGAGCGCTTCCCCTCCCGCTCGCCGGTGTCGAAGATGATCCGTCCGCCGGCGTGCGCATCCACACCCATCTCCGCCGTCTGCCGGCGGATCTCCCGCTCCATCTCCGCGCTCGGGAACCAGGGATCGAACTCGGGCGCGCGCATGAGCGCCAGCGCGTCCGCCCGCGTCGCATCACGCGGATCGATTCCGAGCTGCTGCCGCACGCGTACGCGGAAGACATCCTCCCACATCTCGCGCGTGTCGCGCAGGAAAGTCTGACACTGGTGCACCAGCCCGGCCAGATCGATCCCGCTCAGCGCGCCGAAGGTGGCGTTGTATCCAGGCGCTATATCCAGTCCTTCGGTGAGGTCGCGCTCGCGCTGGAAGCGCTCCTGCCTCAGCGGCGCGAGCTCCGTGGCCACGAGCTTCGCCCGCGCCGCTTCCAGCGCGAGACGCTCATTGCGGTCCGTGGTGTTAGCTATCTCGATGGCGATCCGCTGGAAGGGGATCCGCCGGCCATCGGGCACGTTCACCATGGCCGACCCCTCCCACGCGATCTCCCGCTCGTCGAGCGGCGCCAGCGTACGCGATACCAACCCCTCCGCCTGCCAGTCGAGGAGCGTACGCGCGGAGCGAAGCACGTCGCTCTCCGGACCGGCGTCGCGGAAGACTTCGCGCACCATCTCCAGCGAGTCGTCGCTCAGAACGTCGGCGTGGCGGGCGTAGATGGGGGCCAGCTCGGCCGACGACTGGAGCCCTGCCTGCGCGCGGTAGTACTCGCGCGAGAGCTCCTCCATGAGCTCCTCGCCGCCGCGCCGCAACCGCTCCAGCGAGAGAGTGGTCACGCCGCGATCCGCTCGAGGATGTAGTCGCGGACCTGGTCGGCGGCGACGCGATCCTGCTTCAGCGTGTCGCGATCGCGAATGGTCACGGTGCCATCGCTCACCGACTCTCCGTCGATAGTGATGCCGAAGGGAGTGCCGACCTCGTCCTGCCGCCGGTAGCGGCGGCCGATGGCACCCGACTCGTCGTAGAAGACGGGGAAGTAGGTGCGGAGATCCTTCGCGAGACGCGAGGCCATCTCGGGCATCCCATCCTTCTTCACCAGCGGGAAGACGCCGGCCTTGACCGGCGCGATCGCGGGGTGGAAACCGAGCACGGTGCGCCCCTCCGCCTCCCCCGGCACCGCCTCCTCGCGGAAGCCGTTCACCAGGATCGCGAGCGTCGTGCGATCCGCGCCGACGGACGTCTCGACCACGTAGGGGACGTAGCGCCGGTTGTTCGGCTGGTCGAAGTAATCGAGCTTCTTCCCCGAGAACTCCTGGTGGCGCGTGAGGTCGAAGTCTCCGCGATTGTGCACCCCCTCGATCTCCTGAAAGCCGAGCGAGCCGCCGAAGTCGAACTCGATGTCGAAGGCGGCGCGCGCGTAGTGCGCCAGCTCCTCCTTCGAGTGCTCGTGGAAGCGCAGCCGCGCGGGATCGATCCCGAGCGACTCGTGCCAGCGGAGGCGCTGCTCCTTCCAGTACTCGAACCACTTCATGTCCGT
>JBIQMO010000085.1:0-14283 GCA_044463245.1 Gemmatimonas aurantiaca
GGTACGCCTTGAGCCCATCCACCACCGCCTTGATGATGAAGGGCATGTAGGTGAGTTTCTGCCCCGAGCGCTCGAGGAACTCCGCGCGGTGTTGCTGGCGGATCCGAGCGACCCGGGTGAAGTCGATCTCCATGAACGACGTGACGTGCGCCGAGGTGCGCCGGGAGAGCACCATGTGCTCCATGATGCGCTGGCGCATGACCGACATCGGCTCCACTACGTCGCCCGGGTAGGCCTCCGGCGGTGGGAGGCGGTGCTCCTGGGCCGGCGCCGGCGCCGCGGCCGCGACCGGTGCGGCCGCTCCCGGCCGTGCCACCGCGGCCCCCTGCACCGGCGCGGTGCCTGCCTCGATCGCCTGCAAGATGTCGCGCTTGGTGACGCGTCCGGCGACGCCGGAGCCGGTCATCGAGGAGATGTCGATCCCATGATCGGCCGCGATCTTGCGCACGAGCGGCGAGCTGCGCGTGCGTACGCGTGACTCGAAGCTCGCGCCGTTGCCACCCTCCGCGCGGGAGGCGGCCGGCGGGGGAGCCGCTGCCCCCGACGCTGGGGCCGCAACCGCAGCAGCGGCCGCTGGTGCCGCGCTCCCTGCCGCTGGCGCGGCCGCCGGGGCCGCTGCCTCCACCACCGCACCCTTCTCCGTCTCGAGCCGCGCCACGACGGTCTGCACCGGAACCGTCTCGCCCTCCTGGACGAGAATCTCGGCCAGCACGCCGGCCGACGATGCCGGGATCTCGGCATCGACCTTGTCCGTGCTGATCTCGAAAATGGGCTCGTCGCGCTTCACCTCGTCGCCCACCTTCTTGAGCCAGCGCGAGAGCGTTCCCTCGGCGATCGACTCGCCCATCTGCGGCATGACCACGTCTATCCGTGCCACTGGATCAGCTCCTCCCTGAGTTTCGCGTTCTCGACGAGGCTCCATGCATGCGCCATAGCACCACGCTCGGCAGGAGCACGAGTCCCGTCAATCCGCCCACCAACAGATACAGACCGGTGTGGCAGGCCGGGAGTCCATCCGGCGGTGTACACCCTCCGATGACGGACTCTACGAGGCGGCCAATCGCCACGGCGATCATCCCCCCGCCGAAGAACCCCGGCACCGCCATCAGACAACCTATTCCAACGGTGCGAGCGCGTCTCCCCTCGCCGCCGTCGGGTCGTGTCGTTTCCGCCACCCCTCAGTACGCCGCCAGCCGGCGTGCCACGTTCACGATATCCGTGGTCTGCGGCAGGACGTAGTCCTCGAGCGGCGGCGAGTATGGAAGCGGCACATCGGCGGCCGTGACGCGCAGAATCGGTGCGTCGAGCCACTCGAAGGCGTGCTCGTTGATCCGCGCCGCGACCTCGCCGGCCACGCCACCCGTGCGGGTATCCTCGTGGACGATCAGCACCCGATTCGTCTTCTTCACCGTGGCGATGATCGCCTCGTCGTCGAGCGGCGAGAGCGAGCGGAGGTCTATCACCTCGACCGAGAGACCATCTTCCTTCTCGAGCTGCTCGGCCGCTTCCAGCGACTTCCACACGGTGGCGGCGTAGGTGATGATGGAGAGGTCCTTCCCCTCCCGCGCGGTGCGCGCCTTCCCGATCGGCACGATGTGATCGTCGCCCTCGGGGAGATCCTCCTTGATGCGGCGGTACAGATACTTGTGCTCGAAGTAGAGCACCGGGTCGTCGTCGCGGATGGCCGCCTTCAGCAACCCCTTGGCGTCGCTTGCCGTGGCCGGGTAGACGATCTTGAGCCCCGGCGTGTGAAGGAAGGCCGCTTCCGGGTTCTGCGAGTGGAACGGGCCTCCGCGCACGTAGCCGCCGCTCGGACCGCGCACCACCAGCGGGCACGGGAGGAAAGCGCGGTATCGCGAGGTGGCCACGTAGTTCGTGAGGATGTCGTACGCGCACGAGATGAAGTCAATGAACTGCATTTCGCACACGGGGCGCATCCCCATGTGCGCCGCTCCGGCGGCGGCGCCCACGATGGCGGCCTCGCTGATCGGCGTGTCTATGACGCGCCTTTCCCCGTACTTGGCGAGGAGGCCGTCGGTGACCTTGAAGGCCCCGCCGTACGCGCCGATGTCCTCGCCCATGACGAAGACGTTCTCGTCGCGCTGCATCTCCTCGTCGAGCGCCTGCCTGATACCCTCGAGGTAGGTGATCTCAGCCATCGTAGGTCCCCCATCCGGCAGCGCGTTCGTTCTTGTCCACGGCCTTGTCCACTCCACGACGATACCAGAGCGGTTCCACCTGCTCCGGCACGGCGTAGACACCGTTCAGTGCATCGGTCGGCTCGGGCATGGGCGACAGGTCGGCGAGGTCCGTGGCCTCGTCGATCTCACGATGCACGCGGGCATCGATCTCCTCGAGCTCATCGCGCTCGACTCCCACCTCATCGAGCAGCACTGCGATGTAGCGATCGAGCGGATCGTTGTTCTTCTCCCACCACTCGATCTCGCCGGCGGGGACGTACGACTGGTTGTCGTGTTCCGCATGCCCCTTCCGCCGATAGGTAACGAGCTCGATGAGGGTGACTCCCTCGCCGCGCCGCGCGCGATCCACGGCCTGCTTGGTGACGTCGTAGGTGGCCAGCACGTCGTTGCCGTCCGCGCGCACGCCCGGGATCCCGTACGCGAACGCCTTGTCCTTGAACTCCTTCACAGCGCTCTGGCGCTCGGTGGGCGTGGAGTACGCGTAGCCGTTGTTCTCCACGATCACCACGAGGGGGCAGCGCTGGACAGCCGCGAGGTTGATCCCTTCGTGGAAGGCGCCGGTGGAAGTGGCGCCGTCCCCCACGTAAACGAGGCCGACGCGCTTCTCGCCGCGCAGCTTGAAGCTGAGCGTCACGCCGGCCATCACGGGCACCATGTCGCCCAGATGCGAGATCTGGCCGATGAAGCCGCGCTCGAGATCGCCGAAGTGGATGTTGAGCTCGCGCCCGCGCGTGGGAGAGTCGCCCTTGGCCATGTATTGCCGGATGATCTCCAGCGGTTCCGCACCCTGCACCAGCATGGAGCCCAGGTTGCGGATGAGGGGCGAGAGGAAGTCGCCCTTCGAGCGGTCGAGCGCGTACGCGCTCCCCACCGCGTCCGCCTCCTGGCCGAGCGAGCGGAAGAGCCCGCCCACGACCTTCGTCTGTCTGTAGAGGTTGACGAGCCGCTCCTCGAGGGAGCGGGTGAGGCGCATGTAGTAATAGAGCTCGAGCTTCTGCTCGCGCGTGAGCAGCCGCGACGGTGAGGGTTCCTTCTCACGTGCGCGCTCGCGCGCGGGGGGCCGCGCGCGAGTGGATGTACGGGATGCCATCAGTACGCCGCCTTCAGTTGGTGTCGGGGATCGGCGACGCGATGAACCTTCACGAAGTAGCGCTTCACGTTCCGATCGAGCCGGCTCTCGCCCACCTGATCGGTTTTTGCATTTATGAACGTGTAGTGCCCGCCTTCGGGCCGGGCGTCGAGCGTCACGGTGCCCAGCTCGCCCGAGAAGATCCGGGCGCCGGCAGGCGCCGACCCGGCGGTGAGCCCTATCGTCGGGAAGAATTCGTCCGCGATCGCCAGCGCCTCTTCGGGGCGCAGGTGAGTGCGATGAAAATGTCGCATGCCAGTTTCACGGAGATGCCTGCCGCTCGCCGAGGACTTCCTGCATCCAGTCCACCTGCTCGAGCTGCTGGGTAGAGTCGCGCCGGAAGCGGAGGCCCATGGCCCAGTTCCCGGCGACGACGAAGTTGAGCGTTGCGTAATACGTACCGAGCTCCTCGCCAGGGACGAAGGTGTCCCAGGCGCTCGCCCCATCTCTGGTGTTGGCGTAGAGGATCCCCTGGCCGCCCTCGATCGGCTGCCCGGAGTCCTTGTCGCGCACCACGAGCTTGTATTTTGCCGGCTCCCGAGCGTGCGGCGGAGCCGGCACGCTCGAGATGCGCATGGAGTAGTGATCGGTGTACGCCGGCATGGTGCCTGGCTCCCGCCCACGGCCGCACGCCGCCATGGCGGTGACGGCGGCCGATACGAGAGCGAGGCGGACCATGCGCGGGTATCCGATCATGACTGATAATACTCCATTCCGAGGTGGGTGATCTGCTCCTCACCCATCAGATGGCGTAGGGTGTTCTTGAACTTGGTCTGCTGGATGAAGAGATCGTGCTCGGGCTGCAGACCAGGGGCCGCCATGGGGCTCTTGAAGAAGAACGAGAGCCACTCCTGGATCCCCTTCAGTCCGGCGCGATGCGCGAAGTCCATGAAGAGCGCCAGGTCGAGCACCAGCGGGGCGGCGAGGATGGAGTCACGGCAGAGGAAGTTGATCTTGATCTGCATCGGGTAGCCCATCCACCCCTTGATGTCGATGTTGTCCCACCCTTCCTTGTTGTCGCCGCGCGGCGGGTAGTAGTTGATCCGCACCACGTGGGAGAAATCCTTGTACAGCATCGGGTACTGCTCGGGCTGCAGGATGGTGTGCAGCACGCTGAGCTTCGACTCCTCCTTCGTCTTGAAGGACGCCGGATCGTCGAGCACCTCGCCATCGCGATTGCCGAGGATGTTCGTGGAGTACCACCCATCGAGGCCGAGCATGCGCGCCTTGAGTCCCGGTGCGACTACGGTCTTCATCCACGTCTGGCCGGTCTTGAAGTCCTTGCCGGCGGTAGGAACGCCGCGCTCGTTGGCGAGCTGGATCAGCGCAGGCGTGTCGACCGCCAGATTCGGCGCTCCGTTGGCGTACGGTACGCCCTCCATGATCGCCGCGTAGGCGTAGAGCATGGCCGGCGAGATGGCCTCGTCGTTCCGCTCCATCGCCTTCTCGAACTGCTCCACCGTGGCGTGCTGGGGACCGGGCCTGATGAAGATCTCCGTCGAGCCGCACCACACGATCACCAGGCGATCGAGCTTGTTCTCCGACTTGAAATTCCGGATGTCATCGCGCAGCTGCTCGGCCAGATCGCGCTTGGTCTTGCCGTGCTTGACGTGCGTGCCGTGGATGCGCGTGACGTAGTGGTTGTCGAAGACGGCCGGCATCGGCACGATACCCTTCAGGAAATCCGCGATCGGCGCGACATCGCGCTCCTCGAGGACGCCCGCCTTGCGGACCGCGGTCAGCGCATCGTCGGGGATCGGATCCCAGGCGCCGAAAACGAGATCGTCGAGCGAGGCGAGCGGGACGAAGTCCTTGATGAGGGGCGAGCGCTTCTCGGTGCGCTTGCCGAGTCGGATCGTGGCAAGCTGGGAGAGTGAGCCGATCGGCTCGGCGAGCCCGCGCCGAACGCTCTCGGTGCCGGCGATGAATGTGGTGGCCACGGCGCCAAGGCCGGGGGTGAGCACACCAAGGCGACCCTTAGCGGGTGCGGGCGCACCCGGTCGCGAAGCAGGCCGATCGTCGGCCGCGCTGGAACCCTGCACGAAGTTATTCTCCTTTCACGATGGAGCGCGGTGGCGCGGATTCGCTGGCCGATCTTCGGCCCCGGCGGATGCCTCACTCACCGCGCGCGTGGCATCGGCGTGCTCCCGGCGCGCGGCGCTGCGCACTGCGGCGACACGCTGGAGGGCGGTGATCCACGCGGTGATTGTCAACAGAACGATAATGCCGATCAACACCAGCCCGTCCAGCGCCAACCCGAAGAATGCCTGCGGCGCGGAGAGAAGCACCACGCGCTCGGGTCGCTGGAGCAACCCCACCTTCGCATCCACACCCAGCGCCTCGGCACGCGCTCTGGTATAAGACGTGACGAAGGTGCCGATGAGGGCGAGCACGCAGACGGCAACCATAACCGTGCCCTGCCACCCCGGCCGTGTGGAGAAGAATACCGCGAGCCCACCCAGTACGAAGCCGTCTGCAACGCGATCCAGCGTCGAATCGTAGAAGGCGCCGAACAACGAGCTCCGGTTGGTGCGGCGAGCCACCATCCCATCGAGCACGTCGAACAGCGCCGTCAGACCCAGGAACCATCCGCCAGTGCGGATGTGTCCCGTGCCATAGATGATCCCGCCGGTAACCGAACAAAGTGTTCCGATGGTGGTGATGGTATTCGGCTGGACATCGTGTCGAACCAGCCACTCCGCCACGGGCTCGATGAGGCGGAGGTAAACACGTTTCACCCGATCGGGCAGAAGATTCATGTCGCTGTCGCGACCAACGCGCGGAAAGACGGATCCGCTTGCGATTCCGATGCACGACGGGCCGGAGTGACGCTCCGGCCCGGTAAACTATCTGGTGGTGATGACGGGAGCAAGCCGCGCGCTATGGCAGCGACCAGGCGTAGGTTCCCGAGAGCACGACGTTGTCGCGAGTATAGGTGCGCGTCCCGTCCACCGTTATCGCCTTCAGCGAAACCGTGGAGCCCTCGGCTATGCCATTCACGGGGAGCGCCTTCGTGCTGTTGGCGGCTACTTGCCCGACGAGGATGTCCGTGCCGGCGGCTGTGACGTACACGTTCACATCCTGCGATAGCGTGTTGCTCACGTTGAGCGCCACGCCGCTCGATGGAGTCACGCCGGTTCCCACCTCGACCTTGCGCGACCCACAAGCGCCGACGACCAGCACGAGCAGAACGGCCAGCAAGCCTCTCATTGATTATTCTCCTTGTCAAGGAACCTGCGGACGAGCGTGGGAGCAGCGCTTGCGCCCACCCGATCTGAAGATGCAGGATAGGCAGGCTCCGCAACAGGCTTGCCATCGCGCTTCCCCGAATCCCACCGATGAAACAGACGCTCTCCATCAGACCTCTCTCCCGCACGCCGATGCTCAGTGCCGCGTGCCGACGCGCCGCGCTGATCGGCATCCTCCCGTTCGCGGCCGCGTGTGCTACCGGGCGGCGGGTGCCGGTGCCCTCTCCACGTCCCTCGGGTGCGGCGATCGCCGACTCGGTGCGCGCTGTTCTCCTACGCGGGCTCGCCGACAGCGCGTACCCCGGCGCCTACGCGGTGGTGGGCAGCAGCAGGCAGATCTACGCCAGCATGGGTGTGGGGCACCTCGACTGGGCGACCTCCCCCGTGCCCGATGAGAATACCATGTGGGACATGGCATCGCTAAGTAAGGTCATCGGCACTACCACCGCGGCGATGCAACTCTGGGAACAGGGGCGGCTCAATCTGGATGCTCCGGTGCAGAAGTACATCCCCGAGTTCACCGGAAAGAACAAGGAGCTGGTCACCGTCCGCAATTTTCTCACGCACAGCTCCGGACTCCCTGCCTGGAGGCCGCTCTACAAGGAGGCGAGGACGCCGGAGGAGGCGGTCCAGCTGGTGTTCTCCACTCCGCTCGATACACTGCCCAACGTACGAATGGTGTACAGCGACCTCGGCATCATCACACTGGGGAAGATCATCGAGCGTATTTCCGGCGAGTCGCTGGATGGCTATCTCTCGCTGCACGTCTTCGGCCCGCTGGGGATGAAGTCCACGATGTACCGTCCGCCGAGCTGGATGCGCGAGCGGATCGCGCCCACCGAGCGCGATCCGTGGCGCGAGCGCCTGGTTTACGGCGAGGTGCACGACGAGAACTCCTTCGCGCTCGGCGGCGTGGCCGGTCACGCTGGTCTCTTCAGCACCGGACACGATCTCGCGATCTTCGCGCAGATGTACCTGAACCGCGGCGTTTACGACAGCGTGCGGATCGTGAGCGAGGCGGCAGTGAAGAAGTTCACGCAGGTGCAGGACTCCACGCTCTCCAACCGCGCGCTCGGCTGGGAGGTGCCCAGCGGGACCAACTCCGCGGGCCATCGCCTCTCGACGCACGCCTTCGGCCACACCGGCTTCACCGGTACGTCGATCTGGATGGATCCCGACCGCGATCTCTTCGTGATCCTCCTGACCAACCGGGTGGACCCCAGCCGCGAGAGCCGCGGTATATACGCGGTGCGCCCGGCACTGGCCGACGCGGTCGCGGAGGCACAGGACGCCAGCATGGGGCGCAAGGTCGTCGCCTCGCGCCCCGCCGACGGACGGGGCTCGCACTGAGCAACACGCATGGAAATCGCGCCGCTCCCGGGGCGGTGCGCGGGCGGCTGCATCAGGCCTCTTCCCCGTTGATGCGTGGCCCTCCAATTGCTAGTTTACGAGTGTAGCCGGGGCCCGTCCCCGCCAACTTCGAGCGAGGTTTCGAATGAGCACTACCCAGCAGCCGGCGGTCACCGTCACCGTCACCCCAACGGCGACCGTCGAGGTCAAGCGCTTCATGGAGCAGGAAGGGGTCTCCGAGGCCCAGGGCGGACTCCGCGTCAGCGTGCAGCCCGGCGGTTGCAGCGGCTTCCGGTACGGCCTCCTGATAGAGGAGCAGAAGGCGGACGACGATCTCGTGGTCCCGCAGGAAGGCTTCAACGTATTCGTCGATCCGTTTTCGGCGCAGTACCTGGATGGCGTGACGATCGACTATGTCTCGTCCATGCAGGGCTCCGGTTTCACCTTCAACAACCCGAACGCCACCGGCGGCTGCGGCTGCGGTAGCTCTTTCACGGCCTGAGCTGAGCAAGGAGCGCTTCCCTCACGCGCCTCTCTCGAAGGCGCAGGCAGCCGATGCCACTCGTCCGGCTCGTGGACGGGCGGCACTGAATCGCCGGCTGGCGCCGAGGGTCGAGTTCTGAAGTCGAAGCCCGCGATCCCACGGTGAATCGCGGGCTTTCTCATGTCCTCGCCATACCCCTCGTTCGATCATCCCCCCACTCCCCGCAAGCTTACCCCACCCCCCGAATGCACATCCGCACCGTAGTCGTCGACAGCCATGACGAGATGGGCCGTCTCATAGCCGGCCGCATGGCGGAGTTGATTCGCGAGCGCACCGCTACCGGCAAGACGGCCGTTCTCGGCCTCGCGTCCGGTTCGACGCCCATCCCCGTTTATCGTGAGCTCATCCGCATGCACCGCGAGGAGGGGCTGAGCTTCGCGAACGTCGTCACGTTCAACCTGGACGAGTACTTCGGAATCTCGCGCGAGAGCATCCACTCGTATGCGCGGTACATGTGGGAGAACTTCTTCGACTTCGTGGACATCAAGCCGGAGAACGTTCACATCCCGCACGGCAACGTTCCGCGCGAGAGGGTGGCCCACGAAGCGCACCACTACGAGGAGATGATCCGCGAGGCAGGCGGCATCGACATCCAGATACTCGGGATCGGAAAGACGGGGCACATCGGCTTCAACGAGCCCGGATCGGGGATGGACAGCCGCACGCGTCTCGTCACGCTCGACATGGTGACGCGCAAGGATGCCGCGGCCGACTTCTTCGGCGAGGACAACGTTCCTCGCGAAGCGATCAGCATGGGTGTAGGGACGATCATGGAGGCGCGCGAGATCCTCATCCTCGCCACCGGTGAGCACAAGGCGGATGTGGTGCGAAAGGCGGTGGAGGGAGAGATAGATCTCGAGGTGCCGGCCACCTTCCTGCAGAAGCACTCCAATACCACCTTCTACCTCGACCGTGCGGCCGCGGCCGACCTCACACCGATTGCCACCCCGTGGTTGGTGGACGAGGTGGAGTGGACCGACGAGCTCGCGATTCGCGCCGTCACCTGGCTCGCGCGGCGCTCGGGGCGCGGCATACTGAAGCTCACGCAGCGCGACTACGCCGAGAACCGGCTTTCGTCGCTCGTGGCGCTGCACGGTTCGCCGGGCGCGCTCAACGGCATGGTGTTCAACGCGCTCGGCGCCAAGATCCGCGGACGCTCCAAGCTCCCGCACGGCAAGCGCATCATCTGCTTTTCGCCGCACCCCGACGACGACGTAATCTCGATGGGCGGTATCCTCCGCAAGCTGATCGAGAACGAGAACGACATCATCGTCGCGTACATGACGAGCGGGAACATCGCCGTTTTCGATCACGACGTGCGCCGGCACATCGACTTCCTCGGCCGCATGGCGGCGGATGGATACGTATCGGCCGAACGAATCGACGCGCTGTCGAACAAGGTTCTCGATTCGCTGGCGCGGAAGCGGCCGGGCGAGGTGGACATCCCCGAGGTTCTCGACATCAAGCGCAAGATCCGCGAGACGGAGGCGGTGAGCGGGATCGAGGTACTCGGGCTCTCGCGCGGCGCGGCGCACTTTCTCAACCTTCCGTTCTACCGCACCGGCAAGGTTCGCAAGGACCCGGTCGGCCCGGCGGACGTCGAGATCGTGCGTAAGCTCATCGAGGAGCATCAGCCCGATCTGGTTTTCGTGGCGGGCGACCTGTCCGATCCGCACGGCACGCACCGCATGTGCAAGGAAGCGATCGACAGCGCTCTCTGCGAGCTGTACTGTGAGAAGGACTGCGCGCACGTGCAGGAGTCCGCACGGCAGGATCTGGCGCCGGCGCAGGGCGCCGGTGCTGACGACGAGCTTCAGACTTCCGGACGCCTTCGGCGTCCGGAAGTCTGGCTCTATCGCGGCGCATGGCAGGAGTGGCCCGTGACCGAAGCCACCTGGCTCGTTCCGCTCTCGCAGGAGGAGCTCCGCCTCAAGATCCAGGCGATCTTCAAGCACCAGTCGCAGAAGGATACCGCTCCCTTCCCCGGCCAGGACGATCGCGAGTTCTGGCAGCGCGTCGAAGCGCGGAACAAGGGCACGGCCGCGGAGCTCGATGCACTCGGCCTCGCCGAGTACTTCGCCATGGAAGCCTACGTCGTCGAATAGGGTGACACGATGAGACACTTCACGGCCCTCGACGTCGTCGTCCTGCTGGCATACCTCGCGGCTACCACGCTGCTGGGCGTCTGGCTGGGGCGCGACCAGAAGTCGGCCCGCGACTATTTCGTCGCGGACAAGGCGATCCCCTGGTGGGCCATCCTCTTCTCGGTGGTCGCCACCGAGACCAGCGCGCTCACCTTCATCAGCATTCCCGGCGTCGCCTACCTCGGCAACCTCACCTTCATCCAGGTGGCGCTGGGATACCTGATCGGCCGCGTCGTGGTGTCTTATACGCTGCTCCCTCGATACTACGAGGGAGAGCTGGTCACGGCTTACTCGCTCCTCGAGAAGCGCTTCGGGATCGGCACACGGCGCTTCGCGTCGGTGACGTTCATGGTCACCCGCGCATTCGGCGACTCGGTTCGCGTCTTCGCGACCGCGATCCCTATCGCGCTCATCCTCGGTCCGCAGGTGCCGCGCGAGTACGTGGGGCCGGTATCCATTCTGCTGCTGGGCGTCTTCACGATCATCTACACTTACCACGGCGGGATGCGCGCTGTAGTGTGGACGGACGTCGTTCAGACCACGGTCTATCTGCTCGGCGCCCTCGCCGCGGCGTGGCTCATCGGCCGCGGAGTACCGGGCGGGTGGGGCGAGATCCTGGCCGGTGCGAGCGCCAACGGGAAGCTCCGCCTCTTCGACCTCTCGCTCGGTCTCGACAAGCCCTACACGCTGGCCGCAGGGCTCATCGGCGGCGCGTTCCTCTCGATGGCGTCGCACGGTGCCGACCAGCTCATCGTACAGCGTCTGCTCGCGGCACCGTCGGTAAAGGGCGCGCGGAAAGCACTCATCGGGAGCGGCGTCGCCGTCATTTTTCAATTCCTCCTCTTTCTGCTGATTGGCGTCGGCCTCTACGCCTACTACCAGGCGCGCCAGTTCGCGAGCCCGGATGCGATCTTCCCATCGTTCATCGTGGACGTGATGCCGGCGGGGCTCACGGGGCTCGTCGTCGCCGCGATCCTCGCCGCGGCCATGAGCACCGTGTCCGGCTCGCTCAACTCTCTGAGCGCGGCGACAACGCACGACATCTATCTACCGATCACGCGCCGCAATGCCGACGATCCGAGGGTGCTCAAGGTCGGGAAGTTATTCACTCTCGTCTGGGCTGTGATCCTGATCGGCGGCGCGCTGCTCTACCATCAGGAGGGGACTCCCGTGGTGGTGGTCGCGCTCTCGATCGCATCCTTCACCTACGGCGGCCTCCTCGGCGGCTTCGGTCTCGCCCTCTTCTGGCCGCGCGCGCTTCAGCGCGACGCGATAACGGGGATGGCAATCGGCATATTTGCAATGACGTTGGTGGTGTTCGCAAAGCCGATCTCCGCGGTATACCCCTCTCTCACACCTGTCCTGGGGCCCTTCGCATCGATCGCGTGGCCCTGGTACGTCCTCATCGGAACTGTGATTACCATCGCTGCCGGAGTTCTCTCGTCGTACACTCACCCCGCGCCGGAAGTGGTGCCCGCGCTCGCCGAGGAGCTCACCTGATGCGACTGGTAGTAGGGGTCGACGGCGGCGGCACCAAGACGCGGGTCCTCGTGGCGGATGGTCGGGGCGAGACGCTGGCAACGAGCGAAGGAGCGGCATCCGCCGTCCGCCCCGGCGCGGTGGAGCACTCGGCGGATGTGATATCCTCGTGCGTGCGTGAGGCGCTCGCGGCAGCGGGTGCCGCCGAGGTGCGCCCGGCAGCGCTCTGCGTCGGGGTCGCCGGGGTGGGACGCCCCGCCGAACGTGAGCAGCTCTGGCGCGCTCTCGTCGAGCGAGAGCTGGCGGACGAGGTGATGGTGCTTCCGGACGCGCAGGTGGCGCTCGACGATGCGTTCGGCGACGGGCCGGGAATTCTCCTGGTCTCCGGGACCGGGTCGATCGCGTTCGGACGCGGACCCGCCGGCGCCGAGGCGCGCGTTGGCGGCTGGGGGCCCGTGTGTGGCGATGAAGGGAGCGGCGCCTGGATCGGACGGCGCGCGCTTTCGGTGGTCACGGCGTCGGTAGACGGTCGCGAGCCGGAGACGGCGCTCGTGGGCGCGGTGCTCACGGCGGCCGAGCTGAACGAGCCCGGCGAGCTGGTGGCGTGGGCCGCCAGTGCGACGCCGGCGCAACTGGCCACGCTGGCCGCCGTAGTGGTGAGCACCGCGGCCGGCGGTGATCTGCGCGCCAACTCGATCCTCGACATCGCCGCCGAGGAGCTCGCGCTCCATGTGCGGACGCTAGCACGACAGCTCTTCGCGGATGAGCGCGCGGCGTGTTCGGTGGCTTTGGCCGGCGGGCTCCTCAAGTCCGGCTCCTCACTGCGCAAGCGTCTCGAGCATCGTCTCAAGTCTTCCACGCCCGGCGCGCAGATCATCGCCGGCGAGGTTCGTCCCGAGCGCGGCGCGATGCGCGCCGCGCTCGCTCTGATCGGCGGAGGCGACACGGCCGAAGACAGCGCCGACGCGCCCGGAGTGGAGGGCGAAAGCGACGAGCGCGAAGTCATCGGCGACGACATGGGTGGCGACAATGATGTCATGGGTGACGACTCCGGTACTGACGCCGTGCGCGGCACGGCCGACGGCGATGACGAGTCGCCTGCCGCGAGTCAGGATACGGAGCCGGAGGAGCCGGGCCTCGATGAGGACAATGCCGCGGAGCGCGAGGCGGAAGAGACGTCCGAAGAGGAGCACGCTACCGAGCGCGCCGGAGATTGAACGCGCGGCGACGGCCGCACTCCTGACGCACCGATGCGAAAGGGCCGCGCTGATTTCGAGCGCGGCCCTTTCGCGTTCATGGTCTCGGAAGCTCGATCAGCCGACCGACTCGACCGGCGTTTCGTCGAGATGCTCCGTACTGGTATCGAGCCCCTCGATCTCCGGCACTTGCGCCGCGGTCCATACTCCCTCGGTCTTCGCGATCCACGCAGTGGCGCTCATGTCACCGATGACGTTCACGGTTGTGCGAGACATATCCAGGATTCGATCGACGCCGAGGATGATCGCTATCCCCTCGGGGGGAATCCCGAACATGGCCATGACGCCGATCAGGAGCGGGAGCGATCCTCCCGGCACCCCGGCCGCGCCGACCGCGGTGATCACCACCATCACCATCACCACGACCATCTGCCCGAGCGAGAGGTGCAGCCCGAACACCTGGCTCAGGAAGAGCACCGTCACTCCCTCGAAGAGCGATGTGCCGTTCATGCACATCGTGGCGCCGAGCGGGAGCACGAAGCCGGCGACGCGCGGCGGTACCCCCAGATTCTGCTCCGCCACCGCCAGGTTGGTGGGAAGGGTGGCGCTGCTCGAGCTGGTGGAGAACGCCGTGACGATCGAGGCGCGAATGCGATTGAAGAAGACCATCGGCGACATCCCTACGCCGAATCGCACGATGAGCGATATCGTCACCACCACGTGTACCAGCAGCGCACCAACCACCACGAGGATGTAGCTCCCGAGCGGCTTGAGCAGCGCATAGCCGAAGCGCGAGGTCACACCGAAGATCAGCCCCGCCACCCCGTACGGCGCTATCTTCATCGCGATCTCCACGATCTTGATGACGATCTCGTTCAGCGCGTCAAGCCACGAGGTCATGACATCCGCCTTCTCCTTCGGGATCATCGTGATCGCTGCGCCGAACATGAGACCGAAGAAGATGATCCCGAGGAGATCGAGATCCACCGCGG
>JBIQMO010000086.1:0-14108 GCA_044463245.1 Gemmatimonas aurantiaca
ATTTCGAGCCGTACGGGCAGTGGCCCGTACGACTCGAAAATCGAGACCTGACCCCGTCGGCACTGCACTATCTCGACGTGTCCGGCGGAATGGCCGATGTGTCGCGAGCGCTGCGTCCGGCGGTGTCGCCGTAGACGCCGGTGGTGGTGTCGCGGAAGACGGTGGCGGTATCGCGAATTACCGTGGTGTCGCGCTGAAGGTTCAGGGTGTCGTCCCGGGTGCGGGTGGTGATGGTGTCTGCCGGGACCGTCGCGGTGTCGCTGCGCGGCACCACCTCCCCCGTCGCTTCGCTGGTCCTGTGGGTGGAACAGGCAAGCGCGGAGGCGACGAGGGCAATGGAGAGCGCGGCGTGGTACTTCGGGGACTTCATGGAACTGCTCCTGAGCGATGTGTAGGATTCGTCCTCCACCGCTCTCTAGCATGTTGCGTGCTTGGATGCGGAGCCCGGCAGTGGGTGCGTCGGGTGGAGCGCGTACAGGGGCCCGCTCAGGGTTGAAAAGCGACCGCTGCTTCGGTACGATTCAAGGCTGTCGAGATAGCGCGGCCAGGTAGCTCAGTTGGTAGAGCAGCGGACTGAAAATCCGCGTGTCGGCGGTTCGATTCCGTCCCTGGCCATGGGCAAAGGCACACCCATTCGGGTGTGCCTTTGCGCTTCGGAGCGGATCTCCAACTACCGCTACTCCGTCCTCATCGCCACCACCGGATCGACGCGCGTCGCGCGGCGGGCCGGAACCAGGGTGGCGAGCGTCGCGATGAGCGCGAGCGCGACGGGCACACCTACGAACGTCGCCAGGTCGGTCGCACTCACTCCGTACAACAGGCTCGCCACTACGCGTGAAAGCGCGAGTGCGGCGACGATCCCGATCGCCACGCCCACGACCGCCAACCGCAGCCCCTGTCCGAGCACGAGCCCGAGTACCTGGCCGCGCGTCGCGCCGAGCGCCATGCGCACTCCGAGCTCACGCGTCCGCTGTGCCACTGCGTAGGAGATCACGCCGTAGATCCCCACCGCGGCAAGGAGCAGTGCCAGCGCGGCGAACGTTCCGAGTACCTGCCCCTGCAAGCGCTGCCGCCAGAGCGAGCGCGACACCGCCTGCTCGAGAGTCTGCACGCGGAACGCGGGGACGTCGGGGTCGAGCTCCTTCAGTACCTCGCGCACGGCGGGCGCGAGCGCGATCGGATCGGGGAGCGAGGTGCGCAGCACGAGCGTCTGCGACGCCGACGGCGTGGCGAGCTGGGGGAGGTAGATCGCGGGCCCCATCGGCTGCGGCAGGCGGTAGTGCCTGAACTCCTTCGCCACGCCGATGATGGTGATCCATGGGGCGTCCGAGCCGTCCTCGCCGAAGCGGATGCGCTTGCCGATGGGGTCGATGCCGGCGAACTCCTGTCGCGCGAGCACCTCGTTGATCACGCCGATGTGCACCGACGAATCACGGTCGGCCACCGTGAACCCTCGCCCGCGTACGATCGGCACGCCGATGGTCGGCAGGTAGCCGGGGCTGATGTTCTGGTAATGGACATCGAGCTCGTTCCCCTGCACGGGCGCGGGACGCCCCTCGATGGACATGTGCGACTGCACGTCCCACCCGCTGAACGGGATCCCGTTCGCCGAGCCTACCGACACGACCCCGGGGATAGCCGCGAGCCGCGCGTAAAGCTGCTCGTAGAACGCACGCTGCTTCTCGTCGTTGTCGTACGTCGTGGCGGGGAGCGAGATGCCCGCCGTGAGAACTCCGCGCTGATCGAAGCCGAGATCGGTGCCGATCAGCGCGCCGTAGCTGCGGAGGAGGAGCGTCGCGCCGACGAGCAGCACTACGGAAAGTGCCACCTCGGCGACGGCTAGCGAGTTGCGGAGCCGGCCCCCGCTCCGCCCGCCCGCCTCGGCGCGTCCACCATCGCGGAGCGCGGTGTTGAGGTCGATGCGTGTCGCGCGCAGCGCCGGGACGAGCCCGAAGATCACACCCGTCAGTGCCGACACGAACACCGCGAAGAGCAGCACGCGGCCATCCATGTCGAGCGAGACGTAGAAGGGCACATCCCCGTTGGGGAACGCGAACCTGAGCAGTTGGACGCCGAACTTCGCGAGTATCGCGCCCACCGCGCCTCCGATGAGCGCGAGGATCATGCTCTCGGTGAGCACCTGACGCACGAGGCGCCGTCGCCCCGCCCCCAGTGCGACGCGCACCGCGATCTCCCTCTGGCGCGCCGCGCCGCGGGCGAGCATCAGGTTGGCCACGTTCGCGCACGCGATGAGGAGCACGCATCCCACGGCTCCGAGGAAGACGAGCAGCGGCCTGCGGAGGTCCCCCACGAGGTCATCGCGCAGGGCGACCGCCTCGGCGTCCCACCCGAAGTTGTCCTGCGGGTACGCCTGCTGCAGCCGCCGCGAGATGACGTCGAGGTCCGCCTGCGCCTGCGCGAGCGTGACGCCGGGCCTCAAGCGCCCGATCGCGCCGGCGTAGCCGCGGTTTCCGCGCCCGGAGCGCCAATCGTCGTTGGGGAAGGGGACCCACACCTGCCCACGGTCCGGGAAGTTGAAGCGCGGCGGCATCACGCCGATGACCGTGTAGGGGAGTCCATCGACCTGGATCGGACTACCGACGATCGCCGGGTCGCCGGCGAAGCGGCGCTGCCAGAGTCCGTAGCTCAGCATGATGACCCGGTCGTTCCCCGGGAGCTCCTCGCTCGGCGTGAACGAGCGACCGATGATCGGTCGCACGCCGAGCAGCGGGAAGAGGTTTGCCGTCACCCCGGCACCCTCCACACGCTCCGCCTCGCCCTCGCCGGAGAGGGTGTTGTTCGTCCACGTCCAGATGCCGAGCTCGGAGAAGGTGCGATTCTCGTCGCGCCACGAGAGGTAGTCTTCGTACGAGATGTTGATGCCGGTGGCACCCTTCGCCGCGAGCCGCGAGTAGACCGCGACGAGCCGGTCGGCGTTGGGGTAGGGTAGTGGGCGAAGCAGGATCCCGTCGACTGCGCTGAAGATCGTGGTCGTCACGCCGACGCCGAGCGCCACGCAGACGATGGCCATGAGGGTGAATCCGGGGCTCTTCCGGAGAGAGCGCGCCGCGAATTTGAAGTCGCGCATCGTGTCGTCCACTCCTTCACGGCGCTCGTGCCTGCGCGCGCGCCGCTCATCTATGGTGACGCATGCGTCGCGGATTGCGCGCATGTCGCCGAAGATCCGTTCGGCCTCGGCCCGTGCGTCGGCCGGAGGGATACCGCGCGCGACCAGCTCGCGGACGCGCATCTCGAGGTGGAACGCGAGCTCGTCGTCCACGTCGGCGCGGCTGTCGGGGCGCAGCAGGCGGAAGTAGCGCCGCCAGACCGGTGCATCGGTCACGGACGCGCGTGCCTCACGCCGGCTGCTCGGAGGCGCGCAGCACCTTGGCCATCGCGTCCACGAAGCGCTCCCACGTCGCCGCCTCCGCGCGGAGCTGCGAGCGCCCGAGCGTCGTGAGGCGGTAGAACTTCGCGCGGCGATTGTTCTCCGAGCGCCGCCACTCGGACTCCACCCACTCGCGCTCCTCGAGGCGGTGCAGGGCGGGGTAGAGGGAGCCCTCGCCGACCTGGAGCACCTGGCCGGTGAGCTGCTCGATCCAGCGCGCTATCGAGTAGCCGTGTGCGGGCCCCCAGGAGAGAGTCTTGAGGATGAGCAGATCCAGCGTTCCCTGCAGCAGATCGATCGGTGTCTTCGTCATCTGTCTCCCATCGACATTCGATGTATGTGGGGCATACGGTGCGATCGGATACATCGAATGTCAAGGGGAAGGGCGGGCTCGAGCATGGGGTTCGAGCGGAGCCGGACCCGGGGGGAGAGCACTGGATGCCTTGCTCTGTCGAGTGCCTTGCTCTTATTACTCCCAAATCCGGCCGTGGCCGTGCGGTGGGGGACGCGCAACGTGGTGACCTGGAGAGCATATGGGCGACTCGTTCGATGGCATCCGGGCTTTCAGCTTTCCGTCTGATGTAGTCATCGTGCGGCTCCCGGTAGACGCCGAGAGCGAGCTCTGTAGCAACTGCGAGGGACGCCCAGTGCGCTTCGCGGTCAAGCGTGCTGGTGAACAGTCCGTGCGGCGGCTCTGCCAGGAGTGCCTTCGTGGGGAGTTCGTCCCGGTGCAGCGCCGGTGGTCCGAGATCCTCGAGCGCGTTGCGCAGTCGCTGAGCGAAGCCGAGCGTACCGCACCACCCGAGATGCTCGGTCTGCTGGCGGAGCATGTCGCGGAGTGGTGGGAGAGCCGGGGGCAGCCGGTGCCGGACTTCGTCACGGAGTTCATCGCACGCCATCGGGTGTCGGCACCTCCGCTCGCCGCACCGGTTCGGGATGGCGAGGCGATGCCGGAGGAGCTACAGGCGGCGCGGCTCGCGCTTCTTCTGATGCGCGGTGCGGTCGCTCTGAGGCGCCCGGTGGAGGAGAGCCGATACATCATCGAGCCGGACTCCACTCCGATCTCACGCGAGGAGGCAGCGTCTCTCCTGGCCCGGATGCCGAAGCCGCTCCAATGTCGGGCCAGGGTGCGGGATGGCGTCATGGCGGTCAGTTGTCACGGTATCACCGAGCCATCGCAACGAGCGGAATGGGAGGAGCGTTCACGCTACACGGAGGAGGAAGGCGGGCACTTTCCTCGCCTGCGCGAGGAGCACGGCGATCGCTACCCTGAGCTCGAGATCTTCTGCCTGGGTTGGCGCGAGTCGCTCATCGTCCGGGTGTCCGAGGTAGAGCGATACAAGCGCGAGTACGACGCGCATCCCGCGGGCTACAGCGCTGGCCCGCCGCGCTCGTACCTCGCGACGAACCCCGCTGCCGCGCGGGCCGCCTACTCCAGTGGCGCGGCGTACCTGATGAAGTGCCACTCCACCCGGGACGACCTGGCCGCCGCAGATGCGGGACTGATCATCAATGTGCGCGACGCCGCGACGCGGGACTTCCCGCAGCTGTTCGAGCACACGCCCGATCTCGGTGTGCTGTGCGAGAGATGCGGCGAGCGCACCGCAACGTGGCGCGCGACCGATGCGCGTACGGATCCGTGGCGCGAGCGAACGCTCTGCGAAGTGTGCACGGCTGCGGAACTCGCGCCGTACGCACTCGCCATGGCCGAAGAGCTCGAAGCATGGGTGACGAAGCTCTCGGAGAAAGGGAGGCGTTCGGTGGCGGCGGAGCTGGCGAGTCGACTGGAGCAGATGGAGCGGTGGTGGCGGCATCTCCCCGTTCCACCGGAGGTAGCCGCCGCGCTCCAGCGGTGCCGGCAACTCTAGCGCGCCCGACGGGGTCAGGTCTTTGATTTCTAGTTCCGTGGACGGACGTCCACGGAACTAGAAATCAAAGACCTGACCCCGTCGGGCGGGAAGCAGGCCTGGTTCACCCTCGAGGACGCCGGCAAGACGATGGTGTTCGATGCCCGACCCCCTTCCACGCCCTCGAGACCCTCACTGCCCCGCGCTACCGCATCGTGGCCGGGTGGTAGAACGTGCGCGTGAAGGCGAGTGGGAGAGACTCACCGTCGTCTGCCGACACGAACTCGAGTCCCTGCCTTCCGCGTATCAGCAGCCACTTGCCGTCGGCCGTCCAATCCAGCTCTTCCCAATACGAGCGGTCGGTCCTGGAGACGAGGTGATTGCCGCTCCCGTCGGCGTTCATCACGTAGATGGCGTTGTCATCGATGTAGCTGCCGCGGACGTACGCGATGCGCGTTCCATCGGGCGACCAGCGCGGGGTCTGACCGGGCACGTGGATGTTCGGGTCGATCGTCCCGGTCGCGATGTCCATGACCTGGATCGTCACCCCATCGCCCACGAAGGCGATCCTGGTGCCGTCTGGTGAAGGGTCGCCGCGCCATTCGATGCTGTTGCCGCCGGTGCCGACGAGCTCCGCGAGAGATGAACCGTCGGGCTTAACGCGCCAGAGCGAGAAGCTCTTCCCCGGGCGCGCGCCGCTGAAGTAGATCCACTGTCCATCGGCGGAATAGCGCCCCCATTCCTCGCGGACGATCGGATTGTCGGTATTCGGGGTGGCGCGGGTCAGGACGCCGCTCGCTACATCGGCAACGTACAGACGCGTGCCTTCACCGACTCCCTGGTCGTTGAAGAAGATCACTTTCTCGTGATCGGGAGAGAATGCCGGCCCCGCGCCATCACCGAAGTTGGCTGTGCTCAGACTCGCGATGAACTTGTAGCCGGAGCCGTCGTTGTTCATGGTGACGACGCCGAGCGCGCCGCCGGGAAGGCCATTCGTGTAGGCGACGAACGCACCTGCCGGCACCACGCTCATCCACGCGGTGTCGGCGGCATCCCCCGAACTGACTATCACGAACGCCCGGCCTGCCGCCGTGGCTTCGACCGCGCCGCTCTGACCGACGCTTATGTTGGAGCTCCCCGCCTCGTACCCGGGCACGGCGTCGCTCCGATCGTTGCCGAAGGCGTCGACCGCTTGCGCGTGCAGCTGCAGGTGCGCGCCCGGGAGCAGCACGGTATCCGCTGGAGACACGTTCACGCCCGCGACCTGCCCGGGGAGGACCTCGTACGTGCAGGTGTCGACGAGACCGTACTCCGGCACCGCGGTCGCGACGCGCTCGGATCCCGCCATCCTTCCCAGCTTGATGAGCACCCGCGCGCGGCCGTTCGCATCGGTGCTGTCGACGGCGAAGTTGCCGTAGTTGGGGCTGTCGATGGAACCAACGAAGAGTGGCGCCTGCTGCCAGACGGGGAGCGGCGAAGCGGGATCGGGAAGCACCTCGAAGCGCACCACTATACCGGGCTCGATGACGCCCTGGTCATTGTGCACTTCTACGACGAGTGCCTGGGGAAGCTCGGTGAGCACCGTATCCGTCGCCGATCCACCGGCGACGATCGAAAGCGACGCGCCCAGAGGGCCCGTCGATCTGTCCGAACCGCACGCAACGACGCACTGCACGAGCGCGGCGATCACCGCGTTCCTCACTGCTCTTCGCGACATGCTCTCTCGAAGTGGGGAGGAGGCCGAACGAATGGCGGCGTGCAGGTGCACCCCAATGCCCGGCCGAGAAGGGGAGCAGAGTTACGGAATACGTTACCGCGAGCGAGTGACAGACACAAGCGTTCCTGCGGGCGGCCCGAAGGGGTTCCCACTGAGGTACGACAATAGCGGAGGAGAAGACTGAACGACGAAAGCGAGCGACGAGGATGGCAACAGAGGCATGCGGCATGTCAGGGCAGCCGAGCGTGACGGCGGCGGAGTCGTCTACCCCGCGAAGATTTCAGGCGAGCGCGTGGACCGGTGCGCGGAACGCCGTCCTCATCCTCATCGGCGTCGCCGCGCTCCTGCGGCTGCTGCTGGCGGCGAGCATCGGCCTCGGCGTCGACGAGTCCTACGCGGTCACCGTCGCGCGGGATTGGAGCCTGAGCTACTTCGACCACCCGCCGCTTTCGTTCTGGATCGCGGGCGCCGTCGCGCGAGTGACCGGGAGCGAGTACCGGCTCCTCGTTCGGCTCCCTTTCATCCTGCTCTTCGCCGGTACGAGCTGGATGATGTACAGGCTGGGGGCGCGACTCTTCGGGGAGCGCGCGGGCTTCTACGCCGCCCTGCTGCTCAACCTCGCCCCGGTCTTCAGCGTCACCACCGGTGGATGGGTCCTTCCGGATGGCCCCCTCGTGTTCTTCATGCTGGCGACGGTGCTCTGCCTCGAACACGTGCTCTTTCACGAAGGGGCGCACGAGCATCCCACGCGATGGTGGATCGCGGCCGGAATCTTCACGGGCCTGGCCATGCTCTCCAAGTACCACGGCGTCTTTCTCGCCGCGGGCACCTTGCTCTTTCTTCTCACCCAGGCCGACCGGCGAAGATGGCTCCTCAGGCCCGAGCCGTATCTCGCGTCCGCGATCGCGGCCGCGATGTTTCTCCCGGTGCTCATCTGGAACGAGAGGAACGACTGGGTGTCCTTCCGATTCCAGGGCGCGCGAGGCGTGCCTCACGAGGCGAGCCTGCTCTCGTTCCTCCAGACCGTTGGCGGGCAGGCTGGTTACCTCCTCCCCTGGATCTGGGTGCCGCTCGTCTGGCTCCTGGTGAAGGGGATGGTGAAGGGATCGCGTGAGCCGAAGTGCTGGTTCCTCTGCTGCCTGGCGGTGGGGATCATTCTGTTCTTCACCCTGCCTTCACTCGGCGGCAACCCGGGGCTCCCCCACTGGGCCGCGCCGGGCTACTTCCTGCTCTTCCCGCTACTCGGCGCGGCAGTCGACCGGCGTCTCGCGGAGGGGAGCAGCGCCACACGCCGGTGGCTCGTGGGGTCGACGGCGGGATTCCTGATCATCCTTGCCGTCGTCGCCACCCACGCCGCCACGGGCTGGATGGTGCGGCTGGCTCCCGCGCTCTTCGAGCGGGGTGACCCGTCGTGGGAAGTGGTCGACTGGAACGAGCTCGGGCCCGCGCTCGCTGAGCTCGGGGCGACCAGGGGGAGGGGGGCGCACCGCATCGTGGCCGCCACGAACTGGATCGACGCCGGGAAAATCGCCCACGCCCTCGGACCCGATGTACCGGTCGTGTGTCTGTGCGATCACCCGCACCATTTCCGCTTTCTGTATCCCGCGACGGAGGCCCGCGGCCGCGACGTAGTGCTCGTCGAGCGCGTTCGTGCCCATGGCAATGTCGCGGCCGACATGGCTCGGTATTCGCGCGTAGTGGAGCCACTCGGTGTGGTCACGATCCATCGACACGGCCACCCGGAGTTCCAGCTCGGGCTCTACCTCGCGAGGGACAGTACTCGACTCACCTCGGCCGAGCCGGCTCACCTCGTCTGGCGCTCGAAGTAGAAGTGCACGGAGCGACCGTCCGTCGCGCGACGGCAGCTCTTCATTCCGCACGCAGTACCTCCACCGGATCCACGCTGATGGCACGCCTCACGGGCCTTGCGCAGGCGACGATCGCGACCGCGGTGAGTAGCGGAGGGATGAGAGTGAAGGTGACGATGTCGATGCGTCCGACGCCGTAAAGGATGTGCGAGAGTATGACGGATGCCATGACTCCCACACCCAGGCCGACCAGCGCACCGGTGAGCGCCACGATCCCCGTGCGTCCGATCACCTGGAGCGCGAGCCTGCGCGCCGACGCGCCGAGCGCGATGCGAATGCCCATCTCTCTCCTGCGCTGCTCCACCTGAAAGGCGAGTACGCCGTACACGCCGATCGCGGCGAGGAGGAGTCCCGCCGCGGCGAAGAGCGCCACGATCGTCGTGAGCCCTCGCAACGACGCGAGCATGGCATCCGCCGCCGTGGCCAGCGGTGTTGCTCCCTCCACAGCCACGTCAGGGTCGATCGCGCCGGTGATTCGCTCGAGCTGCGCGGTGAGGGCATCGGGCGCGAGCGTCCCGCGGACGTGGACCACCATACTTCCCGAGTAGTGCTGAGCGAACGGGAAGAAAGCGAAAGCGCGTGGATTCCCGCTGGAGAAGGACCAGCGACCATCGCGCACCACGCCCACCACTTCCGCTTCGCCTCCATAGCTCTTCACGCGTCGTCCTACCGGATTCTCACCCGGCCAGAACAGTTTGGCGAGCGTCTCGTTCACCACTACCACTGGCGGAGAGCCGGGTCCATCGGCCGCGGTGAAGCCGCGTCCGGCCACGAACGGAAGCTCCATCATGGAGAAGAAGGCAGTGTCCACGATGTTCTGCGGAACACCGGGCTCGTAGCGCTGCTCGCGGCTGGACCCCGGTGCGGCTCCCGCATCTCCATCCACCGTCCTCATGTCGTTTCCCATCGGCGCCCCACCCAGCAGCGCGGAGCGGGCGAGCGACACATGCTCCACGCCGGGCGAGGCCCGGAGCCGTGCGACGAGCTGGCCGTAGAATGCCCGGCCGCTGTCGCTGTCGTAGCCGATCTGGCCGGGGTCCACCGTGGCGATGATCGTGCGCGAGGGATCGTAGCCGAGCTCAATGCCCATCGTGCGTTCGAGCGAGCGCAGAAAGAGCCCGCCGAGCACGAGGAGAAAGACGGCGAGCGCGAGCTGTCCGCCCACGAAGATCGTTCGCCCTCGCGCACGCGCGCCGCTCGCGCTGCCGCCGCCGTCGCGCAGGGCAGAGAGGAACGAGCTCCGCGTTCCCTGAAGCGCCGGGAGCACGCCGAAGAGCAGAACCGTGACCGCCGTGACGAACAGCGCGACACCCAGCACGCGGATGTCCGGCGCGAGATTCAGTGTCACCGTGGCGGCGAAGGGGATCGACACGATTTGCGCGAGCTGTGCGCTCCCGACGACGCCCAGCAGTACGCCGATCGCACCGCCGGCCAGCCCCAGCAGGGCGCTTTCGGTGAGAAGTTGTCGCACGAGGCGTCCGCGTCCCGCTCCGATGGCGAGCCGCGTCCCCACTTCGCGCCGGCGAGCCACGCCTCGCGCGAGGAGCATCCCGGCCACGTTGGCGCTCGCAATCAGGAGCACGAGGAGCGCGGTACCGAAGAGCAGTGTGAGCACGGTGCCCGCATCGCGTCTGATGGCGCCCCGCAAGATGCCGGTCATCGATTCGAGAGTGGCGCCGCGTACTCGCGTCTGCGGTTCCCCAGGTGGGATCTGCCGCGCTATCTCATCCACGCGCGCCGCCGCGTGCGAGATGTCCACGCCCGGGCGGAGCCGCCCGAAGGGTGCGAGCCACGCCGACATCGACTCGCGCTCCGCGCGATCGCGAACGCCCGCCACGGGCACCCAGATGTCGGAGCCGACTCCGGGCGCCGTGCCCTCGAAATTCGCCGGTGCGACGCCCGCTACGGTGAGTAGCTTGCCGTTCAGATAGACTGGTCGGCCGATGGCGCTGGAGTCGGCGGCCATCTGCGTCAGCCAGAATCGATGCGAGACGACCACCCGCCGATCGTCGTCGCGAGTGAAGAAGCGTCCGAGCGACGGCCGGACGCCGAGTACTTCGAAATAGTTGCCGGATGTCAGCGTGCCGCGTACCGCGATCGCGTCGCCGAGCGCGCGCAGGGAGAATGAGGTCCACTTCTGCGCCGCGAGTCCCGAGAACACGTCCGAGGTAGCATCGCGGTATTCCACGTAGCGATCGTACGGCAGATCGGTGCCCTCGAGCCCCTGGGAGACGGCTCCACCGCGGTGCTCGGTGATCGCGACGAGTCGATCCGGCTCCGGCACCGGCAGTGGACGGAAGAGCACCGCGTTGGCGAGCGTGAACACCGTGGTGGTCGCGCCGATCCCGATCGCGATCGTGAGCAGCGCCATGAGCGCGAAGCCCGGTCGTCTGGCCAGCGTGCGCACGGCGAAGCGGATGTCCTGGAGCGCATCGTCGATCCAGCGGGCGCCGCGGGAATCGCGCATCGCTTCCTTGTATCGCTCGACGCCGCCGAAGGCTACGAGCGCCAACCGTCGGGCATCTTCCTCGGCCGCTCCCTCGCGTTCGTGCCGTGCCGCTTCCATTTCCAGGTGGAAACGAAACTCCTCTTCCATCCGCGCCTCTTCCGACTGACGCGAGAGGAGCAGGCGGATGCGTGCGAAGAGTGCGGGGATCCAGCTCGTGGGATCCATGCTCATGAGGGCTTGCTCACGGTGCCTGGATGACCGTCTTCTCTAGACGTCTAGAGAAGGTGTGGTCGACTTCTCTAGCTGTCAAGAGGAGCGCCGGGTCGGGGGCGGCCGGAAGCCAGCCGGTTGCCGTGCGTAGTCCGGCGCCCGCCGCCGGACAGTGCGCGGAGTCGCGGTGCTACCCAACGATGCGCCCGGCCATCACGTTCCTGTAACGAGGCCCGCGGCGGCGGTGAGGCAGTAGCGGAACCGGCCGACGCGGACGGTTCGTCGCATCAACCCGAAGCGTATGGTATCCCATGCAAAAATTCCTGTACCTCGCCGTGGCTGCGCTGTTCGCGGCCGCGGCACCATGTAGTCAGGCCCAGCAGAGTCGAAACCGGCCAGCGGCATCGCGCCAGGAGGCCGATTCCACGAAGGGGAAGCCGCCCTCGCCCGAGGAGTTCAGAGAGGTCGCCGACACGAGCCAGGGGACGGTCACGGTGGAAGGACAGGCGATACCGTACACCGCCATCGCCGGAACGCTCGTGCTCGGTCAGGAGGACCTGGACGAAGACGTGACCGACAGGAACGCGCCCACGGCGAGCATGTTCTACGTGGCGTATTTCAAGAAAGGGAACGCCGGCGAGAAGCGGCCGATCACCTTTCTCTACAACGGCGGCCCGGGCTCGGCGTCGATGTGGCTGCACATGGGATCGTTCGGGCCGAAGCGCGTGGTCGTGAACGACAGCGCGCACACGCACGCTGCGCCGTACGATCTGGTGAGCAACGAGTACAGTCTCCTGGATGCGAGCGATCTCGTGTTCATCGATGCACCGGGCACCGGCTTCTCGCGCATCCGCGGGAAGGACGCCAACAAGTTCTTCTACGGAGTGGACCAGGATGGGCGCGCCTTCACCGCGTTCATCATGAAGTTCCTCTCGCACTACGGACGCTGGAACTCCCCCAAGTACCTCTTCGGCGAGAGCTACGGCACCACTCGCTCCGCGGTGCTCGCGAATCTGCTGGGGAACGATCACAACGTCGACCTGAACGGAGTGATACTGCTCTCGCAGATCCTCTCCTTCACCAACAGCGTCGACAATCCCACCGGCAACCCGGGCGTGGATCAGGCGTACGCGCTGGCGCTCCCCACCTACGCCGCCACGGCGTGGTATCACGGGAAGCTCCCCAACAAACCCGCGCGTCTCGAGCCCTTCCTGGATGAAGTGGAGAAGTACGCGCTCGGCGACTACATGCACGCGCTCGCCGAGGGGGCCGCACTCCCGCAGGCCGAGAAGCAGGCGGTGGCCAGCAAGCTGCACGACTACACCGGACTCCCGGTGGACTATCTGTTGAAGGCCGACCTGCGCGTCACCGGTGGAGAGTTCGAGCACGAGCTGCTCGCCGACAGCGACCGGAGTACCGGCCGGCTCGACACGCGCTACAGCGGGCCGAGCATGGACCCGCTGGGCCAGAGCTCGGACTACGATCCGCAGTCGGCCGCGATCTCATCGGCCTACATCGCCACCTTCAACGACTACGTGCGCGAGACGCTCGGCTTCGGGAAGGATCGCGTGTATCGTCCGTCGGGTAATGTACGTCCGTGGGACATGTCGCATCGCGCGCCGGGCCAGCGCTTCGGCGGCAGAGGCGCCGCGAACGTGATGCCCGACCTCGCCGCCGCGATGAAGCAGAATCCCAGTCTGCAGGTGATGCTCAACGCCGGCTTCTACGATCTGGCCACTCCGTTCTTCGAGGGCGTCTACGAGATGCAGCACCTCCCGATGCCCACCGCGCTGCAGAAGAACATCCACTACGCCTTCTACGAATCCGGCCACATGGTGTACGTGCGAGTGCCTGTTCTGAAGCAGCTCCACGACAACGTGGCGAAGTTCATCCGCGAGACGGACAATCTGCAGTAGACGGGGTCAGGTCTTTAATTTCGAGGGGGCTGAGCGAATGCTCAGCCCCCTCGAAATTAAAGACCTGACCCCGTCGGCCCCGCTCGCGCGCTCAGGGTGGTGAAGCGGCCGGCGCGGTCGTAGGGGAACCAGAAGCGCCCGTAGGGAGTGCCGACTGTCATGCGGCCGAGTACGCGGTAGTCGAGCGCTCCGCGGTCTACCAGCATGCGGCCGGCGCTCCCGACGCTCGAGTAGGCGAAGGTGGCCGGGATGCTGACGAACGCGGAGTCGTGCGCGGGGACGACGACGTCCGGGTCGGCCACGCCATCCGTCACATGCTTGCCGCCAACGATGATGCGGTAGCTCACGTGCGGCGAGAGGAGCTCGTAGTCGTTCGGGTTGTAGACGCGCAGCAGGATGTCCATCGCCCCGCCGGTGAGCCCCACACCGCGGATGTGCGCGTCACGCAGCGCGACATCGGGCTGGTAGAAGGGAGCCGGTGCGGGCGCGACGCGCTCTCTCGACGAGCCGCCGCACGCCGAGGCTGCTGCGAGTACAGCGCCGAGCGAGACGGTGATGAAGGTGTGGTTGGTGGAACGCATTGCCGGCCTCCAGGCCCGAGTGAGAGCAGCTCATACGGCCCTGCAACTCCATCACTGAGGACTGCTTGCCGGACCTGGCGGTAACGACGGGGTCAGGTCTTTAATTTCGAGGGGGCTGAGCGACTGCTCAGC
>JBIQMO010000087.1:0-13895 GCA_044463245.1 Gemmatimonas aurantiaca
CGGTCGCCGATCTTGCGGCTCACTCCCACGCGCGAGGCGAAGGGCATGTAGACGAGGAAGCGGCCCGCGAGTGAGACCTGTGCGGTGACGCGCGGGCCCTTGGTGGAGATGGGCTCCTTGGACACCTGCACGATTATGTCCTGTCCGCGCTTCACGAGCTCCTGAATCGGCGGCGCCTTCGCGCGCCTGCCGCGGCGGCCGCCGTTCTCGCCCTCCTCTTCCTCGCTCTCGTCCTCCTCCTCATCGTCGTCCTCCGAGTCTTCGGAGAAGACGAGATCGCTGGCGTGGAGGAAGGCGCTCTTCTCGGTTCCGATATCCACGAACGCCGCCTGGATACCGGGGAGCACGGCTTCGACTTTTCCCAGATACACATCCCCGACCATGCGGCGGTTGTCGGGGCGGTCCAGCATCAGCTCGACCAGTTGGTCATCTTCCAGGATGGCCACGCGAGTCTCCCGCTGACTCGCATTTATGAGAATCTCTCTTTTCATGCACGCTGTTGCCCTGGATGCGTTCCGGCGACTCGGAGGCGCGGCGCGGGCAAACTGGCTCAGGGGTGTGGTCGCGCGCCGATCGCAGCGGCGAGGCGGTGCTTCCGCCCGGGGCCGGTGCTGGACAGCTCTTCGTCAGGCCGCGCCTCATCGTCCACGCTGGCCCCCCCTCGAGCGCCATGGGCCAGAGCGCGCCGGCGAGCAACGCTGCCAGCGCACGAAGGTCATGGTCGAGAGTCGAAAGGGTCAGCATGCGATGTTACGCCGGCGTGAGTTGCTGCGCGCGTGAGGTGCGCTACCGGCCACCCATGGCCGGTACGTGGACCTCCGGGTATGGAACGCGTGCCACGAAGCGCGAGTCGCCGCGCACCGAGCACGCCAGAGTGCTTTTCCAGGCTCGAGGCCGCATCGGGCTGGAACTGCCGCGGCGCGAATGCGACAACGCCGGCGACAATGCCCTTCGCGGCCATACTAAAAAGATAGGTGCGCCCCAAAGCTTTCCGCAACGATCGGCCCCCCGACGGTCCTTCTCACCGCCGGTCCAGTGCGCCACGCATCGAGCCGCATGGCGCGCCGCGACCGCCTGGCGAAACCGCCTCCCCGAACCGGCGTCAGCTCTCGAGCGTGCCCAGGAGGTGCCGCGCTATGACGATCCGCTGTACCTCGGAAGTACCTTCCCCGATCTCGCAGATCTTGGCGTCGCGCATCATCCGCTCCACCGGGTACTCCTTCGTGTAGCCGTAACCACCATGCACCTGGACCGCCTTCGTGGTCGCGCGCATGGCGAGCTCCGAGCAGAAGAGCTTCGCCATCGCCGCCTCCCGCCCGAAGGGGCGCCCGTTCTGCGCGAGCCAGGCCGCGTGGTACACGAGGTGCCGTCCCGCTTCTATCTCGGTAGCCATGTCGCTGAGCTGGAACTGCACTCCCTGGAACTCCGCGATGGGCCGGCCGAACTGCCTGCGCTGGGTGGAGTAGCGCAACGCCTCGTCCAATGCGCCTTCCGCGATACCGAGCGAGAGCGCGCCGATTCCAATTCGGCCGGAGTCGAGCGTGCGCATGAAGTTCACGAAACCCTCGCCTTCCCTGCCGAGGAGATTCTCCGCTGGCACCTCGACGTTCTCGAAGATCAGCTCGCGAGTGTCCGAAGCGCGCCAGCCGAGCTTGTCCTCCTTCTTCCCCGCGGCGAATCCGGGCATCGTGGGGAGCGACGGCTCGTGCCCGATGCCCAGCTCGCGCGCCTTCTCGAGGTCGGTGGTCTCCTTGGTGAGGATGAATGAGCTGATCCCCCTGCTCCCGGCCGAAGGATCGGTGACGGCCGTCACGACGAAGATCTCTCCCACTCCACCGTGCGTGATGAAGCGCTTGCTCCCATTGAGCACGTAGTGCGAGCCGCGCCGTTCCGCGCGGCTGCGCGTACCACCCGCGTCGCTTCCGGCCGATTCCTCGGTGAGGCCGAAGCCGCCCAGAACCTTCCCGCTCGCCAGCGGTGGCACGTAGCGCTCGCGCTGCTCTTTCGATCCGAAGTTCACGATCGGAGAGGTGCCGAGCGTGGTGTGAGCGGAGATCGTGATGGCGTGCGAGGCATCCACCTTCGCCATCTCGTGGATGGTGATGATGTAGCTGATCAGATCCATCCCCGCCCCGCCCAGCTCCTCCGGCCAGGGGACGCCGAGGAGTCCCAACTCGCCCATCTTCTTCACGTTCTCCCAGGGGAACTTCGCTTCGGCGTCGAGGCGGGCGGCGACCGGCGCTACCTCGGTTCTAGCGAAGTCGCTGACCATCTCGCGGACCGCGTGGTGCTGTTCGGTGAAGTACGGAAGGTCACTCATGTGTGGGCGTCGCGCGCGCGGGGTGAAGGAACGCTGCAGGAGTAAGATATCCAGCGAGAGGCGCGGAGGGCGACGCGAGCGCGGCTCATGCGCTCCCCGTTCCGTCCACGCCGCGAATGGCGCCGAGAAAGAGCTCGCCGTACTTCTCGAGCTTGGCGGGCCCCACGCCTCGCACGGTGGCCAGCGCCGCCATGGAATTGGGCTTTCGTGCCGCCATCTCGATCAACGTGCGATCGGGAAAGATACAGTACGCCGGGAGCTTCTCCTCCCGCGCGAGGGTGGTACGCAGAGTTCGCAGCGCGCCGATCAGCACGAGATCGACTGCCGACGGATCGATCTCGTCGGAAAGCGAGGCCTCGGTGACGGAACCGCTGCGCTTCCCGTTGGTGGAAGGGGCGCTGCGCGGCGGGCGTGGCGCTCGCCCGGAGCGCTTCACTACCGAGCGCGGGCGCGACGCGGCCTCCTCCGTTTTCTCGCGAGGGGTGCCCTCTACGGTGATGTGCGTGCCCAGGCAGATGTCGCAGCCGTCGCAGGAGCGCATGGCTGCGGGGTCTCCAAAGTACCTTAACAGGAAGCCCCTACGACAGCCCGTGGCATAGGCATAGCGCTGCATGGAATCGAGCTTGTCCATGTCGGCGCGGCGGTGCCGGTCGAGCGAATCCCAGTCGATGGGAAACCTGGAGAGGGGTGCGCCGGGGTCGCGGAGGCGAAGCCCGCCTCCGGTCCGCTCCCACACGACGAACTGCCGCGACTGCAGCTCCTCGAGGAGCGCGCTCACGCCCTGAGCACCGCCGAAGCCCGGCGGGAGACCGGCGGGGTCTATCGTGGCGCCGTTCTGGATTCGCGAGCCCACCGCTCGCCAGAGTGAGCGCAGCAGGTCGCGCTCCGCCTCCTTCCCCTCCCCCAGCTCGCGCTTGATGCGATCGGGCGAGGCGAGGAGCCGCACCCAGAGCCGGTTCGCGGTGGACGGCTCGTTCACGATCGCATGCCCCTGCACCAGCACCCGCAGCGCCGACTCGGCCTCGCGCTCCTTCACCTGCCCGCGGGTTACCGAGGCGATGTCGGCGGAAGAGAGGCGCGCGAGCCCGGTGTTGTCCGCGACGCGACGCAGCTCGGTGTAAACCGTCTCCACCGTCTCGCGCTCGGGATACGAGCTCTTGATGAAGAACTCGTGCGTGAAGCGATCGCGGAAGGCGTGGAGGAGCACGCACTCGGATTGCAGGCCGTCGCGCCCGGCGCGCCCCGCCTCCTGGTAGTACGCCTCGATGGTACCGGGCATGGCGTGGTGCACGACGAGGCGCACGTTGGGCTTGTCGATCCCCATCCCGAAGGCGTTCGTCGCGACGATCACGCGCGCCTCCTCGTGCATGAACGCGTCCTGCACCTCGCGACGGTGCGTGTCGTCGAGCCCCGCATGATAGCCGACAGCGCGGATCTTCCGGCGGCCGAGCATCTGCGTGATCCGCTCCACCGCGCGGCGCGTGGAGGCGTACACTACCGCGAGTCCCTCCGACTCGCGCAGCGCCTGCGTGAGCGCCAGGTCCTTGTCGCTCTCGGTGCGTGTGCGCACCACCGAGTAGCGCAGGTTGCGCCGGTCGAAACCGGTGATGACCGTCTCTGGCTCCGAGAGCGCGAGCTGCCGCACTATGTCGCGGCGCACCTCGGCCGTGGCGGTGGCGGTCAGCGCCACCGTGGGCGGTGCTCCGAGCCGCTCGCGTACCTGGCGGATGCGCAGATAGGCGGGACGGAAGTCGTGCCCCCACTCGCTGATGCAGTGAGCTTCGTCGACGGCGAGGAGCGATACGCCCATGGCTCTCAGTCGCTCGGCGGCGCTGCCGACGTCGAACCGCTCGGGCGCGAGGTAGACTAGCTTGAACTCGCCGCGCGCGGCGCGCGCGAAGCGGTCTGCCACCTCGTTGGCGCTGAGCGTCGAGTTGATGAAGGTGGCGGGGAGCCCTCGCGCCTCCAGCGAGTCCACCTGGTCCTTCATCAGGGAGATGAGCGGCGAGATCACCACGGTGAGCCCGGGCAGCATGAGAGCCGGCACCTGGTAGCAGATCGACTTCCCTCCCCCCGTGGGGAGGATGACCAGCGTGTCACGACCGGATAGCACCGCGCCCACGGCGCGCTCCTGACCGGGCCTGAAGGCGTCGTAGCCGAACTTCTGACGCAGTACGCGCCGCGCGTTCTCGAGAGACGGCTCCCTGCTCATCCTCTCAAAGTAGCGCGCATGCGGACTCGGCGCTGCATCGTCCTGCGCCGCGTCGTTGCGCTAGACGGCACGCGCGAAATGACCGCGAGTGAAGCGCGAGCCGAGCGTGGCGCGGATGGCACCGAATGATGGCTCGCCACCGCCCGCGAGCGTCTCCAGCGCCTCGCGGTAGCCGGCGACGATCTCGGCGACCGGGTCGTCGGGCATGTTGAAGATCAGCCGCGCTCCGCGCAGTCCGGCGCTCCACAGCCGCGGGAGGAACTCCGAGCCGTCCACGGGGCGCGAATGAAGGAGCCGATTGCGACACGCGGAGTCGGTGGCCACCGGGAAGGTGTACCCCGCTGGGTCGGTGAGCTCCACGTTGGGGTGCTTCTTCACGCACAGGTCGCGACAGGTGGTTGGCACTCGGTCGAACGCCGCCGAGAGGACGCAGTGCTCGATGGTCATTCCTTCGGGGCGTCCGTGCATCACGACATCGAAACCGGCGCCGCGCCACGGCGCCGCGACAGCACCAGCTTCTTCCACCGTGAGCTCCACCGAGAGGACGATACTCCTGGCACCGAGCCGGAAATACTCCGCGGCCGTGTGCTGATTGAAGCAGTTCACGGCGTAGTCGGCTACCACGTCGCGTCCCGCGCCTCCCAGCTCGGCCATGAGGCCGAGATGGCCGGTGAGCACGGGGAGTCCGAGCTCCAGCCACCTGTCCACGGAGCGGCGCTCCTCGGGGCGCACGATGGACGGCGTGCGGATGCGCAGCACGATTCCGCGCGCGCTCAGCTCGTCGTGGAGCGCGCGCACTCGCGCGAGCGGCGGGACGGGGTGACGGAGAAATGGATCGAAGCTGATCTCCGTCGCGCCGGCGTCGGCCGCGGCCAGCGCATGATCCACGCGATGAACATCGGCAGCGAGTCGGAATGGCATGTCGGATCCGCTGGACTCGACGTCGCCTCTATCGCCGCTATCGACTCGCGCCATGATGTCGACATGCTCCACCACTTCGTGCACGCGCGCTTCGCGCTCGGCGAGCACGGATGCCCGTTCCCAGTCGCGGCGGCTGCCAAGCTCCGCGACGGCGTGCTGGCGCATCGCGTTCAGCTCGCTCACCGGAATGAAGAGGCCGGGGGCCAGGCCCGCGTCGTCCACCGATCCCAGCACGAAGGGCGTCTCGCCGAGCCGCCCTAGCTGTTCTCTGAGGAGCGTCTGATCGGTGGCGCGGCGTGCAGCGGGTGCGAGCTCGATCTCGCTACGCACGTCCACCGTCTCATCATCCGCCGTGAAGAGGAGCTTGAGCGGACCGCCCGCGGAGCCGAAGGCGCGTACGTCGATGCGCGTACGATGCTTCGCGGGTGCCGCGGCCAGCGCGGCGAAGCTCTCTCTCGCGCGCCTGCTCAGCGCCGCCTGGAAAGTGCGCACGACCGTCCAGCCGTTCACCCCGGAGGGGAGCGCACCGGTGGCGGGGGTCAGCGCCTGTCGCACGTCGTGCTCGCGCGCATGGAGCTTCCGCACGGTCTGCACGGTGAAGCCGAGCGCAAGTCCCTTCACGCCCGGTGGCGGCTCGATCGCTATTCCGTCGCCCGCTTCGAGCGGCTCCGTCACCTGGACTACGAGCGCGCCGCGCTCGCGACCGACCACCGTGCCGAGCGGGATGCCGCGGTTGTCGGGCTGATCGCGGGTGACGTAGTCGCGCCCCGCCCGCCCGCCGTACATCCCGCCGGTGAAGCCGCGACTGAATATCTGCACCAGCTCGCGCGGCGGTTCCGGCTCCGGCACCGCCGGCTCGCCTGCGCGCACGCGCTCGAGGAAGTCGCGATAGCTGCGCGTGACGGTCGCGACGTATTCCGGCTTCTTCTTGCGTCCCTCGATCTTGAGAGTGTGAATCCCGAGCGTTGCCAGCTCGGCGAGGTGGTCGTACGCGGCGAGATCGCGTGCGGAGATGAGGTAGCCCCGGTCGAGCGTCGCGCCGCTCGCGCTGTCCGTGAGCGTGTAATCCTTGCGGCACGACTGCGCGCACGAGCCGCGATTGGCACTCCGCTCGGAGATCATCCCCGACATGTAGCACTGCCCGGAGTACGAGATGCAGAGCGCGCCGTGGATGAAGCTCTCGAGCTCGAGCTCCGGGACGGCGCCGCGGATGACGCGGATGTCCTCCAGCGTGTTCTCGCGTGCGAGCACCACGCGCTGGAGGCCGAGCTTCCGCATGACGGCGGCGCCGCTCCCATCGTGCACGGTCATCTGCGTGGAGCCGTGCAGCTCGAAGCCGGGGTACACGCGCTGGATGAGTCGCACCAGCCCCACATCCTGGACGATCGCGGCGTGCACGCCGTGATCGATGCACTCGCCCAGAAGGAGAAGCGCATCGGCCAGCTCGCCGGGCTTCACGAGGGTATTGAGCGTGAGGTAGACGCGCTTGCCGCGCTCGCGTGCGAGGCGGCACGCCTCGGCGAGGTCGTCGAACGACAGGTGGGCGCCCTCGTCGCGCGCGTTGAAGCGTTCGGCGCCCAGGTAGATCGCGTCCGCGCCGTTGGCCAGCGCCGCGCGGGCGGCGTCGAGGGAACCCGCGGGGGCCAGAAGCTCGGGAACGGCTACGGAAGACATGGTGTGCTGAAAGCTAGCGGTTGCCGGCTCCGAGGTGAATCGTCAGGGGCTATAGAGAGTGATCGCGATGCCGGCACTCCCGAGCGTGGCCGGCGCGCGCATGGTAGCCGGAGCCATGTTCCTCCCCGGCACGTCCCGCTGCCACCGATCCGCCGATGTCACACGCCGCCCCCGCTCCCTGCACTCACGACCGTCGTCCCGGAACCACCGTTTGTCTCCGCTGCCGCCACGAAGCGCGCATGGCGCGGCGCAGGCTCGCTCTCAGCAGATCGCTCCGCGTGAGCGCGGTGCTCCTCGCCCTCGCCATCGCTGGCGCCATAGCGAGCAGCGGCGCCGAGGCGCTGCAGGGTCGCCAGCTCCTCTCGATGCGCTCCGACCCGGCGGAGCCGGTACACACTTCCGATTCGGCATCCGGAACCACGGTCGACGTATCCTCCGGGAAGCTCTCCTCCACGACGCCGGACTCCGTGCCCGATATCGCCGCGCCGCTGGCCACCGCGCCTTCGCCGAACGAGCACGCGGTGAGCGCGCCGATCGTGGACGAGGGGCGCACGGAGCTCGGAGATGGGCTCTACGCGGTGCGTGCTGGTCGGAGCGTGACCGTAAGCTTCGACGTTCCCCAGGCGCGCACGCGGCGGCGCGACAAGTTCGACAGGATCGTACGCGCCACGCTTCCCAGGATCTACGGACCGGTCGCGCAGGCAGCGCTGGATGGTATCCCTACCGGACAGCTAGTGGCCGTGGGGACGCTCCCCGCCGACCTGGAGAAGTCGGGGGTGCGACTTTCACTCGGCGACAGTGCGTCCATAGAGCTCTGGCCCGAGCTGCGCGATGCGCAGGGTGGCCCGCTGGTGGTGGGATACCGCGTGGAAGTCGCGCGGTAGCGGGGCGAGGCGGGGCGTAGATGCGAACGGGGCGCGACACCATGTAGGTGTCGCGCCCCGTTTCGACTGGTACGACGCTCAGCGCTCGTCGAGCTTCCGGCCCGCGTCGAGGTTGTCGAAGCTGAGGAGCGTGTTGAACACCAGCGGGTAGCTCCCGATCGTTTCGCCGCGCCAGATCGGATTGTTGGCGAAGAGCACGACGTGTCCCTTCTGCACCGGCACGTCCACGACGACGGGACGCTGCGCTATCCCACTGCCGCCGTCGAGAAGCCCGGATACCAGGAGCCCGCTCGCATCCGCGAAGCGCAGGACGACGCGGGGGCGCTGGCCGGGCGGGATGATGTTGATCGGGTAGCGGAGCTGCTCGTTGGTCACGGGCGCAGCCTGCCACGGCTTCACTGGCCCGCGCTCGGGCGCCTCGAACTTCGGCTGCAGTGCGGGCCGCCCCTGCACCACGTCGGCGTCCTTCGCGGTACCGCGACCGGTGGCACGCTCGTTGTCGCCGCCGCCGAAGCTCCGCCCCGAGGCCATGTTGCTCACGCCGAAGCTCGAGCCTTCGCTGCTGTAGACGGCGAGACTGTCGCCGATGCCGTAGGCGATCGGGCTCGCATCGTCCACGGTGTTGGTGCGGAGGAAGCTTCCCACGACCTGACCGCGGCGCGCGCTCTGGGTGCTCACGCCGCTGGTGAAGCCGAAGTCCACCGCGAACTCCGCCGTGTTCTCCACGCCCACGAGGACGCCGCCAGCCGCGACGAACCTGCGCAGGTTGTCGAGGCCGGTGAGGCCGAGCCCGGGGCGCATGTCGTCGGTCTCATCGAGCAGCCCGATGTTGGGTGTCAGCTCGGACTTCTTCCACGGCATCGGGTTGCGCCACATCGGCATCCCGTCGATGATGGCCATCCCGCTTCCGCCGGCGGGCGGGAAGATGATCACGTCGTACTTCGATCTCAGCTCGGGTGTCCGTGAGACTTCCTGCACGTTGATGTAGTCGTACGGGATCTTCAGCCTGTCGAACGCCTGCCGCCACCACCCCTCCGTCTGCGTGCCCAGCCAGGTGTGGAGGATCGCGACGCGCGGGGCGCGCGCAGGGTGTGTCTTCACCTTCGGTGCCGCGGCGAGCGCGGTGGCGCGGAGTCCCAGCTCTTTCGCGGCCGCGTCGAGCTCGGAGGACGAGACGCCACTGATGATGAACGAGCCGCGCGCGAACTTCCGGCTGCCCGCATCGAACGGCTCTTCGGCCATCTGGATGTCCGCTTTCGGCAGCTTGTAGCGGAGGGTGATCAGCGCGTTGTCGCCGTTGTGATCGATGGCGAAGAGGGAGCCGCTACCCGCTACGCCGCCCGGCGCGCGAACGGAGTCCTTCACCTGCTCCATCCGGGCGCGCAGCACGGTGGTGTCGGTGATCCGGAATGCCTGGACGTCGAACGCTTCCGGGAAGGTCCAGCCCGTATCGTCGTACGGATGCTTCTGCGGGTCGTCGGGGCTCCAGTACTGGTAGTCGAGAAGTGCGTCGGCGATTCGCGAGTACGGCTGGTCCATCCGGACGATGTAGCTCCCGGCCGGGAAGGTGCGAGTCTTCGTTCCGGAAGCGGCATCCGCCTTTCCACCTTTCGCGCTGTCGGACTTCGACGAACCGCTCGCGGCGGGGAGTGCGACGGTGAACGGCGCCGTGGCGCGCGAGATCTCCACGTGCTGCTTCTGGAGGATGCGGAGGAGGTCCGCCTGCGCGCCCGGGCGCGGATCGTTCGCGGGGAACACGTACGCCGCCGGCCCCTCGGTGTGCGCCTTCAGGATCGAGCGCTTGCTCTTCTCGTAGAAGTTCTGGAGGAACTGCCTGCGGTTGTTGGCGAAGTAGGCTAGCGAGACGAGAATCCCGGTCTGCTGGTAGTTGTTGTTGTTCCTGAGCGACCACATCACGCGCGGGAGCGGTGGATTCTGCCGATACCAGGTGCGCGAGGTCTCGTCGGCGCCGAGCGTGCGCTCCTGCGTCTCGGCCGTGCCGCCGTTGCCGAAGGTCTCGTAGAGCCGGCTGATCCCGTTGTGCGTAGCTGCCATGAACATGAGGTAGCCGGGGGACCAGGTGTCGAAGTCGCCGTGCGCGAAGACGCCCGGCATCCCCATGCGCGTCATCTCCTGCACATTGTGCCACCCGATCATCTGCCACTCGTTGGTGAGAAGCGGGTCGAGCCAGGCGTTGTACGGGCCGTCGCCGATGGTGTTGTCGTAGAGGTACGGCACCGACTCGTGCAGATCGTGGAGAAGCTGCGCCTTGAAGCCGAGGTAGGTGTCGAGAACGTTCTGCGAGAGATTGAGCGTGAGCCCCATGGCGTCGCGGTTGTTGTCGTGCGCCACGTAGTGGCCCCAGTAGACGAGCCGCGGGTACGTGTCGTCGGGGTGGGCCATGTGCCAGCGGAAGATGTCCACTTGCCTGTCGCGCCCATCCACTTCGACCACCGGCGTCATGAGCGTGATCAGATGGTCGCGGATGTTGCGGATGTACGGGCTCTCGTCTACCGCGAGGCGGTAGGCGAGCTCCATGAGCGCTGTCGGAGCGCCCGTCTCCGGTGAATGGATGGTGCCAGTGATGTAGTAGACAGGCGTGGCGTCGCCGGCGATGCGGCTGGCCTCCGCGTCGTTCAGCCCGATCGTGCGCGGGTCGGCGAGCTTGGCGAGCTTCATCCGGTTGGCGTCGAGGTTGGCCAGGAGCGACTCGGAGGCGACCGCGACGGCGATCATCTCGCGTCCCTCTTCGGTGCGGCCGATGGAGAAGACCTTGACGCGCGGCGACGCCTTCTCGAGCGCGCGCATGTACTCGTACACCTCGCTCGAGTACGGAAGCTTGGTCGGCGCGCCGGCGACGTCGCCCAGCACGGCGGATGGCGTGGGTACGGTCTTCGACGCCGGGAGGTAGTCCACCAGCGGCGAGAGGAAAAATGGCTCCGTAGTGTACTCGTGGATCTTCTTCGTGTACGCCTCGTCTATCGGCTGATTCGGGTTGCGTCCCGGTGTCAGGAAGGTGGAATCGGCCGGCGGCGAGGACCGTCCGGGCGCCTGGGCGAGCGCGGGCTGCGTGGGTGCGAACGCGAGGAGGGCCAGGAACAGCGAAAGAACGACGGGGTAACGCCGCATGACTAACCTCGTGACTGGTGGGAACGAGAGTTGGCGGAACGAGCGCCCGAGGAACGAGCGCGTTCGCCGCCGATTTTACGCGCGGTACACGGCTTCCGGAAGTACGCATCGGGTGCTCCCGAGCGTTGGCTGTCGGAGCACCAGCGAGTAACTTCGACCACCGGCACGCGACCGGCAACCACCTCCCTCCCACCCAGCCAGGCACGAATGCGCAGAATCGCATCCATCGCAGGCATGATCGCGCTCGCCCAGCTTCTGGCTGCAGGCACCGCGCGCGCCCAGCGGCAGGAACAGTTCACTCACGCCGACACTCTGCGCGGGTCGAATGGCCCTGGGCGCTCGTGGTGGGATGCCACATTCTACGACCTGCATGTGGCCGTCAGCCCGAAGGACAGCTCCATCGAGGGGCACAACGGGATCACGTACCGTGTGCTGCGGCCCGCGAAGGAGATGCAGATCGATCTCCAGGTTCCGATGGAGGTGGACAGCGTGGTCCAGGATGGCCGCCGCCTGCAGTACCGCCGCGATGGGAACGCGTTCTTCGTGCGGCTCGTCACGCCGCAGCCCAGGGGCGCCTCGAAGTCGATCACAGTCTACTATCACGGCAAGCCGCGGGCGGCGAGGAACGCGCCGTGGGACGGCGGCTTCGTATGGACGCAGGACAGTCTGGGAAATCCGTGGATCGCCACGGCCAACGAGGGGCTCGGCGCCAGCGTGTGGTGGCCGATGAAGGACCTGAATGCCGACGAGCCGGACAGCCAGCGTGTCGCGATCACGATGCCCGATCCCACGATCGACGTCTCGAACGGCCGCCTGCGCAGCACGACGAAGAATCCGGACGGCACCACGACGTACGAGTGGTTCGTGGTCAATCCGATCAACGGTTACAACGTGGCGGTGAACGCCGGAACGTACGCGCATTTCAGCGACACTTTCGAAGGCGAGAAGGGGAGGCTTACGCTCGACTTCTGGCCGCTCGAGTACCACCTCGACACGGCGCGCGTGCAGTTTCAGCAGGTGAAGCCGATGCTCGCCTGCTTCGAGCACTGGTTCGGGCCGTATCCCTGGTACGAGGACGGCTACAAGCTCGTCGAGACGCCGCATCTCGGAATGGAACACCAGAGCGCCGTGGCCTATGGAAACCACTACATCAACGGCTATCGGGGGCGCGATCTGTCCGGAACGGGGCTGGGTCTGAAGTGGGATTTCATCATCGTCCATGAGAGCGCGCACGAGTGGTGGGGGAACAACATCACCGACAAGGACGCCGCCGACATGTGGATCCACGAGAGCTTCGCGAACTACGCGGAGGGGATCTACGAGGAGTGCCGTGCCGGGAAGGAGTCGGGTGCCAGGTACATGATCGGGAGCCGCCGCAACATCCAGAACGACGCGCCGATCGTCGGCGTCTTCGGAGTCAACAGCGAAGGCTCCGGCGACATGTACTACAAGGGCGGCAACATGCTGCACACCATCCGTCAGATCATCGACGACGATGAGAAGTGGCGCGGCATCCTGCGCGGCCTCAACAAGACCTTCTACCACCAGACCGTCACCGGCAAGCAGGTGCAGGACTACATCAGCGAGCACGCCGGCATCGATCTCCGCAAGGTGTTCCAGCAGTATCTGACCACCACGAAGATTCCGGTGCTGGAGTACCGCATTGCCCGCGGCTCGCTCTCGTACCGCTGGGCGGATGTGGTGCCCGGCTTTGCAATGCCGGTGAAGGTGTGGCTCTCGGAGAGCGACTCGCTGAAGCTCGAACCCACGCAGTCGTGGAAGTCCATTCCGCTCCCGAGCGGCATCGGAACGGAGGTTCGCGTGGACGAGAACTATTACGTGTTCAGCAAGGACGTGAGCGAGCGCTGAGCCCTCAGGCCGCGGAGAGGTCCTTCAGCGCATCGCCCACGGCTCCCTCGCGCAGCCGCCGGAGCGCGCGGTCGCGGAGCTGGCGCACGCGCTCGCGGGTGACGCCGAGGAGCTTGCCGATCTCGTCGAGTGTGTGCTCGCGATCGGCCTCGAGGCCGAAGTAGAGTCTGAGAATTCGAGCGTCGCGGGGCGGGAGCGTGGAGAGGGCGCGCTCCAGCTCCGCATTGCGGAAGCGGTCGAGTACCTGGTCCTCGGTACTCGGAAGCTCCTCCATGGCGAAGCGCTCGATCAGCGCTCGATCGCTGTCCTTCCCCACCGCCGCATCGAGGCGCACTTCGGCCGTGTTGAGCGTGGAGAGTGCGGCCACGATCTCCGGCGAGATCCCCGTGAGCTGCGAGAGCTCATCGGGAGTGGGCTCCCTCCCGAACTTGTCGCGCAGGAGCGATGTCGCGCGGATCACGCGCGAGAGGTCTGCCGTACGGTTGAGCGGGACACGTACGGTGCGCCCCTGCCGCGCGAGCGACGCGAGGATCGCCTGACGGATCCACCAGACTGCGTAGGAGATGAACTTCACGCCCTGGTCGGGATCGAACTTGCGGGCGGCAGTCATGAGTCCGACGTTCCCCTCGCCGATGAGGTCGATGAGGGGGAGGCCGCGGTTCTGATACTTCTTCGCCACGGAGACGACGAAGCGGAGGTTGCGACGCACCAGCTCCTCCATCGCGTCATGATCCCCTTGCTGCACGCGCCGCGCCAGCGCCTTTTCCTCTTCGGCATTGAGCAGCGGGTAGCGGCTCACCTCGGCGAAGTACTGATCGAGGATGTCGCGGTCGGCCTCGGATGGGCTGATCTCCACCGGCGCTGGCCGCCGACGGCGTCGCTTGGT
>JBIQMO010000088.1:0-13698 GCA_044463245.1 Gemmatimonas aurantiaca
CGCTGAGCGAGGGCTTGGCGGCAGAGCGGGCTCACACTGACTCGAGCGTCGCAGCCGAGCGGATGGCGCGCATGGCGGCCGACAGCTCTCTTACGGTGGACATCGCATCGCTGCGGAAGGATCTCGACGGGCTCCGGACGGAATTCGGCGCCAAGATCACCGCGATGGAAGAGGGCCTGAAGTTCGACATGCCGGTCCACTTCGCGTTTGATGATGCCACGGTTCGCGCGGAAGACGAGCCGCTGCTCAATCGCTTCGCCCAGGTCGCGCAGAAGTACTATCCCGGCTCGCTGATCACCGTCGAGGGCTTCGCCGATCCCGCCGGATCGGTGCGCTACAACCTCGACCTCTCGCGTCGTCGTGCCGAGTCCGTGAAGGACTATCTCTCGTCGCAGGGACTCAGCAACGAAGTCAAGACGGTCGGCTACGGCAAGACGCGTCTCGTGGTTCCGAACGCCTGGGGATCGGAGCCGGGCGCGGAGCAGAACCGTCGCGTGGTCTTCGTGATCGAGACCCGCGGTGGCGGTGACTCGACGGGCGTGACCTCCAACTGACAGACCGGATCATTTTCTGAAAGCAAGTGGGCCGAGCAGCATCGCTGCTCGGCCCACTTGCTTGGAAGGGCGGGGTCAGATCCGGAATCGTGAACCGATACAATCGATTCACGATTCCGGATCTGACCCCGTCGTCTACGGGCGCGCTTCTGCTTGCGCGGCGCGCTCGTGGCGTGGACGCACGCTCTCCCGCTGCCGGGCGTGGCCGCCCTCGGCGAACTCCTCGATCATCTTCGCATTGAACGCGGGGATGTCGTCGGGGTTGCGACTGGTGACGAGACCCTGGTCCGCCACCACTTCGCGGTCTACCCATTTCGCTCCAGCGTTCTCCAGGTCCGTCTCGAGCGACGGCCAGGAGGTGACTTCGCGGCCGCGGACGACGTTCGCTTCCACGAGCATCCAGGGGCCGTGGCAGATGGACGCCACCGGCTTGCTCTCCTCGAAGAACGCGCGCACCAAGTCTACGGCCCTGTCGTCCATTCGGAGCTTGTCGGGACTCATCACTCCACCCGGTATGAGCAGCGCGTCGAAGTCGTCGGCGCTTGCCTCTTCGAGCGGTACGTCGACCGCGATCTCATCTCCCCAGCGGTCGTGCTGCCATGCTCGCACTTTCTTGGCCGAAGGCGATACCACTCGCGTCTCGGCACCAGCCTTTTCGAGGGCCTGGCGCGGCTTCTCGAGCTCTACCTGTTCCACACCATCGGTCGCCAGAATCGCTACCGTCCTGCCATCCAGTTTTCCTGCCATTGCGCGTACCTCCTGATAGATGCGTCGCGCGGCTCCCGGGCCGCGCGCGGTGGAGAGTGCGCAGCATGGTGCAGACCGCGGGGAGCGCCGGATGACAAAAAGGGCGCCGGTGCGAGAGGCACCGGCGCCCTCGAGGTGGGGACGTGGTTCGCGTTACCGCCCGCCGCCACCGAAGCGGAGACCGACGACTATGGGGACGTACTTCGCACTGCCGCCATCTGCGCCGCTGAAGACGTTATGGTAGCGAATCTCACCGAAGGCGGAGAAGCCGGCGAGCTTGTACAGGAGGCCGCCGCCGAAGTTGATGCCGAAGTTGGTGGAGCCGTTGTCGACGCTCTGTCCCGCGATGTCGCCCGTCTGGCTGGCGTGGTAGAGTCCCACACCAGCGAGAACGTAGGGCGTGGTGCGCGACTCCGAGCCCGGGGCGGGGTGAATCATCCAGACTCCGTCGCCGGTGATGGAGAAGAGCTTCAGGTCGTTGAAGTCGACGGTCTGGAAACTCTTGCCGGACAGGACGCCGTAGGAGATGTCGCCCCGGAGCCCGAACGGCTGAGTACGACTCGTCCAATCCACGAAGCCCTGCAGATTCCAGCCGGTGCTGGCACCATCACCGATGCTCCCCACCGGAATGTTCAATCCGGCCGCGATACCGAAGCCGATAGGATACTGGGACTCGTTGGTCATCTGCTGCGCGCTCAGCGATCTAGCCGGCGAGACGAGTGCACCCAGCAATGCCAAGAGACATGGGAGTGCTACACGACGAGCAAGCATGGCGTATTTCCTTGTGCAGGGTTCTCCAGCCCGGCACGCACCTCGTTGCGCGTGCTCGGGAGAATGTAGCTGGCTCGCTCTTCTGGCGCGAGGACCGTGCCCGTCACGAGAACCGGGCGTAGTAGACCTGTAATCGTGTCTCTGTAGAGTCGTGGATCGGGCCGTCGCCAATGCCCCGATGTCGAACTATTGCGCAGCGGCCGAGGCCCGGTTACCGCGCGGGCGTCGACGCCTCGGCGAGGCGGAGGGTGAGCGTGAAGCACGATCCCGCACCCGGCTTGCTCGACGCCGAGAGCTCGCCGCCCATCCCGCGCGCGAGGTCGCGGCTTATGGCCAGGCCGAGACCCGTGCCCTCGTGCGAGCTGGTGAGCTGGCGGTCGACCTGCACGAAGGGCTCGAACATGCTCTCCAGCTTGTCGGCGCTCACCCCGCGCCCGGTATCTCGCACGTGGATCATCACGGCATCACCGCTGGTGTCGTAATCGATCGAGATCTTTCCGCCGGGCTGGGTGAACTTGATCGCGTTGGAAAGGAGATTGATCAGTATCTGCTGGACCTTGTCCGGGTCGGCATGCGCCGCGACCGGCGACCCCTCCAGCTTGCACGAGTACTCCAGCGATCGAGCTCGGATGAGCGGCTCGATGAGCGGGCCGAGGCGGGAGAGGAGCTCCGGGACGACGATATCGCGGAGATGAAAATCGAGGTGTCCGGCCTCCAGCCGCGCGAAGTTCAGTATGTCGTTGATGAGCGAGAGAAGATGCCGCTGGTTGTGCTGGATGCGCGCGAGATCTTCCGCCTGCTGCGAGGTGACCGGCCCGCGCAGCCCGAGCGCCATGAGCTCCGCGTATCCCGCGATCGCGTTGAGCGGCGTGCGCAGCTCGTGGCTCATCGTGGTGAGGAACTCGCTCTTCGCGCGATTCGCCGACTGCGCATCCGCGCGCGAGCGTCGCTCTTCCTCGTAGAGCCAGGCGTTGTCCATCGCCACCGAAGCCCATGAAGCGATCCCCGTAGCCACTCGCTCGTCGCGCTCGGTGAAGATCCCGGGGAGCGAGTGCGCGAAGTGAAGACGTCCCAGCACTCGGCCGGTGCGCGAGATCACCGGCACCCCCAGGTAGCTGCGGACGGGCGGATTCTCCCCGGGGATGTCGTCGAAAGGCCGCAAGCCGGGATAGCGGGGGTCGTGCGGAAGGTCGTCGCTTCGCACTATCGTGCCGCCCTCCTCGCCGATGGCGATCGGTCGCGCACCGATCGCCGATCCGTGCTCCGCCGCCTCGGAGTCCTCTCCCGATGCCGAGGGGCGCTGGCGTGGGATGCCGGCGAGCGCGTACATGGTATGCGGGTCTCCATCGGCATCAGCGACTCCGTAGATGAACGCTCCGAACTCCGCTCCGGTGAACGCGGTGGCCTCGTCGGTGACGCGTTGCATGAGGCGCTCGATGTCCAGCTCGGCGGTCACCACGCTTCCGATGCGCTGGATGGTCTCGACGAGGCGAGCTTCGTCGCGCAGCGCCTCCTCGGCCTGGATGCGCGGCGTGATGTCGAGCACTGTGCCGGTGAATCGTACCGCTCGCCGCGCCTCCGGCGGGCCGTCGAAGAACGCGCGGCCGCGTGTGTCCACCCAGCGCACGCTCCCATCGGGCCAGTGCAGCCGCAGGTCGGCGCGCAGCTCCCCGTCTCCGCCAGGATCGAGGGCCGCGCGGATCTTGGAGCGCACGAGTGCGTGATCCTCGGGATGTACGCGCTCCAGGAGCATGTCGTACGTCACGTGCGTGTCGACAGGGAGGCCGAAGACGGCCTTGCAGCGGTCGGAGAGATCCAGCGCCAGGTTGGTCATGTCGCTGTCCCACGTACCTATGTCCGCCGATGTCACCGCGAGGCGCAGCCGCTCCTCCGCTGTGCGCAGCTCCGCGGCGAGAGTGCGGGCCTCCTGGGTCTGGCGCTCGAGCTGCGTGGCGTGATCCTGCAGCTCCACCGCGAACCGCTGAGTTTCGCCTCGCGCGAGCTCCGCCTGCCGCCGCAGCTCGCGCTCGCGATTGGCCGCCTCCGCGTAGGCGCGCAGCCCGATGCGCGCGAAGAGCGCCGCGACGAGCGCGCCGAGTATGACGAGTACGGCGACAATGATCGCGACACGCGCGGCATCGCTGTCGAACTGGAACGCCGTCGCGACGACGGAAGCGGCTGCGAGGACGGCGGACGCGGTGCTCATGGGCGCGGCGGGTAGGCGGCGACGGCGGCGGAGGGGATGAAACGCGCGGACTCCGAGCGCATGCCGCTACGGTGCGGCAGGGACGCTGACGAAGGGACTGCAGAAAACATGCTCACGGCCGCGCTCGCGAGGGCGCCCGGAGCTCGTCAGCCAGCCGCCGCCCGGGTGGCCGCGGGGAGCTCGAAACGGAATGTGGTCCCGCGCCCGACCTCGCTCTCGACTGTCGTGGTGCCACCGTGCGCTTCCACGATTCCCCGCGAGATGGCCAGGCCCAGGCCGGTTCCCCGCTGGCTGGCGCCGCGTCTCGCCTGCCAGAAGCGGTCGAAAACGTGCGGGAGGTGCTCGGGCGGGATTCCGCAGCCGGTATCGCTCACGGTGAACGCGACGCGCGTCGGATCGCCCGCCACCGAGTCGGCGAGCACCCTGACCTCCCCGCCGGCGGGAGTGAACTTGAGCGAGTTGGCCACGAGGTTCGCGAGAACCTGCAGGATCCGCTCGTCGTCCCCCAGTACGACAGGGATAGACGGTTGCGCACCGATTACTAGCACGATTCCCGCTTCCTTCGCCGCGGGAGCGAAGGTCATCTCGAGCCTGGCCAGAATCTGATCCGCCGCCACGGGGTGCCGCTCCAACGACAGGCGCCCGCTCTCGATGCTCGCCATGTCGAGCAGATCCTGAATGAGGCGGTTCATCCAGCTCGCCGAGTCGGCGATCGCTGTCACCATGAAACGCAGACTGTCGCTCGCACCGGCCATTCCTTCGTCGAGCGCGCTCGCGCACATCATGATCGCGCTGAGCGGATTGCGAAGGTCGTGCGATACGATGCCGAGTATTTCTTCCCGCGCGCGCGTGGCGTCCTGCGCCATTCCGTACAGCCGCGAGTTGTCCACGGCAAGCGCCGCGCGACGCCCCAGCTCCTCGGCGAGCGAGAGATCCACCTGCGTGTAAGTGGGCGACTCCGCCGTCGCGATCAGTGCGATGGCGCCCAGCGTACGTCCTCGCGCCAGAAGGGGAACGGTGATGTACGAGCGCGGGTGCAGCTCGAGGAGGAAGCGAAGGTGATCCGGATGCTGGGTGACCCTCTCGAGGGAGCGCCGAGTGGCCTCGCGCACGAGCACGGCCCGCCCGCTCACTATGGACTCGCGCGTGAGATACGGCTCCTCCGATTGGCGCGGGAAAGCGTGCAGCTGGCGCGCGGTGTCGGAGAGCGCTGGAGTCGAGGCGGCCGATGCCACCCGCCGCGCCACACCGTGCTCCAGAATGTCGATGAAGCAGACATCCGCGATACGCGGAACGGCCAGGTCGGCGAGGTTCTGCAGCGTGGTGGCGTAGTCGAGCGAGGCATCCATCGCCTCGGTCGCATCCGCGAGAAACGACGCTCGCCGCTCCGCCGCCTCGGCAGTGCGGCGTGCCTCGCGCTCGCGATCCATGAGCCGCGCGCGATCCTCCTCGGCGCGCCGGCGCTCGGAGATGTCGCGGAGCACCGCCGTGTAGAACGCATTGCCATCCACTTCCACCCTGGAGATGGATGCCTCGGCTGGGAACTCCTCGCCGTTCTTGCGAAGGCCGTAGATCTGACCGCGCTCGCCCATCTGGCGCGCCGCCACGTGGGAGCCGCCGAACTCCTGGACGTACCGGCCGTGCGCGGTCCTGTAGCGTAAGGGAAGAAGCGTGTCGAGCGGCTTGCCGACTACTTCGTCCGCCGTATATCCGAAAATTCGCTCGGCACCCTGATTGAAGAGGATCACACGCTGCGCGCGGTCGACGCAGATGATCGCGTCCGCCGAGATGGCGATGATCCCGCTATAGAGCGCCTCCGGCAGCTTCGGGCTGCCAGGTGCCGTCGGTCGCGCTCCCTCGGAGAGGGCGCAGTGATCGTTGGTCCGGGGCGTGATATCCAATGGCGTTCCTCGCTCGGAAACGGAGTGGACAACAGGTTCCGCACCTACGCCGGAGCGGAGAAGCGTCGCCGCTGCCGCTCAATATGGTACACCTCCATCCGAGCAGGCCACCCCGGCCGCTTCTCCGTCCGCTTCTTCGCTGCCGCGAAGGAGGCTCAGGCGTCGCGCGGCCGCGCCTCCATCTCGCGAGCGCAGGCTTCGGAGCCCGCACGGGCCTGTGCGTCCGAATCGGCGCGCCGCGACGCGACAGCGCGACGCGCCTCCAAGCGGAGTCGAAGCGACATGCGGAGCTGCTCGCTCGAGGCCCTGGGAAACCGCTCCATGTGTGCGCCTTGCGGTCAGTCGTTGAAGCTGATCAGCGTACTGCCATCGGAGTTGGATACGTGCAGCGAGCGCTCGCGGCCGACCTGATCGTACAGGATGTCCACGGCGGTCACGCCCGGTACGACGTGCGTCAGGTAGCGGCCGGTGAGACCGTGCGTGCCGAACATCAGCTGCACCTCGTTGCCGTGTCGGTCGTGCGAGACACCGATCAGGGGGATGGCGTTCCCCTGAAGCTGAGCGCCGAGGCTCGAGTCGTCGATCTCCACGGTGCAGGAGCGGCCGGCATTTCGCCGCGTGAACTCGGCCAGCTCGGGCGACCAGGAGTGCAGTGGGAGAGAGCGGGTCTGACCATTGTCGGCGCTGGTGCGCGCAGTGGCGCGCTCGAGCGCGTGGCCGGGCACGACGAGCACGGAGCAGGGCGCGCCGCGGACGAGTGCGGTCGCAACGCTTCCGAGCACCAGACGGTTGAAGAAACCATAGCCATGGGTACCGGAGACCGCGAGATCGACGTTGCTCCGCGCGGCGAAGTTCACCAGCTCGCGGCCGGGATCTCCGCGCAGGATGACACGGTGAACTTCCATGTCATCCGCGCCGATCTCGTGAATCACCTTCTCGAGCTCCGGCTCGATCGGCTCCTTGCTGCGCGTGGCGTGCGCGAGATAGACGATCGCTTCGGGATCCACGAGCGAGAGCGCTACCTTTGCGGCGTAGATGCTGTAGGGGCTGAAGTCCGTGGCGATGAGCACCCGCTTCGGCAGCTCGGCGGCTCCCGGCTCGACGGCGAGCACGGGGACGTCGGCCAGCTGCAGCACGCGCAGCACGGTCTCACCCTCCATCAGGCGGTCGACCAGCCCGTGTCTGCCGCGGCCGAGCACGAGAAGACTCGCGTGCGCGGCGTGCGCCTCGCTCGCAATGACCTGCGGAGCGATGCCGTCTCGTATCGCGACTGGTACGACGTCATCGCGCGGCACGAGACGTCGAAGCTGATCATGGATTCCCTCGCGCAGCATCGTGCGGCGTGGCCCGAGCATCGAGGGGTCGGCGGGCACCGTGCCGATGTCGAACGTCTGGATGACTACCGGCTCCAGCGCCGCCACCACCCGTACCGGAGCGCCGGTGCGTGAAGCGAAGATTCGGGCCGCGACCAGGGCGGCATCCGAATCGGGAGCGCCATCGCTGGCCACGATGATCGGGCCGGCGGGGAGCTGGGGTACACGGGATGGCCCCTCCGGGGCCGTCGCTGCGGATTGCCGATTCAACTGCGCGGGCATGGTCTCGATCCTCATCGCGACTCGTAAGTATCTCGGTTACGCTGTCTCGAGACAGCGGGCGCCGCGGTCGCGATGGCAGCGGCGTACGAGTCGAATATGCGGAGCGCGACCGGGTGAGTCTGTCGGCCGAACGGCGAAAGCTTCTGGGGGAAAACCGTACAAGCGGACCGGCGTGCCGGTGTCCAGGGCGGTGGGAGGGCATGGTGGACGGGCCAGGAGTCACCCGTCGAGGATCTGCGCCTCCAGCGCGAAGCGTACGTAGGCGGCGCGGTTCTCGAGGCCGAGCTTGGCCTGGATGCGGCTCTTGTAGGTGTTGACGGTCTTACTGCTGATACCGAGGCGCGCAGCGATCTCGGGGCCGTTGAGCCCGTCCGCGGTCAGCCGGAGGACCGCCTGCTCGCGCGCGCTCAGCGAGTCGTACGATTGGCGCGCGCCTCCGGCGGTGCCGCGTGCCTGTCGCGCGGCGTCGCCGGAAGCGAGCAGCCTGGCCACCGAGGGTCGCACGTACGCCTCGCCGGAGGCGACCACACGGATCGCGTCCACGAGATCGCCGCGCGTGGCGTCCTTGGCGAGATATCCGGCCGCGCCGGCGTCGATGAGCGAGAGGAGGCGTTCGCGCTCCTCGTGCATGGTGAGAATCAGCACGCGCGGCGGCCGGTCCAGTCGGAGCAGCTCGCGGGTGGCGCTCTCGCCGTCGCCGTCCGGCATCTCCAGATCCATGACCACCACTTCGGGAGCGAGGCGCGACGCCAGCTCCACTGCCTCCACGCCGCCGGTCGCCTCGCCCACGACCACCACATCCGGCGCGGCGGCCGCCAGCATCGCGCGCACCCCCGCGCGCACGATGGCGTGGTCGTCGACGAGAAGCACGCGGATCGGCTCCGCACTGGCCGGGGCGCGCCGATTCGCCCAGGGGCGCTTGCCGATCTCGGCGCCCAGGGCGGCGAGGCGGTGCGCCTCGTCGGGGAGGTGTCGGTCGACCCCTTCGGACGCCGCGGCTGCCGGCTCGCTGAAGTCGCTCGCGATCGCGGTCCTGTCTGGCTGCATGATGCCTCCTCCGCCGTCCGGCGGCTGGCGATGCACCTGAATTTCGCGATCCGCGTGGAGCCGGCAATCGGGGAGAGTCCGCATCCGCTGTCGGCGATCCCCGCACAAGGGCGCGATGCGAAGAGCGCCCTGACGGCGGGCCAGCGCCGTGCTGGTGGTGCTCGAGGCGGCGCGCACCGAGCGGGCGCAGTGCCCGCTCCTGGGAAATCAGGAGGAGAGGAGCCCCAGCTTCAATGCGAGCTTCACGTAATCCGCGCGGTGCTCGATACCGAGCTTCTCCTTGATCCGCTGCTTGTACGTGTCCACGGTCTTGGGGCTGAGATAGAGCCGTTCTCCAATCTCCGGCGCGGTGTATCCCTGCGCGACCAGCCTGAGGACGCTCTGCTCACGCTCCGTGAGCTTCTCGTAGCGCGCGCGCTCCTCGGCGTTGGGGTCCTTCTTCGTGAGCCCGCGCGCGAGGACGACCGCGGCGGACGGCTGAACATACATATCACCCCGTGCGACGGTGCGTATCGCTTCCACCAGATTTCGATCGGCGGCGTTCTTCAGGATGTAGCCGGCGGCGCCGGCCCGCAGCACCTCGAGCAGGTATTCCTCTTCGGCGTGCATGGTCAGGACCAGCACCCGCGATGCGAGACCCTTCTCCGATATCGTTCGCGTCGCGGTCACGCCGTCGGAGTCCGCCATGGTGATGTCCATGACTATCACGTCCGGCTCGAGCCGGCTCGCCATTGCCACGGCCTCGTCGCCGTTCGAGGCCTCGCCGATCACATCGATGTCGCCGGCGCCACTCAGCACCGCTTTCAAGCCGAATCGGACCACCGTGTGGTCGTCGACGAGCACCACGCGGATCTTCTTTCCGTTCATTCGCAACCTCTCGGTGAGTCAGCGCTCGCCCGCATGCGGACGCGTGCACCGGGCACGGCGGAAATTACGGGCGGATCGGCCACGAGCGCCAGAATCCGCCATCTCCTGGTCAGAGCGTGGGCTCGGGGAGGGGCAGTTGTAGTGTGCCGGCAGCTCTCCGGCGCCGTGCCTTCAGGTCACCTCGACGTGCTGCCTCGGCGGCCCGGCCGCCGGCTCGCCTTCGGCCCAGCGCCATCCCTGTACCTCGGGCAGGTCCTCGCCATGTTCCCGGACGTAACTGCGGTGCTCCGCGAGCTTTCGCTCGAAGACGCCAGCGCGATCGGCGCGGCCGGTACGGCGCAGCGCCTCGATCGCGAGGTCGTAGCGGCTCATCCGGTTGAGCACGGTCATGTCGAAGGGAGTAGTGGTAGTGCCCTCCTCGATGTAGCCGCGCACGTGGAAGCGTTGCGGGTCGGGGCGGTGATGGATCAGCTCGTGGACCACGTTGGGGTATCCGTGGAAGGCGAACACCACCTCTGTACGCTCACCGAAGAGCTTTTCGAAGCGCTCCGCTTGCAGTCCGTGCGGGTGGTCGCGCGGCGACTGAATGGTGTAGAGGTCGACCACGTTGACCACGCGCACTCTGAGATCGGGCACTTCGCGCCTGAGGAGCCACGCGGCAGCGAGCGTCTCGCGCGTGGGTACGTCGCCCGCCGCCGCGAGCACGATCTCGGCGTCCTCGCCGCCGTGGCTCGCCCATTCCCACTCGGAGGCGCCGGCCGCACAGTGAAGCATCGCGTCCTCCATGGGCAGCCACTGCGGCATGGGCTTCTTGGAGGCCACCACGAGGTTGATGTAGCCGCGACTGCGCAGGCAGTGGTCGGCTACCGAGAGAAGGCAGTTGGCATCGGGCGGCAGGTAGATGCGCGTGATCGCCGCCTTCTTGGTGAGGAGCATGTTGATGAAGCTCGGACCCTGGTGGCTGTACCCATTGTGGTCCTGCTCCCAGACATGGCTCGTCACGAGGTAGTTGAGCGACGCAACCGGCTTTCTCCAGGTAGTCTCGGCGGCCATCTTCAGCCACTTCGCGTACTGCTGCATCATGGAGTCGACGATGGTGAGGAACGCCTCGTAGCAGGCGAAGACTCCGTGACGGCCGGACAGCAGATATCCCTCGAGCCAGCCCTCGCAGCAGTGCTCGCTCAGAATCTCCATCACTCGTCCATCTCGCACCAGGAATTCGTCGCTGGGCACGGTGGGGAGCATCCACGCACGACCCGTTTCCTCGAACACCGCCTGCAGCCGGTTGGAAGACGTTTCGTCGGGCGAGAAGAGGCGGAAGCTCCTTCGCCGTGCATCGTTCGCGAAGACGTCGCGCAGGTAGCCGCCAAGCACCTTCGTTCCCTCGGTTCGCTCGGCGCCCGGCGCCGGCACATCGATGGCGTAGCGCTCGTACTCCGGGAGCGCGAGCGCCTCGAGGAGCGCGCCGCCGTTGGCCTCGGGCGCATCGCCCAGGCGGAGACCTCCGGGCGGGTACACCGCGGTGACGTCAGCGATGGGCCGTCCGCTCGCATCGAAGAGCTCCTCGGGATGGTAGCTGCGAAGCCAGTGTTCCAGCAGCTCGAGGTGTCGCGGGTTGCGCGCGGGGTCCTCGATCGGGACCTGGTGGGTGTGGAACGTTCCCTCCAGTGGCTTGCCGTCGAGAAGGGCGGGCGCGGTCCATCCCTTCGGATTGCGGAGTATGATCACCGGCCAGTCGGGTTTCCCCGTCGAGCGACCCTCGCGCGCGGCGCGCTGGATCTCCGTGATCTCGCCATGTGCCCACTCGAGCGCGTCCCACATCTCGATGTGCACCTGCTCCGAATCGCTGCCTGCCACCTCGCGTGCCACGTACCCCATCCCGGCGAAGTACTCGCGCAGCTCCTCGGGCAAGAGCCGCGCGAGTATCGTGGGTCCCGAGAGCTTGTAGCCGTTGAGGTGCAGGATCGGGAGCACCGCGCCGTCCACGACGGGATCGAGGAAACTCACACTCTGCCACGCGGCCGCGAGCGGCCCGGTCTCGGCCTCGCCGTCGCCTATGAGACAGGCAACCGTGAGATGCGGGTTGTCGAATGCGGCGCCGAAGGCGTGCGCGAGCGAGTAGCCCAGCTCGCCACCTTCGTGCATGGTGCCTGGCGTGAGCGCGGTGAGATGGCTGGGCCAGCCGCCGGGCCAGGAGAAGTCGTGCACGAGACGGGCGATGCCGGACTCGTCTCGCGTGTAGTCCCGGTAGTATTCGCCGAGCGTACCCTCGAGGAAGAGCTCCGCGAGTGCGCCGGGTGCGCCGTGACCAGTGCCGACGATGTAGAGCATCCGCTGCCGGGTGTCGCGAACGAGCCGGCTCAGATGGCCATAGACGAGATTAATCCCGGGAACTGTTCCCCAGTGGCCGAGCAGCCGGGGCTTGATGTGCTCCGCGCGCAACGGCTCGCGCAGGAGCGCGTTGTCGCAGAGGTACAGCTGCGCGATGCCGAGGTAGTTGGCCGCGCGGAAGTTGGCCTGCAGCTGCGCGAGCTGCCGCGAACGATCAGTCATGATCAGCTCCTGCTGATTCCCCCAAGACGCGCAACGTATGCCGCGCTATCACGCTCTCCTCATCCGTGTGAACTACGTGCACGGTCACCGCTGCCCCATCGCGCGAGATGATCGGCTCACCTGCGGCATTCGCTTCGGGATCGAGCTCGATGCCGAAGCAGTCCAGCGAAGCGCAGATGCACGCGCGGATCTCCGCCGCGTGTTCGCCGATACCGCCGGTGAAAACGAGCGTGTCGAGCCCGCGGAGTACCGCGATATACGCGCCGAGGAACTTGCGGATCTGATAACAGAACACGGCGACCGCATCCGCGGCCCGCTCATCGCTCGCCGCCCGGGCGAGAAGATCGCGCATATCCGATGCCGTTCCCGACAGACCGAGGAGCCCGCCCGTGCTGCGCACGAGCGCGTCCACCTCGTCCGCCGACATCTTCTTCTCCTGGAGGAGATAGAGGAGAACGCCCGGGTCGATGTCACCGGACCGGGTGCTCATCACGAAGCCGCCAGCCGGCGTGAAGCCCATGCTCGTGTCGATGCATCTCCCGCTGGCGATCGCCGCCATGCTCGCTCCGTTGCCGAGATGAGCGACCACGGTTCGCGCGCCGAGCTGCCCGTGCTCCCCGAGCGTGGTAGTCACGTACTCGTACGAGAGCCCGTGGAATCCGTAGCGAACGACGCCAGCTTCCGCGAGCCGGAGCGGGATGCCGAAGAGGCGCGCCTCGCGCGGGAGATCGGCATGGAAGGCGGTATCGAAGCAGGCGACCTGGGGGAGGGAAGGACTGGCGTGTGCGATCGCGTCCAGCGCCGCGAGCTCGCCGGGGATGTGTGACGGCGCGAGAGGCACGAGCTTCTCGAGGGCGTCTCGTACATCGCGCGTGACGAGTACGGGCTCGCGGAAGGCGAGCCCGCCGTGCACGAAGCGGTGTCCCACAGCCGCCAACTCGTTCCACATCCCCTCGCGGTGCAGCTCCGCCACGAGCCAGTGCAACGCGGCCTCACGGTCGGGGATCTCCACCTCGATCTTGCGCCCGTCTCCCTCGCCATGTGAGATGTCTATGCTCCCCGGCGATCGGCCGATCCCCTGGATGGAGCCGTGGAGTACTCGCCCGCGGGAAAGCGCGGCCAACCCTGCGCCGGCCGATTGCCCGCGTCGAATCCCGTAAAGGGCGAACTTGAGACTCGATGAGCCGGTGTTGAGCGTGAGGATTCGCAATCGAGTTCCCTCCGTTCTCGCGGTCGCTATGCAGCGTGGTCTCCGCGCAAGATGGTGGCCGAAGGTGCGCTGCGCTGGTGGCAACTCGTACGCCGTTCTCCCCGGCCGCGCCCCGGATTAAGATTCGACAGTCGCCGACCCCGGGGTACTCCGGCGTCGGCTACGGGTACTTTCCGACCCGGTAGCTCAGTCGGTAGAGCAACGGACTTTTAATCCGTAGGTCGTGGGTTCGATCCCCACCCGGGTC
>JBIQMO010000089.1:0-13652 GCA_044463245.1 Gemmatimonas aurantiaca
TCTACATCACCATCCCGCCGTCCACCACAAATACCTGACCGGTGATGTAGGCGGCCTGCTCGGAGGCCAGGAACGCCACGAGCGAAGCCACGTCGGCGGGGGTACCCAGGCGTCCGAGCGGAATCTGCGAGAAGAGCTGCGTGCGCGCCTCCTCGGTCATTGCGCCGGTCATGTCGGTCTCGATGAAGCCGGGTGCGATCGCATTCGCCAGAATGTTGCGCGAGGCCAGCTCCTTCGCGACCGACTTGGTGAGGCCGATGAGCCCCGCCTTGCTCGCCGCGTAGTTGGCCTGCCCCACGTTCCCGACGAGACCCACGACGCTGGCGATGTTGATGATCCGCCCCCAGCGCCGCTTCATCATCGAGCGCGAGGCGGCGCGGATGGCGGCGAATGCGCCGCGCAGATTGGTGTCGAGCACCGCGTCCCAGTCCTCGTCCTTGAGACGGAGGAGGATGTTGTCGCGCGTGACGCCGGCATTGTTCACCAGGATGTCGAGCGAGCCCATCTCCTCCTGAACGGCGGAGACCAGCTGCGCCACCACACCCGTATCGGCCATGTCGGCGGCGTAGCCGCGCACCTCGCCCGCCTCGCCGGGCTTCCCGCCCGACGCCATGGAGAGCGCGCTCGCCGCTTCCTCGGTGCGCGTCGCATCCCTTCCCACCACCGCCACGCGGGCGCCGCACCGCGCGAGCGTGGACGCGATCTCGCGCCCGATCCCGCGCGTGCCGCCCGTCACCAGCGCTACCCTGCCTGTGAGATCGATCCGCATTACTCGAAGCGTTGAAGTACCCGTTCCACTTCCTCGACGGTGCCGCAACCGAGGACCTCCGCGCCGGGTGCGATGCGCTGTACCAGGTTGGCGAGCACCGAGCCGGGGCCGAGCTCGAGGAAGATCGGTTGCTGGATGTCGCCGACCATGCGGCGCACGAGCGCCGTCCAGCGAACCGGCGAAGTTAGCTGGCTCACGAGCAAGTCGCACGCCGTTCCCGCGTCGCGCACCGGCTCCGCGCTCACGTTGGAATAGACGGGGAATGCCGGATCGATCGCGCGCGTCTTCCCGAGCGCATTCGCGAGCCCATCGCGCGCCACGTCCATGAGGGGCGAGTGGAAGGCGCCGCTCACCTTGAGTCGAATCGCCCGCCTGGCGCCGGCCTCGCGCGCGAGCGCCATCGCTCGCTCCACCGCCGCCACCTCGCCCGATATCACGAGCTGCTCCGGAGTGTTGTAGTTGGCGGGAACGACCACGCCCTCCGATTCGCTCGCCTCGCGGCACGCCTCCTCGACGAGCTTCTCGTCGAGCCCCAGGATGGCCGCCATCGCGCCCGGGCGCTCCACGCCCGACTCGTACATCAGCTCACCGCGCCTGCGCACCACGCCGAGCGCCTCCGCGAGCGAGAAGGTGCCCGCGGCGTGATATGCCGTGAACTCGCCGAGCGAGTGCCCGGCCGCCGCGCGCACGCTCGGTGCGACGCGCTCGCGCACCACGGCCCACGCCGCGGCTCCGTGTGCGAGGAGCGCCGGCTGCGCGTTCTGGGTGGAGGTGAGCTCACTCTCCGGTCCCTGGAAACTGAGCGACGAGAGCGAGAAACCGAGACCCCGATCCGCTTCATCGAAGACCGCACGAGCGGCCGGAAACGCTTCGGCCAGATCCTTCCCCATACCCGGCCTCTGCGATCCCTGGCCGGGGAAAAGCAGAATGACGTTCATGCGCTGTGAGGGGTTCGACTCAGAAGCGGACGACCATCGAGGCCCAGGTGAGACCGGCGCCGAAGGCGACCATCAGCACGGTGGACCCCGTGGTGATGCGTTCCTGTTCCATGGCTTCGTCGATAGAGATCGGGATCGATGCCGAGGATGTGTTCCCGTAGCGGTCGATGTTCACGAAGACCTTGTCCATCGGGATGCCGGCGTGTTTCGCCGTCGCCTCGATAATGCGGATGTTGGCCTGGTGCGGTACGAGGAGATCGATGTCGCTCGCGGAGAGCTCCGCGCGAGCGAGCGCCTGGTCCACGGCGTCGGACATCGTGTGTACCGCGTGCTTGAAGACCTCGCGGCCGGCCATCTTCACCAGCCAGGAGTGGTCGGCGAGCACCTCGGGAGACATCGGGATCGAGGCACCGCCGCTGGGTCTGTAGAGGAGCTCCGCCAGCGTACCGTCGCTTCCCAGGTAGCTGGAGAGGATTCCCGCGCCGTTGGTCGCGGGTCTGAGAACTGTGGCGCCCGCGCCGTCGCCGAAGAGGACGCAGGTGGAGCGGTCGGTCCAGTCCACGATGGCGCTCATCTTCTCGGAGCCGACCACGAGCACGTTCCTGGCGCTCCCGGACGCAATGAGACCTTCGCCCACCGTGAGTCCGTAGAGCCACCCCGAACACGCCGCGCCGAGGTCGAAGGCGGCGGCCTTCGTGGCGCCGAGCGCCGCCTGCACATCCACCGCTGTCGCGGGGAGGAGGCGATCGGGCGTGGCGGTGCTGAGGATGATCACATCGATCTCCTCGGCACCGAGCGATGAGCGCTCGAGCGCGATGCGTGACGCGTCCGCGGCCATGCTGCAGGTGCTCTCGCCTTCGGACGCGATGCGCCGGGCGCAGATCCCCGTCCGCGGCATGATCCACTCGTGCGACGTGTCGAGGCCCATCGCTGCGAACTCGTGGTTGGTCACCACCCGTCCGGGCACCGAGTGCGCGACACCTCCGAGTTGCGCTACAGGATTCTTCATTCTCCACTCACCGTGCAGTTTGTGAGACGCCGCCCGATGTGATCGACCATATCGCTCTCGATCGCGCGGAGCGCCACACCTATGGCGTTCTTGATGGCGCGCGGCGATGAGCTGCCGTGCGAGATGATGCTCACTCCCTTCACACCGAGGAGCGGCGCACCGCCGTAATCGGAGTAGTCGAACCCCTTGAAGGTCTGGTCGAGCAGCTCCTGCGTCACGCCGTTGCGACGCATCATCCCGAAGATCATCTCCGGCACCGACTCGTAGAACTTGAGGAGCACGTTGCCGACGAAGCCGTCGCAGACGAAAACGTCCACCTGCCCGTGCGGCCCGCCGCCGGTGAGGATGTCGCGCCCCTCTACGTTGCCGATGAAGTTGAGGTCCGCGGCCTCGAGCAGCTTGTGCGCTTCCTTGACGGCCGAGTTTCCCTTCTCCGGCTCTTCGCCGATGCTCAGGAGGCCGATCACGGGATCGTCACGGCCGAGGATGTCCTCCGCGTAGACCGAGCCGAGCCGCGCGAACTGCACGAGCTCCATCGCATCGCAATCGACGTTGGCGCCCACGTCGAGCACCACGACCGGGTCGCGCGCCGTGGGAAAGAGCGTGGCGATCGCGGGACGTGTGAGACCGTCGTGGAGCTTGAGGAGCACCACAGAGGCGGCCATCTGCGCGCCCGTGTTGCCGGCCGAGATGAAGCCGTCGGCCTCACCGCTGGCGTGCAGCTTGAGGCCGACCACCATGGAGCTGTTTGGCTTGCCGCGCACGGCCGCGCTGGGACGATCGGACATCTCGATCACCTGCGGCGCCTCCACGATCACGAGTCGCTCGCGCACCTCACCTGGCGCTGCATGTGCCGCGAGCTGACGGTCGAGCTCCGCTTCGATCGCCTCGCTCCGTCCCACGAGCTGGATGATGTGTTGGGAATCGATCTCGGCGAGCGCCATGAGGGCCCCCGCGATCGGTGCCTGGGGGGCCAGGTCGCCCCCCATGGCGTCCAGCGCGATGCGCGCCAATTCAGGCTTCCCTGGCTACGACCCGCTGCTCACCGGCGTAATACCCGCACTCCTCGCAGACGCGATGCGGGCGCTTCATGCTCCGGCAGCGCGGGCACTCTTGGAGCGCGATCGCCGGGGCCTTCTTGTGTGTGTTGCGGGCGCGCTTCTTCCGCTTGGAGGTGCGGCGCTTCGGAACGGCCATTGGAGGTCAGTAGGAAGTGGTGAAATGAATTTCTAGTCGGACGACGGACGCACCGCTCTGAGCGCGTCCCAGCGACTGTCGCTTTCGGTTTCGGGCGGGCAGCCGCAAGGTCCCTCGTTGAGGTCCGCACCGCACCGTGGGCAGAGCCCTTTGCACTCTTCCCTGCAGAGCACGAAACTCGGCACGCTGAGGAGCCACTGGTCGCGCACGGCAGGACGGAGATCGATCTTGTCGGCGTGCGGCGGGAGAGTATAGACGTCGGGATCTTCGCTCACGGCGTCGCCGGGTTCGACGAAGATCGCGTTGGAATCCTCATCTACATCGACAGACAGATCCGTGAGGCAGCGCCGACACTCCAGCTCGGCGATCCCTTCCATCTTTCCACTCCAGTAGTACCGCCCGCTCCCAGCCTTCGAGAGGCGGCCCGTGACGCGGATGGGCGCAGCCGGTCTCGTGTCAGCGTCCTCCCAGATCGGGTCGTCGGCGGCAAGCTCACCATCCACCGGAACCGCGTGCCGCTCCAGCTCCCGAGTATCGTAGGACAGCATAACCTCTGAATGTACATGGGGATGGAGGGGGGAGCAAGGGAGGGCTGACGAGAGAGAAAGCAGCGACGGGGCCAGGTCTTGAATTTCCAGCCCCACGAGCAGCTGCCCGTGGGGCTGGAAATTCAAGACCTGACCCCGTTGGCCCTCTACCACCGTATCGGCAGTCCCTCCGCATGGGGGTCGAATACCAGGGCGGCCGGGAGGCTCAGGCTGCCGCCGGCGACCGCGGAGATCGTCACGGCGGGGGTCGGCGTGCCGCTGGTGGCGAGTTGGGCGGCGGAGTACTTCTGGAGTGCGTTGGCGCTGGCGTTCGAAAGCCAGAGGCTGCCGCTCTCGTCGAAGGCGAGACCGCCCGTGAGGCTGGGATTCTCGAGGTGGACGATCACGCTCGGGGCCGGCGAGCCGCCGGCGGCGAGCTGGGCGGGAGTGAAGGAAAGCACCGCTGCCGTGGAGCCGACCGCATCGGAATTCGCAACCCAGAGGTTGCCGTTCGCGTCGAAGGCGATGCCGGTGGGAGCGGTGAGGACGCTCGTGGGAATCAGGGTGACGGCGGCGGCGATGCTTCCACCGCTCACGAGCTGGGCCGCCGAAAATTCCACCAATGATGCACTGCCACTTCCAAGGTTGGCCACCCAGAGATTGCCGTCGGCGTCGAAGGCCAGCGCGGCGGGGGCGTGCAGGTCCGTACTGGTGATGCTCACCGTCGGCGTGGGACTCCCGCCGGCCAGGGCCAGCGCGGCGCTGTAACCGAAGATGCTGTTGTTGGCGCTGCTGGCCACCCAGAGAGTGCCGTTGCCATCGAAGGCGATCGCCCTGGGCGCGTCCATGGACCCGCCGAGCACCGCCACCGGCACGGGGTTGCCGCCGGCCACTAGCGAGTCCCGGCCATAGGCATGGAGCTTGTCGCCCGCTTCACCGGTCACCCACAGATTCCCGGCGCTGTCGAACGCGGCCCCGTATGGGGAGCCGGGGCCAACGATGCTCGTTGTATCGACCGGGCTTCCGTCGGAATGCAGCTGACCGGCGGCAAAGCGCGCGATCTTTCCGTTACCGATATTCGTGAACCAGAGCCCGCCGCTTCCCGTGCGGATGGCGTAAGTCACGTTCACCGAATCCGTATCCCCGGCCAGGACCGACGCGGGGCTCCCGCCGGTAACGGCCAGGTAGCGGCTGATGACGACCGAATCATCCACCACGACGGGAGCGGCCGTCACGGTGTAGCTTCCCGGCTCGAGGCCCGTGAGCGTGGTGGTTTTCGTTACCGCTTTGGAGTAGCCGTTCGGCCCCGTCACCTGTACGTCGGCATCGAAGTTCACGACGCCCGCGATGTTGACCGTGAGTGCACCGGTGGTCGCGTCGCACGGTACCTCGATGTCCACCGTCTTCGTCGATCCGCCCGAGAGTCCCTCGTACGTGGACGCCGCGGGAGCGGAGCAGTTGTCCGGAACGCCGGAGAGCGAGACGGTGCCCGAGCCCACGGGGACGCCGGCGATGCTGAACTTGCCGTCGGCATCGGTGGCAACCTCCACGGGAGCTGCGTCGCCATCGGGATCCACCGAGACGTGCACATCCTCGAGCGGACCACCGAGACTGCTGGTGACGGTGCCGGCCACCGTACCGGTGAGCGGATCGCAATCGACCTCGATGTCCTTCGTCAGCGTCTGTCCGTTGGCGAGTCCGCTGTAGGAGATGGAGCCGGGATCGGTGCAGTTGTCCGGGAGGTCCGCGAGGGAGATGGTCCCCTTCCCGTCTGCCACGGGCACGCTACTGATGGAGAACTTGCCATCGCCGTCGGTGGTGACGTCCGAGGGCGCGGTCCCGCTGGAAGGAGTGATGCTGACGGTCGCTCCGGAGATCGGTCCGCCGAGCGAGCTGGTGACCGTACCGGCCACCGTGCCCGTTGGAGCCGGTCCGGTGCCGTCGTCATCGTGGCAGGCGCCGGCCACCAGGAGAAGTGCGGCGAGGAGGAAGGCTGCGCGACGCGCGCTACTGGCCGAAGCGTGAAGGCGTGGGAAGGTCATTTCGGGTCTTTGCGAGCGGGTGGTCATACGACGCCAGAGCAGGCGTCCCTGCCCCTGGTGGACCGCTACCGCGGTAGCGGTCCACCAGGGGGCGACGTGCACCTTGGGTCGCTGATGAAATGACGTTTCCCCCCGCCCTGCTGTAACACCTCGCGAAGCGCCGGGGTCAGGTCTTGAATTTCGAGGGGGCTGAGCAATTGCTCAGCCCCCTCGAAATTCAAGACCTGACCCCGGCGGTCCTCCCCCTGTCACCCCACCACGTCGGCCTCGGCGAAGAAGAACGCACCTTCCACCTTCGCGTTGTCGTCCGAGTCCGATGCGTGTATCGCGTTGCGCTCCTTCGACTCGGCGTACAGTGCGCGCACCGTGCCGGGCGCGGCCTCGGCGGGGTCCGTCGCGCCGATCGTCTCGCGCAGATAAGCGACCGCGTTCTCACGCTCGAGGAGGATCGGCATGCAGCGGCCGGAGGTCATGAACTTCGTGAGCGAACCGAAGAACGGGCGCTCGCGGTGCACCGCGTAGAACGCTTCGGCCTGCGCCTGCGACAGGTGCAAGACGCGCGACGCGAGGATGCGAAAGCCACGCTCTTCGAGGTGCGCGATGATCTTCCCCGCCTTGCCGGCGCCGAATGCATCGGGCTTGATGATGGTCAGCGTACGATTCCCAGCCATGTTCACGATCCCAGTAGTTTGCGAACGATGTCCGCGCGCGAGAGAAACCCTACGAGACGCCCCTCTCGCACGACCGGAACCCGTTCGACGTCCTTGTTGGCCATCAGAGATGCGACTTCGGCGAGCGGCTGATCGGGTGAGACGCAGAGGACCTGTCGGGTCATCACGTCTCGAACTGTACGCCTCCCGTGCTCGGAGGAGCTCACATGGTGCGCCGACGCGCCGCCGAATATCGCCTTGTTGCTGAGCATGTCGCGCATCAGCTCGCGCTCGCTCAGCATCCCCACCAGGTTGCCCTCCGCATCCACCACGGGTAGCGCGCCGATGCGCGAGCGAGCCATCTCGCGCGCGGCCTCTCGCAGCGGCGTATTGGCGCGCGTAGTACGCGGGCGCTCCGTCATGAGCTCGCGCACGGTGATCTGCGGCGGTAGCTCCGCCTCGCGCCAGTCGGAGAGCCGGGCCAGCTCCTCCGGGGTCTGCGCGGCCAGAATGCGGTCCACGGTCTCCTGCCTCGAGAGGAGTCGCGCGAACGCGCCCAGCGTCTGCAGGTAGAGCGCCGCGAGGCGCGGGGGGGCGATGATGAGCAGTACGATGCGTGCCTGCTGCCGCTCCGTCTCGCCCGCATCGCGCGAGATCGCCTCGGGCGCCACACCGACCGCCACCGCCAGATCGTCCACGGCATCGGTGCGGTAGTGCGTGAGGAAGGCGCGGTCGCCCAGCACCACGATGTCCTCCCCACGCGCCTCCTCCACACGCGCCCTGAGCTTCTCGGGATCGGCCACCGCACCAGCCGCGGTGAGCCGTTCCACGAGAAGCCAGGCCGCATCCGTGAGTGGAAGCTGCTCGAGCGGCACGACCACCCGAGCGGGTACGACGAAATCGGAAAGCTTCACATCCGCTCGCGAATGAGCTTCACGAATTCAGCGGGACGCTCGGCGATTCCCATTCCGGCCGCCTTGAAAGCTTCGATCTTCTCCGCGGCCGTGCCGGCGGAGCCGGAGATGATGGCGCCGGCGTGGCCCATGCGGCGTCCCGGCGGCGCGGTGCGACCGGCTATGAACCCTACGACCGGCTTGCTCATGTGCTCCTTGATGAACACGGCCGCGTCCTGCTCGTCGCTACCGCCGATCTCGCCCATGAGCGCCACCGCCTTCGTCTCCGGATCCTTCTCGAACGCCGCGAGGCAGTCGATGAAGTTGGTGCCGTTGATCGGGTCACCGCCGATCCCCACGCAGGTCGTCTGTCCGATCCCGGCGCGGGTGAGCTGATAGACCACCTCGTAGGTGAGCGTGCCGGAGCGGCTCACCACGCCCACCGGGCCGGGCGCGCAGATGTTGCCGGGGATGATGCCGACCTTGCTCTTCCCCGGTGTGATGAGGCCCGGGCAGTTGGGGCCGATGAGGCGCGCACCCTTCTCCCTCACGTAGCGGTACACGCGCGTCATGTCGAGCACGGGCACGCCCTCCGTGATGCAGACGATGAGCGCGATCCCCGCGTCGGCGGCCTCCATCATCGCGTCGGCAGCGAACGCGGGCGGCACGTAGATCACCGACGTGTTGGCCTTCGATTCGGCCACCGCATCGGCCATGGTGTCGAAGATCGGCACCCTGTCCTCGAAGCGCTGGCCGCCCTTTCCGGGTGTGACGCCGGCCACGACGCAGGTGCCGTAATCGAGCATCTGCTTCGCGTGGAATGAGCCGTCGCGGCCCGTGATCCCCTGAACGATTACCCTAGTGGTGTTGTCGATGAATATGCTCACGCCGCCTGTCCCCCGGTCGCCAGTTGCACCGCCTTCTGCACTGCGCTGTCCATGTCCGTCATCGCGGAGAAGCCGTTCTTCTCGAGGATCTGCAACGCGATCTCCTCGTTCGTTCCCGTGAGCCGGATCACGATGGGAACCTTGAGAGGATTCGACTTCGTCGCCTTGACGATCCCGTTGGCGACATCATCCGTGCGCGTGATGCCGCCGAAAATGTTGAAGAGGATCGCCTTCACGTTGGGGTCGGCGGTGATGATCCTGAGCGCGTTGACCACCTTTTCTGGGTTGGACGATCCGCCGATGTCGAGGAAGTTGGCCGGCTCGCCGCCGTAGTACTTCACGAGGTCCATGGTGGCCATGGCCAGCCCCGCGCCGTTCACCACGCAGCCGACGTTGCCGTCGAGCTTCACGAAGGTGAGTCCGGCGCGCCGCGCCGAGACCTCGCTCGGCGCCTCCGCCGATTCATCGCGCAGTGCGGCGAGGTCGGGGCGGCGCGCCAGCTCGTTGTCGTCCACGACGAGCTTCGCGTCGAGCGCGAGCACGTCGCCGGCGGGCGTCGTGACGAGCGGGTTGATCTCCGCGAGCGACGCGCCCACGTCGGCGAACGCGGCGTAGAGCTGCTCCATGATTCGTGCGGCGGCGCGAACCTTCTTCACGTCGTCGTAGAGGAAGAAGCCGAGGCGCATCGCCTCGAATGGTAGGAGACCGAAGGCGGGATCCACGGCGAGTCGCATGATCTTGTCGGGCGTCTTCGCCGCCACCTCCTCGATGTCGATACCGCCCGCGGGGCTCACCATGAAGACGGCGCGCTTCGATGCGCGGTCCACCACGATCCCGACGTACGCCTCGGTGGCGATGTCGGCGGCCGGCGTGACGAGCACGCGCTGCACCGGGAGATCCTTGATTCGCATTCCCAGGATCTGCGAAGCGAGCGACTTCGCCTCGGCGGGCGTCTTCGCGAGCTTTACACCGCCCGCCTTCCCGCGCCCGCCGGCGTGCACCTGTGCCTTCACCACCACCGTTCCGCCGTACTGTCGAGCTATCTGTTCGGCCTCTTCCGGCGTCGAGGCCACCTCGCCCGGCGGAACGGGGATCCCGTGCCGGCGGAAGATGTCCTTCGCCTGGTATTCATGAATGTTCACGCGTTCTCCAGTGTGATCGTCGTCCCTGCGTTGCCGCCGACCGCTTCCAGGCCGCGACTCAGCTCAGTAATGATAGCGCGTCCTCCCGTGGCTCGCACGAATTCCACCGCCGCGCGCACCTTGGGCGCCATGCTTCCCTCGCCGAACGCGCCCTCGCTGTCCTGGCGCTCGGCCTCCTCGACGGTGAGCGTGCGCAACGCACGCTGCGAGGGCGTCCCGTAGTCGAGGTACACCGCGTCTATGTCGGTGAGTATGAGAAGGAGCGACGCACCGAGGTCGCGCGCCAGCACGGCGGCCGCGAGATCCTTGTCGACTACGGCATCGACCCCTTCCCAGCCCAGGAAGGGATCACGATATACCGGCACGCCGCCGCCTCCGCACGCGATCACGATCGTACCCGTCGAGAGGAGAGTACGAATCGACTCGACCTCCGGTATCGCGAGCGGCTTCGGACTTCCCACCACGCGCCGCCACGCGCCGTGCGAATCCCTCTTCACGGACACGCCATCCGCGGCGAGGCGCGCCGCGCGATCGTCGGGGATCGAATGACCGATGAACTTCGTGGGATGCGTGAGCGCCGGATCGTCGCGCGATACGCGTACCTGCGTTACGAGGGACACCGCGAGGCGATCGCTCCCCGCCACCCGCAGCGCGTTCTCGATGGACTGCTGGATCATGTACCCGATCCACCCGGCGGTCGAAGCGACGAGAACGCCGAGCGGAAGCGGCGCGACCTCGTCGCTCGCAGCCTCGTTGCGCACGAGCTCATCACCTACCTGCGGGCCGTTCCCGTGCACGACGCAGAGGTCCCAGCCATCGAGGGCGAGGTCCACTACGAGCCCCAGGCTTTCGCGAGTATGGCGAAACTGATCGTGGATGTTCGAGCGCTCGCCAGGCGGTGAGAGTGCGTTCCCGCCGAGTGCGATGACCGCGGTTCGCCGCGGCGTCGCTGGAGCTTCCCTGTTCGCCCGAGCGTCGTCGCTCATCTTCGAATCACTTCCCGGGTGGTCCGTGGCAAACGCCGCATCACTGTGCACCCGAGGCGATGATCCGCCCCAGTGCGTCGTACGCGCGCCCGAACGCCTCCCAGTCTCCCCGCCGCAGCGCCTCGCGCATCTGCTCGTAGAGTCGGCGCACGCGCATGCGGAAGTCGCCGCTCCCCTCCGGTGCGCCGGCGCCGCCTGCGGGCTGCTGTTCGGTGACTCCGAGCGCGCTCGCTAGCGTGGCGCCGACCGTAGTCGCACCGTCATGCGCCACCGCTACGCGCGCGAGCGTCGGGGCGCCGTCGCTCTTCCAGCGGTACGCCGGTTGTACGAGCACCAGGGAATTGCCGATCGGAATCGCGCGAACCGGACCGCGCACCATCCGCGTATTCGGCGGAAGGGTGAGGGAGCTGTCGATCACCTGATGCAGCTGCTCGAGGAGCGTGTTCCAGCGCGTTCCGCCGCTGTCGAGCGGGAGCCACTCGGTAATGCCGTACTGGCCGGCGGTGCGCAGTACCAGGCCCGCGATCCGGTCGGTCGAGTCGAGCACGGCCTGTGACCAGACCAGAGTGCCGCGCGGGAGCTGATAGAGGGGCTCGGCGCCGCGCCGCAGGACGGAGTCCGCGCCGTCGTTCCATGGAAGTCGTCCCAGCGGCCGTGCCTGACCACGCCCGCCGAAGCGCGCGAGCATCTCCGCCTGCGCACGCGCGCCGTCGGTCGCGGGAGGAATCGCTGACAGGAGCTGGGCGGGGAGCGTGGCGGCGCTGGCGAACATCGCTGGGAAGAGTCGCATCCAGCTCGACACGATCGGACCGGGAACACCCTCCGGGAGAATGCTCACTACCCCCGTGTGCGAGTTCACCGTGGCGACCGCGGCGTAATGGAGGTAGCTGAACTCCTCCCTGCCGAGCAGATAGTGATCGCTGAGCGGATAGTACTCGCTCGCCGCGTAGAGATCGACGATCCAGTAGAGCGAGTCCGCGGCCACTACCGGGCGTACGCTCGTACCCTGCGCGAAGAACGGAGCGAGCTTCCCTACCCGCTCGCGTACGCCGCGGTGGCTCACGACGCGCGTGGGCGCGAGCTCCGAGGAGAGCAGGCGGAAGTTCTGCAGCCCCCACGCGTGCGCGAGGCGCGAGAAGCCGCTCGCCAGACTCGGCGCCGCCACCTGCTCCCTCGGGTCCGTGACCACCGTGTAGCCGGGCACCGAATCGTAGATCAGCACCGTGGGAAGCGTGTCCGGCTGGGTATCGCTGCCGCCCGGTGTGCGGGGGAGAGCTATCGGGAGCCCCTGGTCATCCGCCGCCGCCGCGAGCACGCGCGTGACGAGCCAGGAGCTGCGCCTCTCGTCCAGCTCGCCCGACGCCGCGTCAACGCGCTGCTGCTCGGTGAGCACCACACCCTCGAGCGCGGGGAGCGATGGCGCCCAGCCCACACCACGCGTCACTCCCGGAGTGGTCTGGCTCCCTCCCACCGCGCGCTCGAGCGCCGGCGCATCCCAGATCGCCACGGCGCCGGTCGCATCACCGGGAGACGCGTAGCGAACGCTCTCGCCCGGCGCCGTGCCTTGCCCGCGCCCCACTATCCTGTCCACGCCGTAGGCACGTCGCGAGTAATCCGCGCGCAGCTGCCTGTACGGAGCCTCTCGCGCGTTCACGTTCTGGATCCCCGATGCGCGCCGCGCGACCACGGGGCCGAGCTGTCGCAGCGCGAGCGACAGGACCAGCAGAATCGTGAGCGAGACGAAGGCCACGCGCAGCTGCCCGTTCCATCCGAAGATGAGCACGACGAAGGCGATGCCCACGGTCAGAATGGAGAGCCAAACGCTGACCGGTATGGCCGCGCGGTGGTCCGAGAAGGTGAACGCTCCCGATGCTCCGCTTCCGTGTATCAGCACCCTATAGGCGCCGAGGCGGTCGCCCCACGCGATGATGAGCAGCAGGATCGCACCGAGCACCACGAGGTGGCGGCGCACCCAGTTGGAGACGTACAGGGAGCCGCGCTGCCAGCGCATGCTGGGCGTGAGCGCGTAGAGGAAAATCACGAGCGCCGCCGCGACGAGCAGCGTTATCAGCGCCCAGAGGTGCAGCGCGTTCTCCAGCGGGAGCCAGTAGACGAAGAAGCCGAGATCCGCCTCGAAGTACGGATCCGTCTCGCCGAAGGGAATGCCGTGGCGCGAGAGCGCGAGCGACATCCAGCTCCTGTCCGGGAGAGTGAGCAGCGCACCGGCTACTATCGCGATCGCCGCCGCGGCACCCACGAGGTAGCTGCCGGGCACCTCCTGTCCGATCTCCACGTTCCCCACGCGGCGCGGGAGCACGATGGAGACGACGCTGTGCCTCACTGCATAGAGGTTGGCGAAGACGAAGAGTGCCGCCGCCCCGCCCGAGGCGAGATCGAGAAGCGTCGTAAGGAGAGCCTTCGTCCTCCAGAGCGACGCTGCCCCGAGTGCCTCGTACCAGCGATAGTCGACGTAAACGCCGGCCAGGATGCGCCCGGCCAGGAGCAGGAGCGCGACGGCCAATACGGCGAGCAGTGCCCAGCGTCGCGCGGTCACGCTAGATGCGCACGTTCCTGGAGCGGAGCCAGCCCTCCATCTCGTCGCGGATGGCGCG
>JBIQMO010000090.1:0-13627 GCA_044463245.1 Gemmatimonas aurantiaca
ATTGCTCAGCCCCCTCGAATTTAAAGACCTGACCCCGTCGGGGATCAGTACATCCCACCCATGCCGCCAGGGCCGCCGGCCGGCATTGCGGGCTTATCCTCCTTCTTCTCCACGACCAGCGCCTCGGTCGTGAGGAGGAGCGCCGCGATGGAGGCGGCGTTCTGCAGCGCCGTGCGAGTGACCTTGGTGGGGTCGATCACGCCCGCCGCCATGAGGTCCTCGTACGTATCGGTCAGCGCGTTGTAGCCGTAGCTGTCGTCCTTGGCGGAGCGCACCTTCTCGAGGACGATCGCGCCCTCATGGCCGGCGTTGTGGACGATCATGCGGAGCGGCTCCTCGATCGCGCGACGGATGATGTCGACGCCGATCTGCTCGTCGGTCTCATCGAGCTTCAGGTCCTTGAGAGTCCGCTGCGCACGGACCAGAGCGACACCGCCGCCGGGGACGATACCCTCCTCCACCGCCGCACGCGTGGCGTGCAGCGCGTCCTCGACGCGAGCCTTCTTCTCCTTCATCTCCGACTCGGTCGCGGCACCGACGTTGATCACGGCGACGCCGCCGGCGAGCTTCGCCAGGCGCTCCTGCAGCTTCTCCTTGTCGTAGTCGGAGGTCGACTTGTCGATCGCGACGCGGATCTCCTTCACGCGGCCCTGAATCTTGTCCTCGGAGCCGGCGCCGTCGATGAGGGTGGTGTTGTCCTTGTCGACCACTACGCGCTTCACGCTACCGAGATCGCTGACCACCGCGTTCTCGAGCTTGAAGCCGACTTCCTCGCTGATCACCTGTCCGTTGGTCAGCACCGCGATGTCCTCGAGCATCGCCTTGCGGCGGTCGCCGAAGCCGGGCGCCTTCACCGCGCACACGCGGAGCGTGCCGCGGAGCTTGTTGACCACGAGCGTGGCCAGCGCCTCGCCCTCGATGTCCTCGGCGATGATGAGCAGAGGCTTGCCCATCTGCGCGACCTTCTCGAGGATGGGGAGGAGGTCCTTCATCGACGAGATCTTCTTGTCGTGGATGAGAACCAGCGCGTCCTCGAGGACGGCCTCCATCTTGTCGGGATCGGTCACGAAGTAGGGCGAGAGGTAGCCGCGGTCGAACTGCATGCCGTCCACGGTCTCGAGCGTGGTGTCGAGGCCGCGCGCCTCCTCCACGGTGATCACGCCGTCCTTGCCGACCTTCTCCATCGCCTCGGCGATGAGGTCACCGATCTCCTTGTCGTTGTTCGCGGAGATGGTGCCGACCTGGGCGATCTCCTTCTTCCCCTTGGTGGGGATGCTGATCTTCTTGAGCTCCTCGACGACCGCGCCGACGGCGGTGTCGATCCCGCGGCGGATCGCCATCGGGTTGGCGCCTGCGGTGACGTTCTTGAGGCCCTCGCGGTAGATCGCCTGCGCGAGGACGGTAGCGGTGGTGGTACCGTCACCGGCGATGTCGGAAGTCTTGGTGGCGACCTCCTTCACCATCTGTGCACCCATGTTCTCCAGCGGGTCGGTGAGCTCGACTTCCTTGGCGACCGTCACGCCGTCCTTGGTGACGGTGGGCGCGCCGAACTTCTTGTCGATGACGACATTCCGTCCCTTGGGGCCGAGCGTGACCTTCACCGCCTCGGCGAGCTGGTCGACGCCGCGCTTGAGAGCCGCGCGTGCATCGGTGTTGAAATGAAGTTCCTTGGCAGCCATATGACCGTTTTCTATTTGGTGTTTGGAATTCGAGTGCGGCCGCTACGCAGTGAGCGCGCGCCGCGGCGGCGTCAGCCTACTACAGCGAGGACGTCCGATTCCTTGAGGATCAGATACTGCTCGCCGTCGAGCGTGACCTCGGTGCCGCTGTACTTCCCGTAGAGCACCTTGTCGCCGACCTTCACATCCATCGGCACGCGCTTGTCCTTCTCGTAGCGCCCGGGGCCCACGGCGACGATCTCGCCCTGCTGCGGCTTCTCCTTGGCGGTGTCGGGGATGTAGAGCCCCCCGCGCATCTGCTCGGTTTCCTCGAGCGGCTTCACGACGACACGATCGGCCAGCGGCGTCACCTTCACCGCTGCGGCACTCTTGGTGGCCATAGGTCGCGTTTCTCCTCGTTATGGGTTCACGATGACTCTGGGGTACCTTGCTCGTTAGCACTCTCGCCAAGAGAGTGCTAACAGTGGCGAAGATATATGGGGCGCGCACGAGCGTCAAGGCGGGTCCCTGATTGTTATCCAGGGCCACAGGGACGACTTAAGTCGCCGATTTACACCGCCTTAGGCGGACTCAGCGCTCAGCAGCCCGTACGCCAGACGTAAACCATGGAGCGTGAGGAACGGTTCCACGCAGTCCACCTCCCGGCAGAGCGGCGCCATGAGCTCCGCGAAGCCACCGGTGGCGATCACCATGGGCGTGCGCTCGTTCGGCCACTCGCCCTTGATTCGCCGCACCAGCCCATCGATCGAATCGGCCGCGCCGAGCACCACACCCGCGCGGATGCACTCCTCGGTGCGCGTTCCGATCACTTTCGCGGGCGGCACGAGCGCGGTCGCGGGGAGCTTCGACGTGCGCCGGAAGAGCGTGTCCGCCGAGGTTCGCAGCCCGGGCGCGATCACTCCACCGAGGAAGACTCCCTCGGCGGTGATGCAGTCGTAGGTCGTCGCGGTACCGAGGTCCACGACGATGGTGTCGCGGCCGTGGATGTGGCTCGCCGCGAGCGTGTTCACCAGCCGGTCGGCGCCCACGGTGAGGGGCTCGTCCACACGCAGCTCGATGGGAAGCGGCGAGCTGGCGTCCACCATCACGGGAGTCACTCCGAGCCAGACCTCGCACGCCTCGATGAGCGGCGCGTTGATGGGAGGAACCACCGAGGCGATGGCGCAGCCGCGAAGGTCACCAACCCCCACGCCGCGCGCCTCGAGGAGCCCGCGAAGGAGGAGCCCGAACTCGTCGCTGGTACGCGCGACGTCCGTCATCACGCACCAGTGCGCGCGGAGCTCCTCGCCGTCGAAGACTCCGATGGTGGTTTCCGTGTTGCCCACGTCGAACGTTGCGATCACGATTCCTCCTCGAGTACCAGAGAGCCGGAACGGAAGGGGATGACGGTGGAAGCCGTGCGCACGAGGAGCGACCCGTGCGCGTCTATCCCCTGCACGACTCCCGCGACCGGCGCCGCACAGCGGTGGCCGCGCGCCATGTCGCGCGCGCCGTACTCCTCCAGCTCCGAAGCAGCGAGCGCTCCGCTTGCCCGCGCGGCGTCGCGCAGTGCGGGCACGAGCGCCTGCAGCACCGCGACGCGCTGGCTCCCTGGTGCGAGCGCGGCGACCGCGCGGCCGACGCCGGGCGGCGGAAGCACGTTGATCCCCAATCCCAGCGCCGCCCAGTCCAGACGCTGAGCGCGCCAGCGAGTCTCCACCAGAATTCCAGCCAGCTTCCCGCCGCCCACGTAGAGATCGTTGGGCCACTTCAAGCGTACCCCCTCATCGGTCCAGCGGTCGAGAACGCGGGCTGCCGCGAGGCCGAGCCGGATGGAGAGGAGCTCCACCGCATCCGCATCGGCTGGACGCTCGATGATCGTGAGCCAGATCCCGCTCCCCGCTCGCGACTCCCAGCGCCGGCCGGCTCTCCCCCTCCCCGCAGTCTGCAGCTCGGCGAGGATCAGCGTCCCCGCCGGTGCACCCTCCGCACCCAGCACGTGCGCCACGTCGAGCGTAGAGGTGACGGCATCGTGCAGCTCCACGCGTGGAAGCTCCAGGAGCGACCGAAGCTCGCCCGCGGAGCGGCCGTCGTAGAGCGGCTCACGCACGCGCGAAGACCACTGCGAGCACCACGAGCCCCAACACGACCCGATAAATGGCGAAGATCCCGTAGCTGTTCCGCGTGACGAAGCGGAGGAGCACGGCTATCGCCAGCCACCCGCTCACGGCCGACGCGAGGACGCCCACCAACAGCGGGAGCGAGAGGCCGTTCGCCGCGAGGGCGTGTGGCACCTCCAGAACCGCGGCGGCGAGGATGATGGGCATGCTCATCAGGAAGCTGAACACCGCCGCGCTCTCACGGTCGAACGAGTCGGCGCGACCCGCCGTGATGGTGGCACCGGAGCGAGACACTCCGGGGATGAGCGCGAACACCTGAGCGATTCCTATGAGCAACGCGTCCCACCAACGCATGGAGCCGAGCGACTTCGAGCGCGGCGCATACCGATCGACGATCCAGAGCACCACACCGAGCGCCATGAGCGCGCTGGCAATGAGCACGGGCGAGCGGAAGGTTGTCTCGGCGTAGTCCGCGAGGAGAATGCCGCCGATCCCGCCGGGGATCGTCGCGATAATGAGAAAGATCACGCGCCGCTCCGACTCCGTCTCGACTCTACGTTTGCGCAGGATGGAGATGAAGGCGGCTATGAGCCGCACCCACTCGGCACGGAAGTACACCAGGACGGCCACGAGCGTGCCCACGTGAAGCGACACATCGAATGCGAGCCCGGCTTCGGGCCAGCCGAAGAACCAGGGAACCAGCGCGAGGTGCGCGGAGCTGCTGATCGGAAGAAACTCGGCGAGTCCCTGAAGTATGCCGAGCACCAGCGCCTGGAAGACGGTCATTCGTTGGCGGTGAGAGGTGGGAGTGCTGGATTGGTGCGGACGCGCACCGGATGGAGCGGAGCAATCAGTGGTGCACCACGACGAAGGCACCCATGGCGCAGAGCATGGCGATCTTGAAGACGAGCGGGCTTCCGCGGCGTCCCTTGACCACGCACCAGCCGGCGTAGGCCACCAACGCTATCGCCGGGAGGAGAGCCACGGCCAGTAGCGGACGCGCCACCGCGTAGGGGATGAGGAGCAGAAGGAAGACGATCAACGACGCCACGAGCACCGCGGCCGCCACCTCGCTCCCTCCGGTGACTGGGAGGGTTTCGCGCGAAGCGGCGTCGGCCGGTGCGTCCTCGATGTCCTTGGCAATCTCGCGCGCGAAGTGCAGCGGTGCCGCTATCGCCACGAGCACGAGCGCCTTGCTCGGCCTTCCCGCGGCCCAGCCGCCGTAGAGGAACGGAAGCGACGCGAGCACGGCCACCGTGACGTTGCCCACGAGCCCCGCTCGCTTGAGACCGTTGCTGTAGGCGTACATGAGCGCCAGGACCACGACTGTAAGGATCCCCAACTGCGCGTCCGCACCCGAGGCTAGCACCACTCCGGCGAGCGCGGAAAACGCCGCGAAGCGGCGAGCTGCCGCCGCGGTCAGACGTCCCGAGGGGAGCGGGCGGGATGGATGCGCGCGGCGGTCTATCGCGACGTCGGCGATGTCGTTCCACGCGTTCGCCGCCGCGGTGAGCGGGAGCGCGGCGAGGATTGCGAAGCCGATCGGCACCTCGCTCCCCCACCCCACCCACCAGGCGCCGAAGAGGACGCCGAGCGACGCCATCAGCGCGTTCTCCCAGCGCGCGAGCTCGAGGAATGCCCTAAGCGAGCGTGCGCTCATAGAACGCTTCGTAGCGGGAGACGATATCACCGGTGGAGAATCGCGCGCGCGCGTCTGCTGCGGCCGCGGCGCTCATCTCCGCCCAGAGTACCCTGTCGCGAAGGATCGTGGTCGCGGCTTCGGCCATGGCGTCCACATCTCCCACATCGCGCAGCGCTCCTGTCACCCCATCGCGCACCACCTCGGGGAGCCCCCCCACGCGCGACGCGACCACCGGCACGCCGCAGGCGAGCGCCTCGAGCGCGCTGAGACCGAACGACTCGCTCTCGCTCGGGAGAAGGAAGAGATCGGCGTTGGCGAGGAGCGGTGCGACGGCGTCGATCTTCCCGAGGAAGAAGACGTCGTGCTCCACCCCGAGCTGCGCCGCCTCATCTTCCGCCTGGACACGCTCCGGCCCGTCTCCCACCATCACCAGGATGCTGGGGAGCGACTCCCGCACGCGCGCGAAGATGCGCACGATGTCGCGCACCCGCTTGACCGGCCGGAAGTTGGAGACGTGCATGAGGATCGCGCGGCCCGTGCCGTACTGCTCACGCAGAAGGCGCGGATAAGCGGAGCGATCGAAGGTGGCTGGATCCACGAAGTTGTGGATCACCTCCACCGCGCAGCCCGTGCAGCCGAAAGCACGGTACGTCTGCTCCCGCAGGAAGTGGGATACCGCGGTGAGTCCATCGGAACGCTCGATCGAGAATCTCGTGATCGGCTTGAAGGAAGGATCCTGCCCCACCAGCGTGATGTCGGTGCCGTGGAGCGTGGTGATGATCTTCACGTCCGAGCCGCTGTCCTGGAGCATCTCCCGCGCGATCCATGCACTCGTGGCGTGTGGGATGGCGTAATGCGCGTGGATGAGATCCAGCCCGTGCAGCCTCACCACCTGGTGCATGCGCACCGCGAGAGTGAGATCGTACGGCGGGTACTCGAAGAGCGGGTAGCGGACCACGTCGACTTCGTGGAAGAAGACGCGTGGAAGGAATGCGGGAAGTCGAAACGGCTGCTGGTAGGTGACGAAGTGCACCTCGTGACCGCGCTCGGCGAGCGCGATCCCGAGCTCGGTGGCCACCGCTCCGGAGCCGCCGTAGGTTGGATAGCAGGTTATGCCGATCTTCACAGGCTCGCCTCGCTATCACGGGCGAACCAGGCCGATGCCGCACCGAGGGCGTCGGACGAGAGCGGATCGATGAATGTCACGTTTGCATCGCGGAGTTGGTTGCGGATCCAGGTGCGCTGTCGCTTGGCGTACTGCCGGGTATCGATGACCGTACGCTCGATTGCCCGCTCGCGGGATATGCGCCCTTCCACCAGATCGCGAACGGCGCGATACCCGGAAGCGTTCCAGGCGGGCGCGTCCGGCGGAACACGCTCGACGAGCGCGGAGACCTCCGCCTCCCACCCCGCCGAGAGCATCTCGAGCACTCGCGCCTCGATCCTTCCGGCCAGCGCTCTCCCCGGATCGAGTACAAGATAGCGGGCCCTCCGCGCGGGCGCGCCGGGCGATCGGCGGTGCCACTCGGAGATGGGGGTCCCGGTGAGCAGCGCCACCTCGATGGCGCGGAGGAGTTGCGCGCGCCCCAGATGTGCGCGCTCGGGATCGAGTGCTCCGGTCCAGCGGCGCAACTCGGCGGTCTCGAGCTCGGCGAGCGCAGCGCCGAGTGCCGCCCGGCTTTCGGCGTCGAGCGGCGGCTCCTCGAAGAGCGGTGCGACGAGAGCACGGATGTAGAATCCGGTCCCCCCCACCACCACCGGGGTGCGGCCGGCCGAGGCGCTCTCGGACATCCATTCTCCAGCGGCCGCTGCCCACGCCGCCGCGGAATAGCGCTCCGTCGGGCCCACGAGGTCGACACCACGATGCGGGACGGCCTCGAGCTCGGCGCGCGATGGCTTGGCCGTGCCGATGTCGAAGCCGCGATAGATCTGCCGCGAGTCGGCGCTGATGATGGTGATCGGGAATCGCTCGGCGAGCTGCAGCGCGAGCGCCGATTTCCCCGACGCCGTAGGACCGGTTATGACGCGGAGCTCAGCGCCTGCCAAAGCGTCGCTCCACCTCGTCCCAGCCGAGCCGCACGATGGTCGAGCGCCCGTGTACATCGTGCGCGGGGAGGCGCGTGGCGCGGAGCGCTACGTACAGCGCGCGCATCTCGCCCTCGGAGAGCTGGTCGCCCGCCTTGATCGCCGCCTTGCAGGCGAGCGTGGCGGCGAGACGCTCGTGCTTCGCCGCGGATCCGGCGAGCCTGTCGCCGGTGAGCGAGTCGAGCGTGTCGCGCAGGCAGCGCTGCGCATCGAAGCGTGGGTGCGGCATGGGGACCGCGCTCACGATGAGCGTGTGCCCGCCGAAGCCATCGATCTCGAAGCCGAGCTGCTCGAAGAGCGAACGGTGCTCGTCGAAGGCCTCCCCCTCCGCAGGCCCGAGATGCAGCGTGATGGGAAAGAGCAGCCGCTGCGACGGCGCCTCGCCGCTCTCGAGCGTTCCCATGAAGCGCTCGTAGAGCACGCGCTCGTGCGCCGAGTGCTGATCGATCAGTACGAGTCCCTCCTCGCGCTCGAGCATGATGTAGGTGCGGTGGAGCTGCACGAGCGGGGGAACCGGCTCGGCGGGAGGGGCGATGTCGGAGCGAACAGGACGCGTTTCGTCACCGGGGAGTGCGACTACCGATTCGGTGCCGGCATCAGTCGGCGCTTCCGCATCATCGTACGGCGCCGCGGCGAAGACCGGGCCAGCGAGATGGCCGGCGGAGGGCTGCCGCAGCACCTCGATGTCCACCTCCTGTGCTGCCTCGCGCGGCACGGCGCCGTTCGAGTAGCGCCATGCCGAATAGCTCCCTCCGAGCGCGGCGGATGCGTCGGTCCCTCCGAGCGCGCGGCGCACCACCCGCTCGACGGCGCGCTCCACGGCCCAGCGGTCGCGATAACGCGCCTCCGCCTTGGTGGGGTGCACGTTCACGTCGATCGAATCCGCGGGGAGTGTGAGCTCGAGAATGAGTGTCGGCCGCGCGCCGGCGGGGATGGTGGAGCGATATGCCGCCTCCGCTGCGCGCACGAGACCGTGGTCGCGGATGGATCTGCCGTTGATGCTCAGGAAGAGTCGGCGCCCGCCGCTCCCCACCTCGCCGGGACGCTCCACGAGCCCCGTGAGCCGCACCTCCCCGCTCACGTCGTCGACCTCCAGCAGCCGCTCCGCGCGGTCCGCGCCCCAGAGCGCTCCCACGCGGGCGCGAAGCGTACCGGCCACGGGGAGAGAGAGGGCCGGGCGGCCGTCGTGCACCACCGTGAGCCGCACATCCCGCCGCGTGAGCGCGAGCTGAGTGAGGACTTCGACGATGGCGCGCCACTCGGAGCGCGCGGAGCGTAAAAAACGCTGGCGCGCGGGCGCGTTGTGAAAGAGCCGAGCGACTGTCACCGAAGTGCCGCGGCGACGCGATGTATCGGCTACCTCGCGCATCGCGCCGCCGGCCAGGCGGATGATGGTGCCGGCGCCATCGTCTGCCGCCGTCTCCAGCTCCATCTCGGAGACGGAGGCGATCGCGGGAAGCGCCTCTCCGCGGAAGCCGAAGCTCGCCACGCCGACGAGGTCGCGCGCCTGGCGGATCTTCGATGTCGCATGGCGCTGCACGGCGAGCAGAGCGTCATCGCGCTCCATCCCGATTCCATCGTCGGCGACGCGGATCCGCGCGCGACCGCCGTCGTCCACGGTGATCTCTATGGAGCGCGCCTCGGCGTCGAGGGCGTTCTCCACCAGCTCCTTCACCACGGAGGCGGGGCGCTCCACCACCTCGCCGGCGGCGATCTGGTCGACGACGGCGCTCTGGAGAACTGCAATGCGAGCCATGCGCTAAGCTACCGGCGCCGATGGATGAGCGTCAATCACGCGTCGCGCGTCAGTCACGCGCGATGCGGTACACCGAGGCGCTGTCCGTCCACCCCGAGCGCCCTCCGCCGAGCGAGATGCGAAGCCATGCTCCATCGCGGTCGATCACGCGAGCGAGGTCGCCGGCGTGGAGACTCGCCTGGCTCTCCGATGCGAGCGCGGGGAGGAGGCGCAGACGCGTCTCATGCGCGCCGACGACCAGATCGCGCGCGGCGAGGCGTGCATCGATCACCGCCACGGCGGCGCCCAGCGCCACGGCCGCGCCGATGACCGTGAACGCGAGCGCGATGTTGCTCCCCCTGGCTCGGCGAGCGATGAGCCATGCGAGCGCGAGCCAGGCGATGGCCCAGATCGCCAGTGCCACCACAGCGATCGGCGCGGGAGAGAGTGAAGGAACACCGGCGATGCCGGCGATGGTGCCGGGACCAGCCACGTCCAGGCGCTCGCGGACATCGCTCGCACGCGGCTCGAGACGAAGAGCGCGCTCCCACCCCGCGACGGCGCGACCCGTATCGCCCGCCGCGTAGGCGGCGGTTCCGAGATTGGCCCATGCATCCGCCGCGCGCGGAACTCGCGTTGCGACGGCCGCGAAATCGCGCGCCGCGAGCGAGTAGGCACCGCGGTGATAGGAGTCCACGCCGCGCGCGTACTGGCGCGCGTCGTCACTGAACGAAGCCGCGTGGGCGCCTGCAGCGAGCCCGAGCGCGAGGATCACGCCGAAGGCGGCGCGCCCTCGCACGCGTCCATCTCGAAAGCGTCGGCACTCGGCATCCAGCGCCCGATAGACCTTCTCGGCGCGCGATGCGAGACCGTCGCGCGCCGCGGCCGACGTGCTGAAAGCGGCGGAATCCAGCTCCTCCAGGAGCGCGGCCGCGCGCGCCGCCGTCTCCGCTGCGGCACCGGCGCGGCGCGCATGGCGCGCGAGTCCGCGTGGATCGGCGATCGAGCTCGAGGCGACCCGCAACCGCTGCGCCAGCGAAGCGACGAATGCGCGCCGGATCGCGCGCGCATCGGCCGATGCCGCGCGCGAGAGATGGTTCAGCTCACGACGCGGCGAACGAGCGATGGCGCGGCGGCGGCGCGGCCTGCGCACCACCGCCATCGCCACTGCGGGGACGGGAGCGAGGACGAGCAGCCACCAGAAGCCCGGACGCTGATAGGGCTCGGTGGGAAGCGCGCCCCGGTATTCCGCGCGCACCGGCCACGGCGCACGCGACTTCGCCCCCGGCTCGACGGCTGCGAGCGACCCGGGCGCCACCTCGAGCGTGAGCGCGGGCGAGCGCGCCACCGAGTAGCTCCGCTCACGCGGATCGAAGTACGGGTAGCGAACCTGTGGAAGAACGAGGCGGCCCTCGTGCAGAGGCGTGACGATCCAGTCGAACTCCTTCACACCACTCACGTCCAGCGAGTCGCTCGACAACGTCACGCGCTCGCCGGCTGGCACCACGTTCACGTCGCGCAGCTCGAGCGTCGGGCGCGGAAAGAGCTTCACGTTTCCCTCCCCCGACACGCTCACCGTGAGCCGCACGGCGTCGCCCACCCGGACGCCCACGCTGTCCACGCGCGCGGCCACGGAGATGGAGCCCACCGCACCATTCCAGTCGGCGGGCCGCCCCTCGGCCGGCGGCTCGAGGACCACCACCGAGACGCTGTCGCTCTGCATCTCGAAGCTCTCCTCCCGACTGAAGAAGCTGTAGGAGAGCGGCATAGCGTACACGAGGCGAGCGGGCGGTATCTCGATGCGGCCCGGCGCGAGGGGGAAGATGGCCCGCTCGTAGACGTGCGCGATGTAGCGCAGCGGGCCGATCGCGCGCGCCGGGAAACCGGAGAGCGGAGCGGGTGGATCGTACGCCATCATCCCGCGCATCTCGGGAGCGATCGCCTCCATGCGACGGAGCCGGTCGCGCACGCCACGTTCGAGGAAGACACCCAGCTCGTACGTGACCTGCTCACCCACGTAGACCGTGTCCGGCTGCACGAGCGCGCGGAAATTCACATCCTTGCTGGTGTCGAGCACCGCGCGCGAGATGATGGCCGGGACGCGCACGGAGCTGTCCGCTTCCCGCTCCTGACGGTTGGGATCGCGCACTCGGAGGCGGAAGCTGCGCGGGCTTCCCTGCGCGGCGAGCGTCTCGTTCGTATGCAGCGCCGCGGGCGCCGGCAGCGCAGCCGCTACGGCCAGCACCGACGAGAGCGCGAGCGTGCCGAGGAGAGCGCGGGCCCTCATCACCAGTCCTTTCCTCCCGGCGGACGCGCCGGCTGGTTCTGCGCCTGCTGCTGCGCCTGCACGTCGCGCTCTTCGCGCGCGGCGCTGTTGAGAATCTCCTCCGCCTGCTGACGATCGAGGCCGCCCTGCTGCGGCTGCGGCTGTCCCTGGTTCTGCTGGCTCGGCTGCTGATTGTTCGCTCCTCCGCCTCCCCCACCGCCGCCTCCTCCTCCCCCGCCTCCATCCTTGCGGCGGTTGGCCAGCTCGTAGTTCCACTTCGCGTCGTTGTCGTCCGGGCGCAGCCGGAGCGCGCGCTTGTACGCATCCACCGCGGCCGCAAAGTCCTTCTGCGCCGCCTCACCCTTCGATGCCCGCCCCTTGTTGAGGTGGATCAGGCCGAGATTGTAGAGCGCTCGATAGCGCAGCTCGGCGTCGGTCGTGGCGGATGCAGCTCGCTCGAGCGCGGCCGCCGCCTCATCGGTACGACCAGCGGCGAGGAGCGCGGTGCCGAGATTGTAGGCGAGGCGAGGCGAGTCGTTGCCGGATTCTATGGCGCGCTGGTATGCGGCGGCTGCCTCCTTGTAGCGCCCTTCGGCGAAGAGCTTGTCGCCACGCGCGCCGTCGTCGGCGAGCGCGGGGCGCGGGAGGAGGAGCGCGAAGAGCATCGCTGCAGCCGCGACGCGCGACGCGGCCGGAGCGCGTCGCGAGCGAGCGCGCCGGTCCTGGAGCCAGGTGTCCGCGATCACCAGCAGGAGCGCGGGGATGAGGAATAGCTGGAAGCGCGGATGGCGATCACGCCCCGCCTGTGCCGTGCGCGACTGGCGCTTGAGCGACGACAGTGCGCTCCGTACCCGCGCCGCCTTGTCGGTGGACTGCGCGTCGATGAAGGTGCCGCCAGCCGCCTGCGCCGCGGCGCGCAGCATGTCGGGAGCGTAGTGCGTCACCACCACCTGGCCGTTTTCGTCGCGGTGCAGAGCGTTACCGCGTGCTCCCGGCTCCGGGATGGTGGATCCCTGCGTGGTGCCGAATCCCACGGTCACTACCGATACACCCTGCTGCGCGGCGTACCGCGCGGCGGCCTTCACGTCGTCCTCCGGCTCGAAGGATTCGCCATCGCTCATCACAACCAGCGCGCGGTCGCTCCCCGTCTCGGTGGAGACGAGAAGATCCGTCCCCTGCCGGATGGCGCGCGAAAGCGAGCTCCCTGCCTGACCCACGACCGTGGGATCGAGGTTGTCCAGAAAGAGCGATAGCGCACCCTGATCCACGGTGAGCGGAGTGAGGATATAGCTCCGGCCCGCGAACGCCACGAGGCCGAAACGGTCGCCATTGGATCCTGCCAGCAGACGCCGTGCCTCGTCCTTCATCCGCTCGAGCCGATTGGGGCGAACGTCGGTGGCGAGCATGGAGAGAGATGCATCCATCGCCAGCACGATGTCTATACCACTTCCGCGTTGCACATTGCGCTCCACTCCCCAGCGAGGCCCCGCGAAGGCGATGCCGGCGAAGAGCGCGGCGGTTCCCAGGAGGGCGGCTCTGCGGCCGGGGGAGTGAGTGCTCCCGGGCGGTACGAGACGCTCGACAAGCGATCGCGCGCCGAGTCGCTCGAGCCGCCGCGCGCGACGCCGGTACGCCGCGATGAGGAGCCACGCGACGCCCAGCGCCAGAAGGGGCGCAAGCGCGAGGAACCAGCGGTACTCGAAGTACGGGATCATGGGAGCGGCCCCCTCCAGGCGAGGAGGAGCGCTTCCAGCGTCAGCGCGCCGAGCACGAGCGAGAGCGGCCAGCGGAATCGCTCGGTGTAGCGCACATAGGTGCGGCTCTGCACCGGCTCGCGCTCGAGCTGGTCGATCTGATCGTAGATGCGCTGGAGTGCGGCCGCATCGACCGCACGGAAATACCGCCCGCCCGTGGTACGCGCCACATCGCGCAGGAGCGCTTCATCGATGTTCACCGGACGGTATTCGTAACGGAGCCCGGTGAGCCCGCGCGCCACCGGCACGGGTGCGACGCCCTGCGTCCCGGCGCCGATGGTGTAGATCTTCACTCCGACCGCAGCCGCGGCTTCCGCCGCGGTGCGCGGATCGATCGCCCCGCGGTTGTTCTCGCCGTCGGTCAGGA
>JBIQMO010000091.1:0-13622 GCA_044463245.1 Gemmatimonas aurantiaca
TAGAGCGTCGGCCTCCGGAGCCGAAGGTCGTGGGTTCGAATCCCGCCTCGCGCATCACACCAGGGTTCAGGAAGCAGGGGAAGGTTAGAGGGTTCGGGAGGCAGGGTTCAGGGTTCAGAAACTGCATAGGAGATCAGATCTCTGCTGCAGAGGTGGTTTCTGAACCCTGTTTCATCACCCTGCCTCCTGAACCCTGTTCTTTTCGCCCACATGCACCGCCCCCTCGCCTGGCACCAGCTCATCCCCGGAATCGTGATCATTTCCGGGATCGCGCTCGCTGCGCTCGCGGTGCTCGTATTCGCGAGGGTGGGCGCGCTGCACGGAGATACGTATCGGTTGTACGTGCTCGCGGACGACGCGCGAGGAGTGATGGGAGGGACCGAGGTCTGGTTGGCCGGACAGAAGATCGGAGCGGTGCACGACGTCACCTTCCGGCCGGTCACGGACGATTCGCTGGGGCGCCTCGCGGTCGGGCTGGACATCCTGGACGATTACAGATCGGCGATCAGGGGAGATTCTCGAGCGGAGTTCCGGAGTGGGAGCACGCCGATCGGTGCCACCATCGTCGCTATCTCCATCGGCTCTCCTGATGAACCGGAGCTGGATGCCAACGACACGATTCCGCGGGCGATCCAGATAGATCCTGACTCGGTGCGAGCTGCCCTCTCGTCGGCAGCGGCTCAGATTCCGGTACTGCTGAAGGACGCCGATGGTCTGGTGCACGCGTTCCGAAGGGCGCTCGGTCCGTCCACCGGGGATTCGACGACGCGACTCAGCGTGATCGCCGACCGGCTCACGCGACTCACTCGGCGGATGGATGCGGGCGGCGGAACGCTGGCGCGCCTGGCGGACGACACGACCGTAACGCGCCGGCTCGATCGCATCGCGGCGAGGAGCAGAGCGCTCGAGGAGGCGCTCGACGCACCGGACAACACGCTCTCCCGCCTCGCCAACGACAACGCGCTCTCCAGAGCACTGGCCGAAGTGCGCGGCGACGTGGACACGCTGCGTACGCAGCTCGAAGAGGAACGCGGTACCGCCGGCCGACTGCTCTACGACGACGCGATTCTGCGCGAGCTCCAGCGTCTGCGCGATCGCATCGACCGTGACAGGATAGCGACAAGTCCATCAGCGGACGGCAGGCCCTGAAGCGACGCCCGAGCGCGGCTCGCTCAGAAGATCCAGGGGCGCGGCATGAAGGTGGCGAAGAAGAGGGCCACGGCCAGCCATCCGAGTATTCGGCGACGCGGGTCGAGCTCGTGCTCCGGGGAGATGACGCTGGGGTGAGCGAGGCGTCCGCGACCGAGTAGGAGGCCGAGTGCCGCCCACAACCACCAGCCGGGCCACCAGAAGAATCCGAGCGGGATGAGGGTGATCCAGAACGCGCGCGCGATCCAGGGTTGCGCGCGGCCGAACATGGCGTAGGCGATGTGGCCGCCGTCGAGTTGCGTGAGGGGGAGGAGGTTGAGCGACGTGACGAGGAGCCCGACCCACCCGGCCATCGCGACGGAGTGCAGTCGAACCGCGCCGTGTATGCCGAGCAACGCTCGACAGGCCATGAGCAGTAGTGAGTCTCCGATGAAGATCCCTCCTCCACCGGGCGCCGCGGCGAGGTACTGGTGCGAGAGTGGGAGCACCGGTCCCGATGGCTCCACGGTGCTCAGCGCGAGGCCAACGAGCAGCACTGGTATGGCGACCGCTATGCCGGCGAGCGGTCCAGCGATGCCGATGTCGAAGAGGGTGCGGCGGTCGAAGACGGCGGAGCGCAGGCGAATGAAGGCGCCCATGGTACCGAGGATGTTCCACTGCGCCGGGAAGGGGATGAAGTATGGCGGGCTCGCGTTCACCTTGTAGTGGCGCGCGGCCACGTAGTGGCCCGATTCGTGCGCGAGCAGGATGCCGAGGAGCGGGAGCGAGAAGGGGAGGCCAGCGCGAAGTTCGGCGAGCGTTGGGTGATACCAGGTGCCGGTGACACCGGCGAGGGCGGCGCCACCCAGTGACGCGGTGGCGAGTGTGACGAGAAAGAGGAGGGCGTGCAGCCACCAGCGTTCGCGCGCGCGCTCGTGCTCCTGAACCAGGACGAGCCAGCGGCCTTCGGGTGAGCTCTGCCAGTAGTGATACCCATCCCATTCAGCGATTCGGCTTGCGAGCGCCCGCGAGGGCGCCGCGTGCTCTCTCGCCACCAATCCTTCGACCACTCGAGAGCCGCCGATCTCGATGGCGCGCCAATACGTAAAGTACTGCGTGACAACGAGCTCGGTCACTCTTGACCACCTTTTTGGCGAGCGTTACCTTGCCACCTTCCGTCGCACACCAGCAGCCCCCCCCGCTTCGCATCCTCCTCTATCCACTCCGGACACCCGCTCCAACAAATGAGCGAGGTACGCCGGCCGTTGCGTGCGATCTTCTCGCCGCAGAGACCCTTCCAGGCGTCGTCCCGCCCCGCTCCCGGAGCCCACGTCCGTGGATATCACCGAGCTGAAGCAAAAGTCCGTGGCCGAGTTGCAAAACATGGCCGAGGACCTGAATATCTCCAACTTCTCGGGTCTGCGAAAGCAGGATCTGATCTTCCGCATCGAGCAGAATCTGCTCGACTCGGACATCGTTCTGCGCGGCGAGGGTGTGCTGGAGATTCTCCCCGAGGGGTACGGATTCCTTCGCAGTCAGGACTGGAACTATCTCTACGGTCCCGACGACATCTACGTCTCGCCCTCGCAGATCAAGCGCTTCGATCTGCGCACCGGCGACACGGTGGCCGGTCAGGTTCGTCCGCCCAAGGATGGCGAGCGCTACCTGGCGCTCCTCAAGGTCGAGTCGATCAACAACACGGAGCCCGAGGAAGCGAAGCATCGGATCGCGTTCGACAATCTGCGGCCGCGCTATCCTGACGGCCGGCTGCATCTCGAGGCCTCGAACGGCGACATCAGCATGCGGGTGGTGGACATCATCGCGCCGATCGGGAAGGGGCAGCGTGGACTGATCGTGGCTCCGCCGCGCGCGGGGAAGACGATCCTCATGCAGAAGATGGCGAACGCCATCCTGGAGAACCATCCCGAGGTCACCCTCATCGTGCTGCTCATCGACGAGCGGCCGGAGGAGGTGACCGACATGCAGGCCAACGTCGCGGCGGAGGTGATCAGCTCCACCTTCGACGAGCCTGCCGACCGTCACGTGCAGGTGGCGGACATGGTCATCGAGAAGGCGAAGCGGCTGGTGGAGCACGGGAAGGACGTGGTGATCCTGCTCGATTCCATCACGCGTCTCGCGCGGGCGCACAACGTGGTGGTTCCGCACTCGGGGAAGATCCTCTCGGGCGGCGTGGATGCGCACGCGTTGCACAAGCCGAAGCGCTTCTTCGGCGCCGCGCGCAACATCGACGAGGGCGGCTCGCTCACGATCATCGCCACTGCTCTCGTCGAGACCGGCTCGCGCATGGACGAGGTGATCTTCGAGGAGTTCAAGGGGACGGGCAACATGGAGCTGGTCCTCGACAGGAAGATCGCCGACCGTCGCATCTTCCCCGCGATCGACATCCAGCGGTCCGGTACTCGCAAGGAGGAGTTGCTCCTGGAGAAGGACGAGCTGAACCGCGTCTACCTGCTGCGCAACTTCCTCGCCGACATGCCTCCCGCGGAGGCGATCGAGTTCCTTCTTCAGCGCATGGGCCGTACGAAGAACAACAGGGAGTTCTTCGCCACCATGGCGCAGGGATGATGGAGAGAGAGGGTTCAGGAGGCAGGGTTCAGGGTTCAGGAACTGCGGGGGAGCGGGAAGCAGAAGTCGGGGAGCGGGGACTGCCGCCAGAAAGGGGGCGGGTGCTCGCTGTAGATTATGGCGAGAAGAGAGTCGGGTTGGCGGTGAGCGATCCGACGAGGACGGTGGCGTCGCCGGCGGGACACATCGCGCGACGCGCGGGGAAGCGCCCGCCGATCGCCGAGATCATCAGACGCGCGGAAGAGCACGACGCTCGTGCGTTCGTGCTCGGCCTTCCGCTGGACGATCGCGGTGAGGAGACTCCCCGGTCGGAAGAGGTGCGCAGGGTGGGAGCGGAGCTGGAACGGCGTACCGGATACCCGGTCTCGTTCGTCGATGAGCGGTACACCACCGCGGCAGCCCTCCGGACGGTGCGCGACATGGGGGGGACGACGCGTGGACGAAAGGGAGACGTGGATGCGCTTGCCGCTACTATCCTGTTGCAGCATGCACTCCGACTCGACGAGTGAGCTCAGGGCGCCGGAGCTTTCATGCCGACGCGCATCCGGGGCGCCGGTGCACGCTCGCGCGCGGTGTCGTGCATCCCTCCTCCTGGCCCTCGGCCTGGCGTTCACCGTTGCGTGCGGTTCCTCCGGTCGCAAAGGGTACGGACGGGTGACGATTCCGGAGGGCGCTGCCTTCCGCACCGCGGCCGACTCGCTGCACGCCGAGGGATTCGTCTCCTCTCCATGGCTCTTCCGCGTGTACGCGCGCATCACGGGGCGCGACCGACAGATTCGCGCGGGCACTTACGTGCTGCAACACGGGCTCTCCTGGAACGCGCTGATGGATGCGCTGCGCAAGGGCCAGGGTATCGAGCGGCGCGTCACGATCCCCGAGGGGTGGTCGCTCGCGCAGATCGTCCCCAAGCTCGCTACGGAGCTCGGCGTGCCGGAGGATTCGGTGCGCGCCGCGGTGCGCGACCCTGCGCTGCGCAACGAGCTGGGGATCACCACACCCACGCTCGAGGGCTATCTCTTCCCCGACACGTACATCTTCTCGTACGGCACGCAGGCGCGCGCGGCGGTGAAGGAGCTCGTGCGGCACTTCGAGGAAAAGTGGAAGCCCGCGTGGAACGACCGCCTGAGCCAGCTCGCGATGAGCCGCAACGAGATCATCACGCTCGCATCGATCGTCGAGAAGGAAGCACGGATCCCCGAGGAGCGGCCCGTGATATCGGCGGTATACCACAATCGGCTCCGCATCGGGATGCCGCTGCAGGCCGATCCCACGGTGCAGTATGCTCTCGGCGTGCATCGCGAGCGCGTGCTGTATCGCGATCTCGAGGTGGACTCACCGTACAACACCTACCGGCACACTGGACTCCCGCCTGGGCCGATCGCGTCGCCGGGGAGCGCGAGCATCGAGGCCGCGCTCTTTCCGGCATCGGTGCCCTATCTGTACTTCGTGGCCGACTCGGACGGGCACCACGAGTTCCGCACTACCTTCAAGGAGCACCGCGAAGCGAAGGAGCGGATCAGGCGCGAGCGCGGCAGATGACCGTTGCGTGCCACGGAGCGCGACCGCAGGCGTGCGAAGCTGCTTCAGTCGCCGGGGTCGCCGCTGAGATCCGGCCGCAGCTCCACGGCTTCACGCAGGTAGACGTGTCGCAGCGCGGAGCGCGGAAGCTCGGTCTCGATGTGCAGGAGCACCCTTATGCAGTGCGCGAGGCCGCGCTCGGTCGGGATCTCCATCGCGCAGAGGAGCGGTACGTCCACCCAACCCAGCTCGCGCGCGGCGCGCGCCGGAAACTCGGAAGTGATGTCGGGGGTGACGGTGAAGATGGCGCTGATCACCTGCTCGGGAGCGAACGCGTTTCGCTCGGCGATCGTGACCAGCAGCTCGCGCGTGGCCGACACCACCAGCTCCGCGTCGTCCCTCTCTACCGTCGTGGCGCCGCGCACGGCGCGCAGCTTCCGCTCACCCATCCCTGAAAATGTTCGATCCGGAGTCGTTGAAGCTCATAGCCATCACGGACGAGTTACACGACGATCGCGATGCGCTGATCGCGCGCACCGCCGCAGCAGTTCGCGGCGGCGCGACGATGATTCAGCTGCGCCTCAAAGATGAGAATCCGCGTACGATCGTGGAAGTGGCGAATGCACTCCTGGCCGCGCTCCCTCGTTCGGTGCCGCTCCTGATCAACGACCGCCTGGACGTCGCGCTCGCCGCGGGCGCGGCGGGCGTGCACCTCGGCGCCGACGATCTGCCGGTGGCGGCGGCGCGACGGATCGTGCCGGCGGGATTCGTGATCGGCGCGTCCGTGGGGTGCGATGCGGAGGTGCCCTGCTCGCGCGGCGCCGACTACGTGGGGATCGGGCCGCTCTTCGCCACGAGCTCCAAGGCCGACGCCGGTGCTGCGATAGGCGCCGCGGAGTTCGCGCGGCTGGCGGCGCTCTGCGCGCTCCCCGCCGTCGCGATCGGCGGGATCCACGCATCCAACGCGCGAGAGGCGATCGAAGCCGGCGCGCGCGGCGTCGCATCCATCAGCGCCATCTTCGGAACGGGCGATCCTGAGGCCGCGGCGCGTGCCATGCGCAGCGCCACCGGCTGATCACGAGCGACCCGCCTCACCTGGCTTCTTCTCCCTTCCCCTCTCCGCGCTCGCATCGTATTGTGAGGGCCAGTCTGCTTCCGCTCCCCTCACCGGCCGGTTCGCCCCGATTCTCCGGGCACCCAAAGACCCCTTCATGCAGCTCACCACACTCGACTGGCTGATCGTCGCCCTCTCGATAGTCGTCTGCTTCCTGCCCGCGATCCTCCTCGCGAAGCGCGCGGGCTCCAGCACCGCCGAATTCTTCACGTCGGGACGCGCGGCTCCATGGTGGCTGGTGGGCGTATCGATGGTGGCCACCACCTTCAGCACCGACACGCCCAACCTCGTCACGAATCTGGTGCGCGAGAACGGGGTGGCGAACAACTGGGCATGGTGGGCCTTCCTCCTCACCGGGATGGCGACGGTGTTCTTCTACGCGCGGCTCTGGCGCCGGTCGCGCGTGCTCACGGACCTCGAGTTCTACGAGATCCGCTACTCGGGGAAGCCGGCCTCCTTCGTGCGCGGCTTCCGCGCGATCTACCTCGGCTTCTTCTTCAACCTGGTGATCATGGCTTCGGTGAATCTCGCCGCGGTCAAGATCGCCAACGTGATACTCGGCTGGCCGATGGGGAAGACGCTGGCCATATGCGCGGTGATCAACATCGCCTTCGCCGCGACATCGGGCCTGTGGGGCGTGCTGGTCACCGACTTCATACAGTTCGGGATCGCGATGTCCGGCGCGTTCGCCGCGGCGTACTTCGCGCTGAAGCAGCCGCAGGTGGGCGGGCTCTCCGGACTCATCGAGCGCGTGGACCCTGCGAAGCTCAGCCTCATCCCCGATTTCGGCAACTGGTCGCTCACGCTCACGGTGCTGATCATACCGCTCACCGTGCAGTGGTGGTCGGTGTGGTACCCGGGTGCGGAGCCGGGCGGCGGAAGCTACATCGCCCAACGCATGCTCGCGTCGAAGAGCGAGAAGGACGCCATGGCAGGCACGCTCTTCTTCAACGCGGCGCACTACGCGCTCCGCCCCTGGCCGTGGATCCTCGTAGCGCTCGCGTCGCTCCTCGTCTTCCCCAACCTCTCCGACATAGCCCGCACCTTCCCCTACGTCGATCCGAAGTTGATCGGACACGACATGGCATACTCGGCGATGCTGAAGTTCCTCCCGGTCGGCTGGATGGGGCTCATGGTCGCCGGGCTGCTGGCGGCGTACGTCTCCACGCTCTCCACGCACCTCAACTGGGGCACCTCGTACCTCGTGCACGACTTCTACCGTCGCTTCGTGAAGCACGACGCGCCGGAGAAGCACTACGTTCTCGTCGGGCGAATCGTGACGGCGCTGCTCATGGTGCTCGCGGCGTTCCTCACCTTCGCGCTGGACTCCGCGCGCGAGAGCTTCGAGCTGCTGATGTCCGTCGGCGCGGGGACGGGGCTGATCTACCTGCTCCGCTGGTTCTGGTGGCGCATCAATGCGTGGAGCGAGATCGCGGCGATGGCCAGCTCCTTCGTCGTGGCAGTCGGCTTCTTCATAGCCGCCAAGATGGGCTCGCAGATCCCGTCGCACGTGTCGCTCCTCGTGACGATCGCGGTGACCACCGTGGTCTGGATGGGAACCACTTTCGCCACGAAACCCACCGACCGCGCAACGCTCGTTCGCTTCTACCGCCTCGTGCGCCCCGCGGGACCAGGGTGGAGCCAGCTCCGCGCGGAGACGGGCCTCGCGCCCTCTCCCGACAGTCTCCCGCAAGCATTCCTCGGCTGGATGGCAGGGTGCGTCTTCGTCTACGCGGCGCTCTTCGGAGCGGGGAGCTTCCTCTACGGGAAGATGGCGCAGGGGATGATCTGGCTGGTGCTCTTCGTACTCAGCACCATCTACCTCGCGCGGCTCCTCCCGCGGCTATGGTCGTCGTCCGCGTCCGACGAGACCGTGGAGCCTCCAGTTCTCGCCCGGATCGGTGCCGAGGCGGACGACTAGGGCAATCGTCCTCGCGCGCGGCCTCGGGACGCGGATGCGCGCGAGCGACGATGGGGCCGCGCTGGATGCCGAGCAGGAGCGCGCCGCATCGGCAGGGTTGAAGGCGATGATCCCCGTGGGGCGTCCCTTCCTGGATTACCTGTTGTCTGCCCTCGTGGATGCCGGGCTGGACGATGTATGCCTCGTGATAGGGCCGGAGCACGATGCAGTACGCGAGCGCTACGACAGGGGTGACACGCGCGCGCGGGTGAGCTTCGCCGTCCAGGAGAAGCCGCTCGGCACTGCCGACGCGCTCCTCGCCGCGGAAGCGTTCACCGCAGGCGAGCCGTTCGTCGTGCTCAACTCGGACAACTACTATCCCGTGGATGTGCTGGCGCGGCTCGCATCGCTCGACGAACAGGGGCTCCCGGCGTTCGGGAGAGCAGCTCTTCTCGTGGATGGTGCGATCGCCCCCGAGCGCATCGCCGGCTACGCGCTCCTCGACATCGCGCCCGACGGCTATCTGCGGCGCATCGTAGAGAAGCCGGATGCGAAGACGCTCGCGGAGTTCGGGGAGGACGCGTACGTCAGCATGAACTGCTGGCGATTCTCGAGCGATATCTTCCCCGCCTGTCGCACCGTGTCACCGTCGGCTCGCGGCGAGCTCGAGATCCCGATCGCGGTGCAGCACGCCATGGATGCCTACGGCGCGCGATTCCTCACCTTTCCCGTACACACTGGCGTTCTCGACCTCTCGCGCCGCAGCGATGTAGCCGAGGTAAAGAAGCGACTTGGATCGATAGAGCCGCGGCCATGACGAGCGAGACCGAAGAGCGCATGCGCGCAGCCGGGATGTCGCAGCCTGCGGCGGCGCGACACGCGGCACAGATCGCGAGGCTGCTCGCATCACTGCGCGATCTCGGCGGCCGCGCCGCCAGAGTCGCCCGCTACTGGGTGCCGGGCCGGATAGAGGTGCTCGGCAAGCATACCGACTACGCCGGCGGACGCAGTCTCCTCTGCGCAGTGGAGCGCGGCTTTTCCATGGTGGCGGCACCGCGCGACGACTCGCGGCTGCGGATCATGGATGCGAGAATGATGGAGGCCGTGGAGAGCGAGATCGGCCCCGAGCTGAGCGCGGCACCGCGCCACTGGAGCACGTATCCGTTCACGGTGGCGCGGCGAATGGCTCGCGACTTCCCCGGCCTCGGCAGGGTTCGCGGCGCCGACATCGTGTTCGCCTCCGACCTGCCGCGCGCCGCCGGCGTGAGCAGCTCGAGCGCGCTTGTGGTGGCGACCTTCATGGCGCTCGCGGATGTGAACGATCTCGGTTCCCTGCCGGAGTTCGCGGACCACATCACGGACAACGAGCGCCTCGCCGGCTACCTCGGCGCCGTGGAGAATGGCTGGAGCTTCGGACACCTGGCGGGCGACACCGGCGTGGGCACGCTCGGCGGAAGCGAGGACCACACGGCGATCCTCTGCGTGCGAGCGCATCAGCTGTCGCAGTACACCTTCCGGCCAGTGCATTTCGAGCGCGCGGTGCCCGTACCCGACGGGTACTCGTTCGCCATAGGCGTGAGCGGCGTCCGCGCGGAGAAGTCCGGCGCGGCGCGCGAGCGCTACAACCGCGCGTCACGCTCGATGAGCGTGATTGTGGATCTCTGGCGCCACGCGACCGGGCGCGGCGAGCAAACGGCGACCGCGGTGATAACGTCGTCGCCGGCGGCACTCGACGAGCTGCGGGCCGTGATCGAACGCGCCGACACATCCGAAACCGGCTTCACATCGGACCAACTGCTCACGCGCCTCGAGCACTTCGTGGTGGAGAGCGAGGAGCTGATCCCCGCGGCCTCCGCTGCGCTCGCGCACGGCGATCTCACCGCCTTTGGTGACATCGTGGACCGCTCACAGGCGCGGGCGGAGCGGCTGCTCCAGAATCAGATCGACGAGACCGTGGAGCTCGCGCGCTCCGCGCGAGAGCTGGGCGCCGCTGCGGCTTCCGCCTTCGGCGCGGGCTTCGGCGGGAGCGTCTGGGCGCTCATCCGCAACGATATCGCCGAAGACTTCATGCACCGCTGGGAAGGGCGCTATCGCGAGCGCTTCCCATCCATGACCTCCGGCGACGAGTCGTTCTTCGTCACTCAGGCGGGGCCAGCTGCGATCCGCATCGAATGAGATGGCGGCGGCCCCTCGCCGCCGCTCGAGACAAGGAGGAAAACGTGTACTGCTCCACCCGGCTCCGGCGCCCGGCGCCGAGCCAGCGAAAGCTTCGCTCGCTTTCGACGGCGTTTGCCGTCACCGTCGCTGCGTTCGCGACGACGCCGCGACTCGGCGCTCAGAGCGCCACCGACGCCGACTCCGCGATCACTCGCCGGCTCATGCCCGTTCCTGCGTCGGTCTCGTACGAGCCGGGGCGACTGACGATCGACAGCTCGTTCACGGTGGTGCTGCGACGCTACGACAATGGACGCCTCGAGCGCGGCGTGCAGCGCGCGATGCTCAGGCTGGAGCGCCGAACCGGAGTGGACATCGCTCCCATCTCCCACGATACGTCGGTGGCCACGCTGCTGATCGACGTCGCGGGTCCGGGTCAGAGGGTCCAGTCGGTGGACGAGGATGAGTCGTATTCCATTGACGTATCGCCCGCGCGGATCAACATGCAGGCGAACACCGTGGTCGGTGCGCTGCGTGGGCTCGAGACGGTCCTGCAGCTCGTGGAGAGTGACTCGGCCGGCTTCTACTTCCCTCTCGCCCACATAGAGGATCATCCGCGCTTCCCCTGGCGCGGGCTGCTCATAGATGTCTCGCGCCACTTCCAGACAGTGGAGGAGATCAAGCGGAACCTCGACGCCATGGCCGCGGTGAAGCTCAACGTGCTCCACTGGCACCTGAGCGACGATCAGGGCTTCCGCGTGGAGAGCAAGCTGCACCCCGAGCTGCAGCGACGCGGCTCGGACGGGCGCTACTACACGCAGGAGCAGATCCGCGATGTGGTCGTCTACGCGCGCGACCGCGGAATCCGCGTCATCCCCGAGTTCGACATGCCGGGGCACTCGACGTCCTGGTTCGTCGGATATCCGCAGTACGCGAGCGCGCCGGGGCCGTACACCATCGGCCGCCGAATGAGCGGCTACGAGGCGACCTTCGATCCGACGCGCGAGTCGGTCTACCGCTTCATAGACAGCTTCATTGGCGAGATGGTGAAGCTCTTCCCCGATCCATACTGGCACATCGGGGGCGACGAGGTCAATCCGAAGCAGTGGAACGAGAATGCGCGGATCAGGCGCTTCATGAAACAGCACGGCTTCGCCGACAACGCCGCGCTTCAGGCGTACTTCAACCGGCGCCTCTCGGCGATCCTGACGAAGCACGGAAAGCGCGTGGTGGGGTGGGACGAGATCATGCACCCCAGGCTCCCCAGGACCATCGTGGTGCAATCGTGGCGCGGGCAGAAGTCGCTCGGCGACGGGGCACGGCAGGGCTTCAGGGGGATCCTCTCCGCGGGATATTACCTGGATGCGATGCACACGGCTCGACAGCACTACCTCGTGGATCCGGTGCCGCCGGGGACCGATCTGGACAGTGCGCAGGCAGCCATGATCCTCGGCGGGGAGGCGACCATGTGGGCGGAGCTGGTGACCGACGAGAACATCGAGTCGCGCATCTGGCCGCGCACCGCCGCCATCGCCGAGCGCTTCTGGTCGCCCGGGAGCGTGCGCGACGTGGATGACATGTACCGCCGACTCGCATACACGAGTCTCGAGCTCGAGGCGCTCGGGCTGCGCCACGTGTCGGGGCCCGAGATGATGCTGCGGCGGATCGCGGGACCGGCGAACGACGCGGAGCTCGAGTCGCTCCTCCAGCTCATGCGGCTCGTGGAGCCGCTCAGTCTGGGACAGCACGTGCGGGTCTTCCGGCCGCTCCTGACCTATCCGCTCGTGCGTCCGGGCGACATCGCGCGTCCGGACCCGGCCGCGGCACGCGCGCTCACGGCGAAGGTGAATGCGCTCCTCTCCAATTCGCCGAATGCCTCCCAGTACGCGGATAGTCTGAGCCACCAGTTCGCCGGGTGGACCGAGATGGCGCGCTCGCTCTCCGCGCTCGCGAAGCGCACGCCGCTGGTGGATGGAGCAGACAGCGCAGCCGCGCTCATCGCGCAGCTCGGCGCGGTGGGGAACGATGCGCTCTCCTATCTGGCACGAGGCGACAAGCCGTCCGCGGACTGGAGCGCGAGCGCGCTCCGACTCGTCAGGCGCGCCGAGACACCGGTGGGGCTGCTGCGCGTCGCGGTGGGGCCCGCGATCGGAAAGCTGGTGAGCGCAGCGACCGATGGAGTGAGTATCGGAACGGGAAGCGCGTCGGGCACACGTTGACCGCGACGCGTGCACCTGGGCAGACTACTTCGGTGCCGACACCCTACACCCGCGACGCCACGCCGCCGCGGACAGGAGCGATAAGAGGACCCGAGATCCGCGCCACGCTGCTCGTGATCCTCCTGCTCAACGCCCTGGTGGTGGCGGCAAAGGTGATCGTGGGCGTGCGCACCGGATCGCTCTCGGTTCTGGGTGCAGCGCTCGAATCGGGCTTCGACGTGCTCAACAACATCGTCGGGATCGTGCTGGTCGGAATTGCCGCCCGCGGTCCCGACGAGGACCATCCATACGGCCACGAGAAGTTCGAGACGCTCGGCGCGCTGGCGATCGTCGGATTCCTGTCGATCTCCTGCTTCGAGCTGCTGCGCGAGGGAGTGCGCTACGTGGTGGTGGGCCGGGCTCCCAGAGCACCGAGCGTGGCAGAGCTCCTCGCGATCGTCGCGACTATGGGGGTGAACTTCATCGTCGTTTGGTACGAGCGCCGCCGCGGTCGGGAGCTCAACAGCACCTTCCTTCTCGCCGACGCGGCGCACACGGGGAGCGACATCTACGTCACCGCTGCGGCACTGGCTTCCCTCCTCCTCGCGCGCGCGGGGCTTGGCTTCATCGACCCCATTCTCGCGATCGCCGTGGCACTCGTGATCGGTTGGAACGGCTACCAGATAGTGCGCGGCACCGTTCCGGTCCTCGTGGATGAGCGAGCCGTCGACGCCGCCGAGATCCGCCGTCTTCTCTTCTCCATCCCCGGCATAAGCGACGTCCCTTCCGTTCGCTCCCGCGCCATGGCCTCGGGCGTTCTCTTCGCCGAGGTGACGATCTGCGTCGACGCCTCCACTACCGTCGAGGAGGCCCACCGCATCGCCGATGCCGTTGAATACCGCCTCGCCGACCGCCTCGGCGCCTCCGAGGTGACCGTGCATGTGGAGCCGGGGTGAGTCCGACGGGGTCAGGTCTTTAATTTCGAGCCGTATGGGCGACTGCCCATACGGCTCGAAATTAAAGA
>JBIQMO010000092.1:0-13599 GCA_044463245.1 Gemmatimonas aurantiaca
GAGGGGCTGAGCGAATGCTCAGCCCCTCGAAATTAAAGACCTGACCCCGTCGGCCGCCGTCGGCACCTGAACCCTTCACCCCTCCTCCCCCCTCCTCATCCTCTTCTTCTCACTCCGCATGCGCTTCTCCTTCAGGCGAGCTTCGCGGGCGGCGCGGGAGGGGCGGGTGGGGATTCGTTTGCGCGGCTTCACGAGGGCGCGGCGGAGGAGGGCGGCCAGGCGGACCTCGGCGGCTTCGCGGTTGCGGAGCTGGCTGCGGTATTCACTCGAGACTACCCGGACGAAGCCCTCGCCATCGGTACGGCTGGCGAGGCGCTGGCGGAGGCGCTCGCGCTGTTCGTCGGAGAGTGCGCGAGAGGTGCGGAGGTTCCAGAGCAGCTCGATGCGCGTGGAGGAAGTGTTGACGTGCTGCCCACCGGGACCGCCCGAGCGCGTGGCGCGAAACTCGAGCTCGGAACGGGGGATCGAGAGCTCGTCGCTCACCTCGAGCGCATCGTTCACGCCGTCGCCTGCCCGTCGAGCGCAGCACGGTGCACGCGTACCGCGGCGACGCGGCGTCCCTCCATCGCCACGATCTCGAGCTCGCCGCCGGGGAAGGGAACTCTGTCTCCCACCGTCGGGAGACGTCCGAGGCGCGAGAAGACGTAGCCGCCGAGCGTAGACCAGCTCCCGTTGGGAATGGGGAGGTTGTGGTCGTTGCGCACGTCGATGAGCGAGAGCGCACCGGAGAGCTCCAGCACCCCGTTCATCTCGAGCGCCTCGCGCGCGGCCACGTCGTACTCATCGGCGATGTCGCCGATCACTTCCTCCACCAGATCCTCCATCGTCACGATCCCCGCCGTACCGCCGTATTCGTCGAGCACCACCGCCATGTGCGCTCGCGTCCTGCGCAGGTCGTCCAGCACCCGCTCCGCCGCGCGCGTGTCGGGGACGTACAGCGCCTGCCTCACGAAGCGCTCCAGCGAGAATGGCTCCACGCCATCGTGCAGCCAGAGATCCTTGGCCAGGAACACGCCCACGACGTCATCCAGCGACTCGCGGTATACCGGGTAGCGCGAATAGCGCTCGCGGCGCACCACTTCCCACACTTCCTCCTCGGTGCACTCGATGGGAAGCGCCACGATCTCGGTACGCGGACGCATCACGTCGCGAACCTTCTTGTTGTGGAAGTCGAAGACACCAGCCAGCATCTGCGAGTCGGTTTCGTCGAGAAGCCCGTGTGCGTGCGTCTGCATCACGAGGAGGCGCAGCTCCTCCGGAGAGTGCACGCTCGAGCTCTCGGACACTGTGTGCAGCCCGAGGAGCTTGAGGAAGCCGTTGGCCGCGCCGTTCAGGATCGCGATGAAGGGACGCATCAGCCAGGTGAACGCTCGCAGCGGACGCGTGACCCACACGCTCACGCCCTCGGGATTGAGGAGCGCCATCGACTTCGGCGCCAGCTCGCCGAGCACGATGTGGAGGAAGGTGATGAGAAGGAACGCCGCGGTGATGGCGGCGGCACTGTGAGTGACGCCGGCCGGCACGCTGATGCCTACGGCCACGAAGAACCGATCGAGAAGTGAGGCCACTGCCGCCTCCCCGATCCAGCCGAGCGCGAGCGAGGACAGTGTGATCCCGAGCTGGGTCCCCGATATGTAGCGGTCGAGGTGCTGAAGTGCCTGCTGCACCACCTTGGCTCCGCGGTCGCCCTCCGCTGCCCGGGCGTCTATCCGGCTGCGGCGAACGCCGACCAGCGCGAACTCGGCGGCCACGAAAAACGCGTTCGCGAACACCAGCACGAGCACGGCGAGCAGGCGCAGCGCGATCGCGCCAAGGGTGAGCTGCTCCGTCGGGCTATCCACGTAACTCCTCTAGAGCGTTGATCGTCGAAGATATAGCAAAATGCAACAGTTGGCGGAATGTCCCGGTATCGCACTATGCAAGAGTTCTTCCGGGGCGCCGGGCGCCGCGCGCCGATGGCACGGGGCGCTTCTACGTTCCAGGATCACGAATGTTCGAGCCAAAACGCGTTCTCCGCTGGCTGTACATAGGGCGATTGTCACTCGCGTTCTCGGTTTTCCTCGCCGCGCTCTTCGCGTGGCAGGATGCCGAGTCGCACTCCACCATGGTCGCTTCGCTCGCCATGGTGAGCGCGCTTGGCTTCACCACCGCGTCCAGCTGGTTCGGCGCGCTCCGAGGTCCGTACTCCGAGCGCCCCGTGGGCCGTGGCTTCTACACGGTGCAGGCAGTCTTCGACGTGATCCTCGTGACCGCCGTGGTACACGTTACTGGTGGGGCCCAGTCGCAGTTCGCCGCGCTCTACATCCTCGTCACGGCCGCGGCCTCGCTCCTCCTCCCCGCGGTCGGTGCGCTTCTCATTGCCGCCCTCGGTATAGCGCTTTACGCCGGCGACGTACTCCTCTCCCAGCACGGGACGGCTGACATCAGCGTTCTCCTTCAGATCGGCGTCTTCGCCGCCGTGGCCCTTGGCGTAACATACCTCTCCGCGCGGCTCCAGGAGGCGGGCGGCGCGCGCGAGGAGCTCGAAGCTCGCCTGGCGCTCGCCAAGCTGCAAGCCGAGGACATCCTGCACAACATCCGCGCCGGCATCATCACAGTGGACTCGAGCGGCTCGTTCATCTTCGCCAACCCTAGCGCGGGTGCGCTGCTCGGCTTCGACAGTACCACCGCACGCGGCCGCACGGTGCAGGAGCTGATCTCCATTCCGGCGCCCGCACTGGCTGCGGCACTCGAGCGCGCCGTGCACCAGCGCGAGCGCGTCACGCGCGGCGAGGCATCCATCACGCTGCACGGTCGCGCGGTGTCCATCGGCTTCACCACCACAACCATGGTGGCTGCCGGTTCGCCTGACCAGCTCTCCGCCACGGTGATCTTCCAAGACATCTCGGACAACAAGCGCCTCGAGGAGCTGCGGCTGCGCACCGAGCGGCTCGAGGCGGTGGCCGAGCTGAGCGCCTCGCTGGCGCACGAGATCAAGAATCCGCTCGCGTCCATCCGCAGCGCCGTCGAGCAGCTCGCCCTTTCCGCGGGCGCGGGCGAGGACGAGCGCACGCTCGGGCGGCTCATCGTTCGCGAGTCGGACCGGCTATCGCGTCTCCTCTCCGAGTTCCTCGACTTCGCACGCGTGCGTGTAACGCGTGGGTCGCTGGTCGACATCAGCGCTATCGCGCGCGCCGCGGCGAGTCTCGCGGCCGGCTTCCCGGAGAACGGGAAGGATGTCTCGCTGGAGTGCGAAATACCGGAAGGCCCGCTGCTCATCGAAGGCGACGAGGACCTCCTGCACCGTGCCGTCTTCAACCTCGTCCTCAACGCCATCCAGGCTTCGCCGCAAGGGGGAAAGGTCCGCGTGGAGCTCGCCGAGATGGCCGGCGAGCAGCTTCCACGCGGAGTCCTCTTCCCCGACAACGCCATCGCGCTCCACGTGCTGGACGAGGGGCCGGGCATTCCCGCCGATCTGAGAGATCGCGTGTTCGATCCGTTCTTCACCACCAAGGTCGGGGGCACCGGGCTAGGCCTCCCGATAGTACACCGAGCCGTCGACGCGCATCGCGGCGTCGTGCTCGTGGACAGCTCGTCACGCGGCACGCGCTTCTCGATACTCCTGCCGCGCAGTCGCTTTGCCGAGGCGGAGGCAGCATGACCGCGACTACGGCCGCCACCGGCGCGAATGTCCTGGTCGTGGACGATGAGACCGGGATCCTCGAGACGCTCGGCATCCTCCTCCGTAAGGAGGGCTTCCAGGTGCGGACGGCGCTCGGTGGCCGGAAGGGGCTGGAAGAGTTGGAGCAGCGCTCGCCGGACGTGGTGCTCACCGACGTGAGGATGCCCGGTGTATCGGGCCTCGAGGTGCTGTCCACGGCACGCTCGCGCGATCCCGATGTGCCGGTGATCCTCATGACTGCCCAGGCCGATCTTCGCTCCGCGATCCAGGCGGTGAACGAGGGCGCGTATCACTACATCCAGAAGCCCTTCGTCAACGACGAGATAGTCGCCATACTCCGCCGCGCGGCGGAGCATCGCTTGCTGAGGGTGGAGAATCGTTCGTTGCGCCAGGAAATCCGCCGACTGGATCGCAGCGCGGCGGGCGTCCCGGTAGGCCGGAGCGAAGAATGGCTCGCGGTGCTGCGCCTCGCGCAGACCGTGGCCCCCACTGATTCCACGGTTCTCATCCAGGGCGAATCGGGGACCGGGAAGGAGGTCGTGGCGCGCTACATCCACGAGCTCTCGTCGCGCGCGGATGCGTCCTTCCACTCGATCAACTGCGGCGCGCTCCCGGAGAGTCTCCTCGAGAGTGAGCTCTTCGGCCACATGAAGGGGTCGTTCACCGGCGCCGTGAAGGACAAGACGGGGCTCTTCGCCGCCGCGGCGGGTGGAACGTTCTTCCTCGACGAGATCGGCGAGACCACACCATCCACCCAGGTGAAGCTCCTCCGCGTGCTGCAGCAGCGCGAGGTGATCCCCGTGGGCGGCACCGAGCCGATCCCCATCGATACGCGCATCGTGGCCGCCACGAATCGCGATCTCGAGGAGGAGATAAAGCGCGGCGGGTTCCGCGGGGATCTCTTCTATCGACTGAACGTGTTCGCGCTCCACCTTCCGCCCCTCCGGCGGAGGCGCGAGGACATCCCGCTCCTCGCCGACGCCTTTCTCAAGCGCTCGGCGCGCACGGCCGGTACGGAGCCCAAACGGCTCTCCGACGGCGCCGTGGAATTGCTCCGGGCCTACGACTGGCCGGGGAACGTTCGCGAGCTGGAAAACGCACTGGAGCGCGCGGTGATCCTCACCGAGGGAGATGTCATCGATACCGATGCGCTCCCGGAACGGGTCGTGGAGCGCCGCGCCGAGCCGCTCGTCTCGGAACGCGACGGCAGCGCCAATCCGTCGCTCGAGGCGATAGAGCGTGCGTACATCCTCTGGGTTCTGCAGAACGAGGGCGGGCACAAGAGCCGCGCCGCGGAGGTGCTCGGCATTGACGTGTCCACGCTCTATCGCAAGCTGGCGCGATACGGGGTGGAAGTGTGACCTGGTCGATGCGATCACCCCGCAGCGGTAGACGCGGCTCTCGCAGCGTTGGCGCGCAGCTCTTCACATCCCTCAAGGCGGAGATGCTGCTCAGCCTCGCGGTGCTGGGAACCGCGGCGCTCTCGCTCGCGGCGCTCAACGTCGTGGTGCTGCAGAACCTCGTGAGCAGTGGCAACGGAGCGCTCTACCTGGCGCTCCTCATCATCGCGGACGTGGTGATCTTCGTGGCTTTCGGCGCCTACAAGCTCCAGGGGCTGGTGATCTCGCCGCTGGAGGGTGTGGTGGATGCCGTGGAGGCGATCGCCAACGGCGACCTCTCGCGCCGCGTCCCGCCAGGGGAGACGCGCGAGTTCGCGCGGCTCTCGCACAGCGTCAACCGGATGACGAGCCGCCTTCTGGAAGAGCAGGCGCAGCGCGCGCACCTCGAGAAGGTGGCGAGCGTGGGCCGGCTGGCCGCCGGCGTGGCGCACGAGGTGGGGAATCCGCTCGGCGCCATCACCGGTTACACGCACCTTCTGAAAGCGTCGGTGAATGGAGACCCGGGCGCCGCTGATGCCCTGGCTGGGATCGAGCGCGAGAGCGCGCGGATAGACCGGATAGTTCGTGGGATGCTCGACTATGCTCGCTCGCGCAAGCGTGTGCCGGCGCCGATGAACCCCAATGAGGTGGCACGCAAGGTGGTGCAGATGCTGGCGGAGCAGGGAACGCTGCGAGGGGTGCGGGTCACTCTCATGCTGCACGATGACCTTCCGGCACTGCTGGGCGACTCACACGAGATGGAGCAGGTGTTCGTGAATCTGGTTCTGAACGCGGTGGACGCCGTCGAGAGCGACGGAACCATCTCGATCATCACGGAGCGGATCCCTTTCGCCGAGCTGGCCGGGAGCTCTACCCGCCGTGCCGACGATCCCGAGGACTTCGCGCAGCTGCGCGACCAGAGCGCTCGTGTACGCGCCTGGCTCAATACGGTGGGCGAGCCGGGCGAGGTGATCCAGATCGTGGTGGCCGATACCGGACCAGGCGTCCCATGGGAGCAGCGAGAGCGGATCTTCGACCCCTTCTTCACCACCAAGGAGCCGGGGAAGGGGACTGGTCTCGGTCTCGCGCTCGTCTCGCGCATCATCGAGGGACTCGGTGGCACCGTGTGGGTTCGCACGGCGCGCGAGGGCGGCGCGGCGTTCGTGATCTGTTTGCCCGTCGCCGCCTCTCCGGAGAGCGGCGAAGTCCTGGATGAGCCGGAGCTGGTGTATCAGACATGAGAATCCTGGTAGTGGACGACGAGCCGGGACTCCGGCAGACCGTTTCGCGCATTCTGGCCGCCGAGGGCTACGACACCTTCACGGCGTCGCACGGCGAGGAGGCGCTCGCCGCGCTCGCGGAGAACGACGCCGACCTCGTGCTCTGCGATCTGCGGATGCCGAAGATGAGCGGCCTCGATTTCATCGACGCCTACACCGCGCGCAATGGGCAGGCCCTGGTGATCGCGATGAGCGCGTACGGCGATGCCGACACCGCGATCGCCGCGATGCAGCGCGGCGCTTACGACTACATCCAGAAGCCCTTCCGCGCGGAGGAGGTGATACTCTGCGTGCGCAAGGCAGCCGAGCGCGAGAAGCTTCGCGCGAAGGTGAAGCGGCTCGAGGCGGAGCTCGAGTCGCTCAGGGGCTTCGAGATCGTGGGTCAGAGCGCGAGCTTCCGCGCTGCGATAGAGGTGGCTCGCAAGGTCGCTCGGCACCCTTCCACCGTGCTCATTACCGGCGAGAGCGGGACCGGGAAGGAGTTGATAGCGCGGCTGATCCACCAGTCGAGCCCGCGAAAGGAGGGCGCCTTCGTGGCTGTCAACTGCGGCGCGATCCCCGACACGCTTCTGGAGAGCGAGTTGTTCGGCCACGTCAGGGGTGCGTTCACCGGAGCGACGGTGGACAAGCCGGGCCTCTTCGAAGAGGCGGAGCACGGCACGCTCTTCCTGGACGAGATAGGAGAGCTTCCGCTCACTCTGCAGGTGAAGCTCCTGCGGGTGCTGCAGGAGAGCGAGGTACGACGCGTGGGCGCCAACAGCGCGCGCAAGGTGGATGTGCGCGTGGTGGCGGCGACGAACCGCGACCTCGCCGCCGACGCGACCGCAGGTCGCTTCCGCGAGGATCTCTACTACCGGATCAATGTGGTGGGCGTGAAGCTTCCACCGCTGCGCGAGCGGCGCGAGGACATCCCGTCGCTGGCGCTCCACTTCGTCCGCCGGCACGGAGCGCGTCTCGGATTCGACGATGCCGTCATCGAGTCGGACGGGCTCCGGCTTCTGGCGGAGCACAGCTGGCCCGGCAACGTGCGCGAGCTGGAGAACGTGATCGAGCGTGCGCTCGTGCTCTCGGGCGGGAGCGCGATTCGTGCCGAGCACCTCACCGATCTCGTGCACCGGCCCCGTCGGCCGGCCGAAGCGTCGTCCGCCGAGGGCGACCTCTCCGTGAAGCGACGCACCGAGGAGCTGGAGCGACGTCTCATCAGGCGCGCGCTCGAGCGCACACGCGGCAACCGCACGCGCGCGGCGCGCCTCCTCGATCTCTCCCACCGCGCCCTTCTCTACAAGATACGCGACTACGGCCTCGGCGACTGACGCCACCGTGGCTCAGGGAAGACGCAACTTATTTCATTCCCGCTACTTCTTGCATAGCGGATGCCGCGCGCGTCGTGGCGTAAGTGCTTGCCCCGCAACGCATCCGTGTGTGGCACGCCTCTCGCCCATGGCAGCGTCACGACTCCAGGAGACCGAAATGCAAAATCGTGATGGCAGCGGTGGCTTCACGCTGATCGAGATGTTGATGGTGTTCGTGATCATGGGCATCGTGCTCTCGCTCGCGTCTCCGAAGCTGGGACGAGCGGCGGGGCAGATGGCGGTGAGCAACTCGCAAAACGAAGTGTCCGCGATGGTCTCACTCGCTCGCGCGCTGGCGATCCAGAACGGGCGCCGCGCCGACTTCATCCAGGAAGGGAGCACCGTACGCGTGGAGCTCGCCAAGGGATATGGAAGCGCTACCGACACGATGGCCATCCGCGACTTGGCGGGCCAGCACAAGGTGGTGCTCGGTCCCAACGACAAGCTCGTGATCCCCTTCGATCCGCGCGGCTTTGCGATACCTACGAACAAGGATGAATCGCGAATCGTCACGATCAAGAGAGACGACTTCACGGCCGTGATCTGTGTGTTCGGCCTCGGCAAGATCTCAACGGAAGCGGACAAATGCGCAGCACTGGATTGAGCATGCGAGCGAGGCGGGGCCCTGCCTCACCGGGCGCACGAGGTGCTGGTCGCGAATCGCGCGGCAGCTCCGCCAGAAGTGGATTCACGATCATCGAGCTCATAGTGGCCATCGTGATCTTGGTGGTGGGAGTGCTCGGGCTCGCGGGTACGGCGGGGATGGTGTCTCGCATGGTGGGCGGTGCCGCGCACCAGACCATTGCCGCCAATGTAGCGGCGAGTCGCTTCGAGAAACTGCGCAGCGTTCCATGTGCAGATGTAAAGTCGGGTGACACGACCACTCGGAACGTCAAGGAAGTCTGGAACGTGACTGTAGATCCCGATAACGCAAAGCTCTTCTCAGTCACCAGCACCATCACCTACGCCGTTGCCGGTGGTCAGTCGCGGACCCTTGCCTTCCGGACATACATACCATGCAAGTGATGAGAGACAAGACGCGCGTCGACCGGAGCCACGTACGGAGCAGGCGAGGGGTGACGCTGATCGAGCTGATGATCACGCTGGTGCTGCTGGGCATCGTTGCCGGGGGCATGATGCAGATCATCATTCGCCAGCAGCGCTTCTACAACGGCAACTCGGGAGTCCTGGGAACCAGGAGCAACGTTCGTCAGGGAGTCGCGGTCTTCCAGAGTGATCTGCGCGCCGTCAACCCGGGCAGCGACATCTACGCCGGCGGAATGCAGCCCACGTCCTTCGAGTTCCGGGAGCCGAGGGGCAGCTCCGTGGTGTGCGCGATCGATGGCTCTCATTCCACGATCGTCGTACCGCCACCCGTCCTATCGAACGGTGCGGGCCTGACCAGCTGGGTGCAGCCCCCACAGGTGGGCGATTCGGTGTTGGTCTACGACCCCGGAGCATTCGCGTGGATCACATCGGGCAGGGAGATCATCGGCACGCAGCCGACGGAGGGGAGCGGTACCTGTGCGACCATGGTCGATGCGGCCGATCTTTCGCGCGGCTGGCAGATCACGCTCAGCGATGCCCTTCCCGACACGCTTTCTCCCGGCGCGTCGATCCGCTTCTTCCGCAAAGCGCACTACGAGTTGAAACAGGCCGCCGACGGAGATTGGTATCTGGCGTTCGGCGACTGCTTGCCAGGACGCTCCCCGGCGTGCATGGAGGCGCAGCCGATCGCCGGGCCCTATCTCGCTCCGGACAACGATCCACCCGGACTCGAGCTTCGCTACTTCGACGCATCGGGAGTTGCCACGTCGGACCCGACCGTGCTGCGCAGGATCGACCTCGCACTGCGCTCGCGGAGCTCCACGCCAGTCGACATGGACGGGCGAGCGAAGGGCTTCTACAGAGATTCCCTGAAGGCCAGCATTGCCCTACGTAACCTGCAGTAATCGGATCGCTCCAGGAGATTTGTCATGAGAGTACATCGTGCTCGCGACCGTCGCGGCTTTGCTCTGCTGGTGGCGCTGGCGGCGCTGGTCATCATCGGCGGGCTCATCGTGGGAGCGTTTTTCGCCTCCACGCAGGAGTACCGCATTGGCAGGAACACCGTCCTTCAGTCGCGTGCCATGACCGCTGCGGAGTACGGGCTCAACGCGGCGCTGCTTGGGAAGGTCTGGAACCCCGAGTGGGTGAATTCGGCGCCCGGAGTAGTCGTCCTGAAGGACACGATCTTCGATCCGGAAGACGGTTCCACTGGCAGTCTACACATTGTCAGCCTCGGCAAGCTCAACTACCTCGCCGTCTCGGAAGGATTCTCCGGGAGCTCGCTCGGTGCTCAGGGGCGAAAGCGCCTCGGAGGGCTCATTAAAATCGTCCCGCCGAAAATCAACTTCATGGGCGCAGTTACCACGAAGAACAGCATCATGGTCAACGGTAGCTCCGAGATCCACGGCGAGGATACCACGCCGGACAACTGGAACCCGGCCGACTGTCCTCCGACGGCCGGTAAATCCATGCCGGGAATCATGATGGGTCCGGAGGCCGACCCCAAGCAGGTGAAGTGCCTGGACCAGAAGGTTCCCTGCGTCACTGGCCAGCCCGCGGTAGATACGAGCTCCGCCGCCGGCGACGATGCCACCTACAATGACTTTGGTGACATCACCTACCAGGACCTGGCCGATATGGCCGATATCAAGTTCAAGCCGGGTGAAGCAGGCAACTCGCCGGCCCCGGCGTACCAGACCGATAAGAATGGGCAGCCGCTGTGCGATCGCTCGAACAAGATGAACTGGGGAGATGCGCTCCATAACGACCCCACCAAGACGGTATGCAGGCCGTACTTCCCGGTCATCCATGTCGCCGGCGATCTGCACCTCACCGGTGGGTCGGGACAGGGGGTTCTCCTCGTCGATGGGGACCTCACCGCAACCGGGGGCGTCAATTTCGTTGGCCCCGTGATCGTCAAGGGTACCTTCTCGGTCGCTGGTAACGGCTCGGGCGCCAGGTTCGTGGGCGGAGTACTGGCAGCGGACTCGCTGGACCTCAGCGCGAACAAGATGACGGGTAACGCCGTGGTGAGCTACTCGTCCTGCGCGATCACGAAGGCGCTCAACTCGAGCACGAAGCCGGCGTTCGACCGTTCGCGTGGCTGGATAGAGATGTACTGATCGACACGAGTCTCGTGCGCTCAGCGGCGCGCGTCGGCTCGCGAAAGTGAATGATACTCGTCAGGCGCTTTGGGTGATGCTGCTTTCGCCCAAAGCGCCATTTTCGTGTGCATGTCCCGCGACTTCGTCCCCCTCACTATCGAGCCGCTCATGCACACTCCTGTTGCAGCTTCGGATCGCGTATCGCCCTCGTTCCGGAAAGCGTATCAGCGGCGACGCGGCTTCACCCTCGTCGAGCTGCTGATCGCCACGGTCGTACTCGCCGTCGGTCTCCTGGCTCTCACGAGCGCCGGTGCAGCGACGGTGAAGCTCGAGAGTCGAGGCCAGCGGCTTGCCACCGTAGCGGCCGCCGGAGAAACGCGCCTCGAACTGCTTCGTGCCGCGGGCTGCGTCCCTGGCACGGGGCGAAGCCAGAGCGGCTGGCTCGATGAGCGCTGGAGTGTGACGAAGACGATCGGGCGCGCGGCCGTCATGGTGGATAGCGTACGCGATGCTGCTTTCCCGGATGCGGAGCCGCCGCGCATCCACGTCTTTCGGAGCGCGGTACGATGCTGAGCTCGGAATACCGCTCCGGCACCACCCTCTTCGAGCTCCTGATCGTCCTGGTGCTCCTCACCATTGTGGGTGGTGCGATCATGCATCTCACCGTCGGCGAGCAGCGGTTCCTGGCTGCCGTGGAGGAGATGGCGGAGATGCAGCGGACCATGCGCGATGGCGCCAACATCCCCCGTTACGAATTGCGTCCGGTGGCTCCGGCGACGGGTGGTATCTATGAGATGGGCGACTACCATGTCGACTTCCGCTCACTCACGGGATCCTCCGTTCTCTGCAGCGTCGATTCCTCCCGCACCACGGTCGGCATTCCGAATCGCTTCGCGTGGAGCGCACTCACGACCTGGCTTGCGGCACCGCGCGAGGGCGACACTGTGCTCGTTCTCGACTCGGATACAGACGGCGTACCGCCGGTCTGGCGCGTCCACACGCTGCTCACCGCGCCTTCGCCGGGTGGGAGCTGCCCAACCTCCGCCGGCCTGGGGCGCACGAGCGCGGAGGAGCTCGCCGCACTCTCCTTTCAGCTCGCCCCTCCTCTCGAGCCTGCGGTGGGTCCGGGCGCAGCGCTACGCTTCGTTCGCCGGGCGCGCTACGCGCTATATCGCGCTGGAGACGAGCGCTGGTACCTCGGCTACCTCGACTGCGCGCCCGCGCGTGCCGTGCCTTGCAGCACGGTTCAGCCGATCAGCGGCCCGTTCGCACCCGGCGGCGTGCGCTTCGCGTTTCGTGATGCCTCCGGGGCGACCACGGTAGATCCGATTCGAGTGGCGTACGTGGAGGTCGTCTCCCTCACGACATCGACCTCACCGCTGCGAGCGATTGGCTTCGCGCTCGGACTCGGAACCGATTCGACAACGGCCTCCGTCACGCTCCGCAACCGATGAGATACGTGCCCACCGACCGAATCGGTCGCTGCACTCTTCGCGCGCGCCGAGGCGTAGCTCTCTTGATGGCCATCGTCGCGATGGCGGTACTCGGTGCGCTCGTCACCGGTGTATTCTTCTCCGCGCTGCGTGCGCAGCGCGACGGCCGCGATGCGATGCTGCGCGTCCAGGCGCTCGGTGCCGCCGAGTACGGGCTTGCGATGACGCTCTCCCCGGTGTCCTGGCGATCGGACTGGAATCCGGCATCGCGGCGCGGGCCGCTGGCCGACTTCTCGCTCGAGCCGGATTCCGGAACGAGCGACAGCGTCCGGGTCTGGAAGCTCAGTCGCAACAGCTTCCTCTTGGCGTCTACAGGAGTATCGCGCTTCGGTGCGTCGAGCGCGGTCAGGCGGTTGGCGCTCCTCGTCACGCTGCGTATTCCCACGCTCGCTCTCCGCTCGGCGGCGATCGCGAGGTACGCCGCGACGGTGGCAGACTCCTCGCTGATCTCCGGTGCTGACACAGTGCCGGCCGGGTGGAAGTGTCCGCCCGCGGAAGGCGAGCGGCCGGCGCTTACAGTGCCGCCAGCGGCACCGGTAGACACCGCTGCATGCTCCGACCTCCCGTGCATCGCCGGCGCTCCGCCGATCGACGCCGACTCGGTCGCGGATGCGGCGGAGACGTACGAGCGCTTTGGAACGTTCGCGCGCGACTCGATCGCCGACGCAGCGTTGCAACTCGCCGACGACGCAGTCCTATCCGTACCGTGGCCCGCGGTCGACGCCGCCGGTAAATGCGATGCGAGCGGATTGGCCAATCTGGGCGACCCGCTTCGCATCCTCGGCGCCGATTCCCCCTGTGCCGATCATTTTCCCGTGCTGCATGCATCGGGAAACATGCGCATCGAGGGAGGCGAGGGACAGGGGATGCTCCTGGTCGATGGCGATCTCATTCTCGCCGCAGGTACGCATTTCAGTGGCGTGGTAATCGTTCGCGGTGTGCTCGAGGTCACCGAACGATCGGAGCTCCTCGGCACCGTGCTCGCCTCGGGAATGACCGTCCGCAATGGGTCGCGCGTACGCTACTCGAGCTGCGTGGTCGAGAGAGCGTTGCGAGGGGCCGCCGAGCCTGTGGTACCGGAGGGGCTCGCGTGGTCGGAGGTGTATTGACTTGCGTTACCTTGTCCGCCGCCGGTCGTGTCTCTGGTAGCCAAAACGCCCGCTACTGGGAGACTTGAGTGCTGCCAGAGCGGGTCCCGAAAACACGAAGCATCTCGCGAGATAGCTCGCGAATCCCCGTCACCGCACGGCCAAACTATGGCGCTCCTGGGTCGCAAGAAAAC
>JBIQMO010000093.1:0-13449 GCA_044463245.1 Gemmatimonas aurantiaca
CCACGCCGATGTTCTCGTCGAAGCGCATGTCGAAGCGGACGAAGTCCTGGAAGATCACGCCGATGGCGCGACGCACGTCCGCCAGATCGTACTCGCGCAGATCGACCCCATCGAGCAGGATCCGCCCTTCCGTGGGATCGTAGAGCCGGGCAAGGAGCTTGGTGATGGTCGTCTTCCCCGCCCCGTTCTCGCCCACCAGCGCGATTCGCTCGCCGGGACGCAGCACGAAATTCACGTGCCGGATCGCCCACTGTTCGCTCTCGGGGTAGCGGAAGCCGACGTCCTCGAAGACGAAGCCATCGCGAATCGGCTGCGGCACGGGTAGCGCACCGGGCTTCGAGACGATCGTCGGGCGCATCTCGAAGAAGTCGAACATGTCCTTCAGGTAGAGCGCCTGCTCCACTACGTCGCTTCCAGTGAGAAGGATGCGCTGGATGATGTCGCGGCTCCGCTGGAAGGACGCGGCCAGGAAGGTGAGCGAACCGATGCTGATGTTGCCGGTCACCGTCCTGAGCAGGATGATCGCATACGCCCCGTAGTAGCCGAGCGTGCCGACTATGGACAGGAGAGTGGCGACGATCCCCTTGCGCACCGAGAGCCGCTTGTTGGCCTCGTAGTAGCGGTCGGCGAGCGTGCGGTAGCGCTCCACCAGCCAGTTGGCGAGGCCGAACATCTGGACCTCGCGCGCCGTGCGGTCGCTCGCTCCGAGATAGCGAAGGTAGTCGAGCTGCCTGCGCTCGGGCGTCCAGCGGTAGAGGAGCGAGTATTCCAGCGAGGCGTAGTGCGTCTCGCCGAGGAACGCCGGGATCACCGCGACCACGAGGAGCAGGAGGAGCCAGGGGCTGTACGCCAGGAGCGCGGCGCCCAGTGAGATGAGCGTGAGTGAATCCTGCCCCATGGACAGCAGCTGCGAGAGGAGCCCTATCCGCCCCGTGGTCTGCCTGCGAGCGCGCTCGAGCTGATCGTAGAAGGCAGGATCCTCGAACTGGGCGAGGTCGAGGGTGGATGCGTGCTCCATGAGACGCACGCTGGTGTGATTGGAGAAGAGATCTCCGAGGAGACTCTCCACGAGAGTGGATGCGCGGGCGAGCACTTCACCCGCGACGACGATGGCGATCTCGAGTGCAACGAGCTCCCAGAGTCGCTCGAGCTGTGCATTGCCGGCACGGAGGGCGACCACCGCATCGATGATCAGCTTCCCCACCCAGAAGGTGGCCACTGGCACGAAGGCCCGCGCGATGCGGAGGAGCGCGATGCTGACGGTGAAGCTGCGATGCGTCTCCCAGACGAGCGCGAGGAGACGCGGGACGTAGCGGAGCGCGGCCGCGCGCTCGCGCCAGGAGGGCGCGGCGTCGGGATCGCGCGGGGCGCCCTGCCTGGACTTCGATGCTGTGTGAGGGTGCGACATCAACGGACTAACGCACGAGGCGGCCCTCGAGTTCGCGCCAGACCCCATCTACTATTTTCATAGTTGACAGAACGACTCGCGGGTGTACATTACTACTAACCACATAGTAGAGAGGCCGCATGGACGACTTCGTGCTGGGAGACCGCGAGCTGGACGTGATGGCGGTGCTCTGGGAGCTGGGTTCAGGTACGGTGACCGAAGTGCGCGAGCGCCTGCCGGCCGACCTCGCGTACACCACGGTACTCACCATCCTCCGCAACCTGGAAGCCAAGGGGTTCCTGCACCACGAGGCCGAGGGGAAGGCGCACCGCTACTTCCCCAGCGTCGCACGCCGTGTCGCGCGTCGGACCGCCGTCACTCGCTTGATCGACAAGCTCTTCCACGGATCGCCCGAGCAGCTCATCGCCCAGCTCGTGGAGGACCATACGCTGACCGCCGATGATCTCCAGCGCATCCGCCGGAAGCTGGACGCGCCCGAGCCGGAGAAAGGCCCGAAGCCTCGGAGCGCGGGACGGTCGAACCCGAGCCGGCGGAGGAAACCATGATCGCCGCCTGGATGCTGTTCACCGTCGCGACCGGCCTCCTCTTCGGCCTCGCGGCCCTCGCTGCCGCGCGTGCCTCCTCCGCCATGGGGCGGCCGACTCGCATGATATGGTCTGTCGCACTCATCGCCGCCGCCTTCTGGCCGGCGATCGTGCTCGCCACGAGTTTCGGCCGCGCTCCCGAAGCCGATTCGGGAATCCTCACCCTCCCCCTGACGCTCGTCGCGCGGCAGACGCGGGTGCTCGCGAAAGGATGGGCCGGGAGCCTCGGCTCGCCGCTCGAGCTCGTCCTCCTCATCGGATGGGCACTGCTCACGATTATCCTGTCCACCCGATTGGTGCGCGCGCTGGGAGCGCTGCGCCGCCAGCGCGAGTCGTGGCGCCATGACCGTGTCGGCGGTATCCACGTGCGCCTGTCGAATGATGTGGGCCCCGCCGTGGTCGGACTCGGTGCCATGGAAATCGTGCTTCCCGAGTGGGTGCTCTCTCTCGACCGCCCGCTCCTGGCAATGGTGCTGCGCCACGAAGACGAACACCGGCGCGCTCACGATCCGCAACTGCTCTTTGCCGCGGCGTTGCTCGTCGCGCTCGTCCCCTGGAATCCCGCGCTCTGGTGGTGTGCGCGGCGCCTTCGCCTGGCAGTGGAGCTGGACTGCGATGCTCGCGTTCTCGCATCGCACGGGCGACCCGAGCGCTACGGCCTTCTCCTGATGATGATGGCCCAGCGCGGCAGTGCCCTGACCACTGGATTGGCGCCGGCACTCACCAATCCCACATCCAATCTCGAACGGAGGATCATCGCCATGCGCAGAGCCGTTCCCAGATTCGCCCGCGCCCAGCTCCTCGTATTCTCGGCGCTGGCGGCCGCCACGATCGCCATCGCCTGCTCGGTCGACAACCCCGAAAGAGTGACCGCATCCAGGTCAGCTGACACGCCGCGCCTGACCAGCGACAGCACTGCATACTTCGAGTTCCAGGTCGAGCAGCCGGTTCTGGCGGCCGGGCAGAATCCGCGTCCCGAGTATCCGGAAGCGCTGGAGAAGGCGAAGGTCGGGGGCCAAGTCCTGGTGCAGTTCGTCGTGAACCCCGACGGGCGAGCTGACATGGGCACGTTCAAGGTGCTGAAGTCCTCGAACGGCCTGTTCACGAAGTCGGTGCAGGGAGTGCTCCCTTCGATGCGTTTCGTTCCGGCCGAGGTCGGCGGAAAGAAGGTGCGGCAGTTGGTCCAGATGCCCTTCGCCTTCACCGCGCCGAAGAAGTAGCGCGACGGGGTCAGGTCTTTAATTTCGAGGGGGCTGAGCGACTGCTCAGCCCCCTCGAAATTAAAGACCTGACCCCGTCCCCTACCGCGCCAACACCACCAGCCCCAGCGGCACCCGCCTGATGCCCGGCCACCGCTGCGCACCACCAATCGAATCGCGGACGAGCAGCTGACTGGAGATTCCGCCGTCGAGCATCACGGCGCGACTGCACCCCAACGCGCCCATCAGCGCCGCGGTCTGCGGCGTAGTGAGGCCGAGCGGGATCGTTTCGAGAAAGCCGTCCAGTCCGTCGAAGCGCGTGAGCGCCACGAGCACGCGCCCGTCGCGCAGCGCGCCGATGGCGAGGCGCGAATCGCCATGATCCAGGCTCACACCAGCTATGTGCGAGTCGGGCCACAGTGCCGGCGGTACATCTCCGTCGCCCTCGAGCAGCGTGGGATAAGACTGGAAGGCGGCCACCATTCCGCGCGCGCGGCGTAAAGCGGGGATGCTGTCGGGCGGCCACCAGTGCGGCACACCCGCGGTGTCTATCGTGACCGCCGTGGAGAGCGGACCATGCCCTGGCGGGAGAAACTCGCGCCCGCGGAGCACCACCCACCCCCACGGCATCGAGCCCGTAAACTGGCCGGCGTTGAAGGCGACCAGCGCCTCCGCGGCGACCTTATCTATTGTCCACGCCGCGCGCAGTATCCCGTTCTCGAAACCGCTGTCCAGTTGGAAGCGCACGAGTTTCGGGTCGAGGCGAACGAGGATGACTCGTACTCGCCACGCCTCGCCGCTCCCCGAAAGCCGGAGCTCGCCCAGTTCCACGCCCTCCGCCACGACGCGCCACTCCACGGAGCGCGTCACCAGATCGAGCGGCTCCGACCAGCGCGTGGGAGCGCTATCGGAGCGCCACCACGACCGCCACTCTCCAGCCGACCTCACAGCCAGCGACGATATAGATGCCGGCGCCCGCACACGATATCCGTCGTGGTCAGAGCGCGGTGTAGCGGGACTCGCCCGCCACCCCACAGCTCCGGAGAGCGCGGCGCAAATGACGAGCGCCAGCGCCCTCACCGGCCTCCAGCTCGAATGCCTTGCCATGAGAGAGAGGGTCGCGCGATCAGTTCCAGACGTGGAAGTCGCGCAGCTCCGAAGTGACCGAACGCAACTCTGCTTCCTTCGCCTGCATCGCCGCGAGCTCGGTCGAGCTGTACCGCGCCAGGCGAGCGTACGACTGGCCGCTCCTCGATCCTGGCTCCGTGGCTGCCGCCCAGCCTACCAGGCGCTCGAGCGCGATGCTGTACTGCTTGCGCGTGATGTGGCCCGTGCTTCCACCGCCACCCTGCCCAACCACATATACAGCGGTGTCGCGCGCCTGCCCCTCGAGCTTGCGGAGGCGGTCGGCGAGCTCGCTGCGCCGTGCGCTCGACTCTTCCTGTCGAACGAGCCAGGCTGGCTTCGCTGTTGGACTCCCGCACTGCTTGCGCGCGGCCGCGGAGTCTGCCTTGGCAGCCGGGTTGGCCACCGCTTCGAGCTCCGCCGAGTACTTCCTGGCGGCTGCGGTGTCGCCGCGCTCCTGGGCCTCCGATGCCTTCAACGTCAGATCCGCAAGCTTCTCGCTCAGCGCCCGGTCGCTCATGAGCCTCGCCGGCATATCGGCCTGATGCTGCTCCTTCAACTCATTCACCTTGTCACTGATGCAGTCGTTGATCTTCGCGTTGGAGTCCTCCCAGGCCTGGCGCTCGGCGTCGGGATGCTCCTTCGTGATCTGATCGTATTCCTTGTTTGCCGACTCGACCTCGTCGCTCAGCTTCTTTCCGTTCGCGGCGTCGCGCTCGAGCACGGCCACCTCGACCGACATTCCGCGCATCACGCGATCCAGCACCGCTGGCGTGAGCTCGATTACATCGGCGTCGAATTTCGCGTCGCGAAATTGGAGGGGTCCCGCAGCTCCGCCCGACGACTCCGCCGCCGCGGAGCTATCCTTGTCGCCGACCACCTTCTCCTTCGCCTTCTTGAGCAGTTTCCCGAATTGCGCGTGCGCGGGGACGGGGGTCGCTATTGCAGCGACCACCGCGGCCGCGAGAATCGCTCTCGTGACAATGCTCAAACGCATCGTAGTGTTTTCCTTGTGAGGGACGCCGGTAAAACGGTCGGCGATGGCCACCGGGGCCCGCGACCATGGATGAGCGGAACAAAAGGAGCACAGTACCGGGGCTGTACGCAAGAGCGCGCCGGTACTGCCCGGCCTACCGCCCGGCTCGCCTCTTGCGGCAGACCTCGCTCCCGATGAACAGCCAAGACCTCATCATTCCTTTCCCATCGAGGAGTAGTCGCTGCGCTTGGGTCAGAACTTGAAGATCCCCTTGAGAATTTGCACGATCTTGTCGCCGATGGAGTCGTCCGAATCGGCAGGCTCGGTGTGCTCGGCGCAGTAGGCCGTCGGCTCCGTGCCCGCACGGAACCACTCGCGCTGCGTGAGCGGGCACCATTCGTTGGCAAGCATCCCGTTCTCGGCATCTATGACCCGCGATACCATTCCGGGCGGCGGAAGCCATCCCTCATCGCGCGCGCCCCTCGGCCATCCGTGAACGTAGAAGTCAGCCCACGCGGGCGCGGCGTAGCGGCCGCCGGTGGCGCCGGCTCCCATCGAGTGCGGCGTATCGTAGCCGAACCAGACCCCAGCCACGAGCGACGGTGTGTAGCCCACGAACCAGGCGTCCGTGCCATCGTTGGTGGTGCCTGTCTTCCCGGCGATCGGACCGCGCGCGCCGAGCGTGCGGACGGATCGGCCCGTGCCGGCGTCCACCACCGACTCGAGCATCGAGGTGATCTGGAAGGCGTCGCGGGGGTCGAGAACGGAATCCTTCGGCACTATGTCGCTGGACCAGAGAACCGTGCCGTCACCCGCCTCGATGCGCCTCACCAGGCGGGGGTGCACCCTGTAGCCGCCGTTGGCGAATGGGGCGTACGCCGTGACCAGCTCGAGCGGGGTGACCTCGACCGCGCCGAGCGCGATCGAGGGCACCGCTTCCAGCCGGCTCGTTATTCCGTTCGCGTGCGCGCGATCGGCCACGCGCCTCTCGCCCACCGCGCGGCTGAAGCGGACCGCCGCCACGTTCGACGACAGCGCGAGCGCGCGTCGCATGGTGATCATCCCCGTGTACTCGTCGCCGTAGTTCGCGGGCGTCCACACGCCTCCCTCCTGCTGCACGCTCACCGGTTCATCTTCTACCACCGTAGCGGGCGTGTAGCCCAGGCCGAGCGCGGCGGCGTAGACGAACGGCTTGAACGCCGAGCCGGGCTGTCGGCGTGCCGCGAGCGCGCGATTGAAGCCGCCAGGCTCGTTGCGCCGTCCTCCGACGAGCGCGCGGATGTCACCGTTGGCGGGGTCGATCGCGACGAGCGCGCCCTGCACTCCATCGTCGCCGCTGGTCCCCGCCGCGCGGTCTATGGCGGCGGTGCGATTGCGAACCGCGCTCTCCGCCGCGCGCTGTGCCCTCGCATCTATGGTGGTGAAGACGGTGACGTCGCCCAGCTCGTCGGCATCATCGCCGAGCACCGAGTCCACCAGCGCGTTGACCGTGCCGATCACGTACGAGCTGGTGCGCGGCGGATCCCACTCGTTCTTCGCGACCGCCAGCGGCTTCGCGGCAGCGGTGCGGGCGCGCTTGGGAGTGATGTATCCCTCGTCGGCCATCAGGGAGAGCACGAGGTTGCGCCGCCTGCGAGCGCGCACCGGATCGCGACGCGGGGTGTACGAGGACGGCCCCTTGGGGAGCGCAGCGAGCATCGCGCCCTCCTCGAGGGTGAGATCCGAGACGCTCTTCCCGAAGAGGTCGCGACTGGCCGCCTCCACGCCGTAGGTACCGTTGCCGAGGTAGATGACGTTGAGGTAGAGCTCCAGGATCTGGTCCTTGGTGAGATTCTGCTCGATGAGCCGCGCCAGGCGGATCTCGATGAGCTTGCGCCGCAGCGTGCGGCGGGGCGGGAGGAGCGCGGTGAAGCCGTTGCGGGCCACCTGCATGGTGATCGTGCTGAAGCCCTCGCGCACACCGCCGGCGCGGATGTTGTGGGCGGTGGCACGGGCTACGCCGCGCCAGTCGATCCCGTGGTGGTAGTAGAAGCGTCGGTCCTCGGTCGCAATGAAGGCGCGCCGCACCATGAGCGGCACCTCCGATAGCGGGACGTTGACGCGGCGCACGTAGGTCAGGCGTCCGAGGAGGTGGCCGGAGCGGTCGAGCACCCGGCTCCCCTCCGCGGGGCGGAAGCGCCTGATGTCAGCCGCGGTGGGGCACCCGCCGAAGCCGCAGGTGGCCAGCCAGCTCCCGAAGGCAGTGAAGAGGAGCGCGACCGCTCCCACGATGACGAGCGGCCGGACGCGCGCGGGAACGCGCGACCAGCCCGGGATCCCGAACCGTAACCAGTTGCGGGACCGTCTCTTACCCTTTTTGCCGGCGCCGCGCTTCGCGCGCGGTGCACGCCGTTGTTGCCTACCTTCGCCCTCGATCATCTCATATGGAGTAGCCACGCGGCGCGCCGCTATCGCTCCACGCGCGCGCGGATTAGCATTCTGAGCTCCGAGCCTCTCGGTACAGCTCGTCCCCTTTCCGGTTCCATCGATGTCACGCGCAAAGTCAGCGCTTATTGCCTTCGCGGTGCTAGCGTCGGCTTGCGGCAATCCCGGGGAGGGCGCGCGCGCTCGCGTCCCCGCGGGCGTCGCCGCCACAGTTCCCACTTCGCACCCCACCACATCCGCATCGCCCTCGGCGAGTGCGCAGCCGTCATCGCACGACGACGTCGCATCCAGCTACGCTATCACCTCATCAGTACGACTTGCGTCGGCAGAAAGTGACAGCGGCGGCGCGCTGCGTGTCGGCGGACGCGTGGTGAACGAGCTGGGCAGGATTCCCATACTCGAGTATCACCTCATCGGCGAAAGCGACGGCCGCTGGATGGTGGAGCGCGATCGCTTCCGAGCGCAGCTGCGACTCCTCTACGAGCGGGGCTACAGACCGATAACCGTCTCGGAGCTGGTAGACGGGAAGATCGATCTTCCCGCGGGTCAGTCGCCGGTGGTATTCACCTTCGACGACGCATCGCCATCGCAGTTCAGCTACATCGAACGTGATGGTCGTCTCGAGGTGGACTCCAACAGCGTGGTGGGCATCTGGCTCGCGTTCCACGCGGCGCACCCGGACTGGGGGAAGAAGGCGACATTCTGCATGCTTCCGGGAGCGGCGGCGGGGCGTTCGTTCTTCGGGGACAAGGGAATCGAAGGACAGAAGACCGAGTGGCGAATGCGGAAGGTGCGCTTTCTCGCCGACCAGGGCTTCGAGTTGTGCAACCATACGCTCTGGCACGCGAATCTGGCGAACTATCCCGACAGCATAGTGCGTCAGCAGATCGCGCGCGGCGATATGGCGATCGATTCCGCGGTGGCCGGTTATCGCGTGCGCACCTTCGCGCTGCCGCTGGGCGTGTGGCCGAAGAACCGCGATCTCGCGCGTGCCGGATCGTGGCGTGATCCGAAGAGCGGTCGCGAGGTGCGATACAAGTACGATGCCGTACTAATGGTTTCCGGCGGTCCAGCGCGGAGTCCGCTCGATCCGCTATTCGATCCGTATCGGCTCCCGCGCGTGCAGGTATACGGAAACGAGCTGGAGAAGACGCTCGACCAGTTGGAGCGGACGCGCTACGTGGCGAGTGGTGTATCGCCTCACGGTCGAGCTCGCAGCGCGAAACGTCCGGTAGGCGATTGAGCGCGTTCAATGGGCATAAAGCAGGAAGATTGTCCTAAAATGTAGCATCATTGTCCTAAAATTGTGCTTGCTCGGATGTAGCGATCGAAGCAACTTGCGTCGTTGTCATTGGATGGTCAGACAGTGGAGGCACGATGGGGCATCCGGAGATCAGGTTGCCGCACTTCGTCTTTTTCGAGACGTTGGCGCAGGAAGAGAGTGAAGACACGCCCGAGTGGCGCGCGATCAGCGCGGGTTTGCTGACGCTGCGCTGCTTCGACGCGTGGGCAACCGACAGCGACGCGCGCGCGACGCACGGCGACTCGTGGGGGGTTCGTCTGGTGCGGAGGCGCGTGGAGGAGATTCCCGCCGGCACGCCGGTGAGAGCATTGCTTCTGAGCATCCTGGAGGCGATGTCGTCGAAGACGTGCGCTGGTCCGGCTGCCGTCGCGCCGCGGCTCATGGCATACGCGCGTGGGCTGCAGTTCGACGCGAAGTGGGCGCTCGCTGCCGACGTGTACGGCACGGTCATCAGTCACGCGGACACGGAGACCGATCCGGATCTCGTCATCTCCGCGCACATGCAGCTTGGTGCGTGTCTGAGAGTGTTGGCGCGGTGGGAGGAGGCGGTCCGGTCCTACACGATCGCCGGATTGGTGGCGGAAGGGATAGGCGATCTCATGGGCGTGCTCAAGGCGCGCGTTGCGGAAGCGAACGTCGCGATGGCGCGAGGCAACCTGCCCAAGGCTGAAGACATCCTGGATGCAACCATCGCATCCGCCGGAAGCAGCAACGAACTGGTGGAAGTGCGAGCTATCGCATTGCAGGACCGGGGCATTGTAGCCAGGCAGCGCGGGGATTTCGACTGCGCCATCAACTACACTTACGCAGCGCTACAGTCATTCGAGGATCAGGTCGCGAAGGACCGTGCTCTGGCCGACTTGGCAGCAATTTTCTACGATATCGGTTTGCTTAGCGCTGCACGCGACGCGAACCTCATGTTGGCTGCCACGGCTCAGGAGCGATACACGCGCTGGGTAGCGGTAATCAACCTTCTCGAAATCGCGGCGTTCGACGGGCGGGAACCCGTCTTCGAACAGTACCGACGTGAATTGGGAGAGGCCGAGCTACCGCCAATTCTTTCCGCGTACTACAACTTGTACGTCGGGCAGGGTTATCGGATGCTCGGCAATCCGGACCAAGCACGCACAGCGCTCGAGCGAGCAATGGAAGTTGCCACGCGTCATGATGTAAACGAGGTAATCATCAAGGCCGAGCAGAGCTTGCAGGAACTCGCCATGGGTGATGCGATCCAGGCGCGAATTGCGAACGAGGCGCCATCCGAGGATGTCGCCAGAGTCGCGACGGCTGTGCGTGAGATGCGAACGTTGGCAGGGGTTGCTGGTTGATGCAAAATGGGCCGCGAGTTGCAGCTCGCGGCCCACTGCTAAAGACGCGTCAGTCCGGAACGCTCAGCAGGTTCCGCTTCCGGCACTGATCGCACAGATATTCGACGTAGGAGCAGTCGGGGAGGTGCAAGCGGCAAGAGCGAAGGCTGCGAAGGCGAGAGTCAGGATAGCGGCATAGCGGCGAAACATGATTACCTCTTCGTCCGGGGGGATTTGTGTGGGGGGTAACTTCTGTCACGCAAGCTACGGTGGTGCGTCCTAACGTAAATGCACATTTTAGGACACTAGTGTGCAATTTTAGGACAAAGATGCGTCAACCGTGGACGTCGCCGCACACCTCTCCTCCTCCCTTCGCAGTCATCTCCGCTCAGCGCTCGCAAATGAGCACTCTTTAATTTTTGCGGAGAGCTGGGATGATCTCGCGAGCGCAATGCGCACGCGCCCTATCGACGTTGCGGTGGTCGACCCTCATATCGATGGCCGACCGCAACACGACGAGATAAGGACGCTCCTTACGCGCTACCCGTCGGTGCCGATCGTATTGTATCTGATGGCACTGACACCCGAGGCGCTGCAGTCGACTCTCGTGCTGGCCCGTCACGGTGCCACGAACGTGATCCTCCGTGGTTTCGACGACGAGCCGAAACGACTCGTTCAGCTCCTCGAGTCTGTTCCAGCGTACGGCCTTAGCGATACGCTGTTCAGCGCCATCTCACCGCGCTTCGAGGATGCACCACCGCTGCTACGCGGCACGGTGAAGCAGCTCTTCACCACACCGCACTCTTTCCGCAGCGTGAGTGACCTGGCGCTCGCCGCCGGGATGACGCGCCGGAATCTGGACCGCTGGCTCGAGACGCACGACCTCGCGTCTGCAAGAATGCTCTTACTCGGCGCACGAATCGCCCGCGCCATTTACTACATGCAGGACCCGGGCTGTTTGCTGGACGACATTTCGAGGAAGCTGGGCTACGAATCGCCGCGTCTCTTTGCGCGGCAGGTCCGCGCTGCTACGGGCGTGATGCCCTCGGTGCTGCGCGAGACCGGAGAACCAGAGAAGTTCATGGAGAGATTGGCCGAGCGGCTCTGCCGCCGTGGAGGTATGGAGGAATGAACGCTTCGGACGAACGAGCACGAGTGCTGGTGGTGGACGACGAACCGTCGATCTGCCGCGCCCTGACCATGGTGTTCAACAGGGCGGGCTACTACGTGCGCGCGATCGAGCGTGGTGAGACCGCCGAAGCGCTCCTGCGCGAAGAGGAATTCGACTGCCTGGTGGTCGACCTCCGCATGCCGGACATGCGCGGCGACGTGCTCTACCTGACTGCCTGCTCCGTCCAGCCGCACCTCCGCGACCAGACCGTCTTCACCACCGGCGACGCCAGCGAACGCGCCACCCAGCTCCTCCGCGACTGCGAGTGCCCCGTCGTCCTCCAGAAACCCTTCGACATCGACGACCTCCTCGACATCGTCCACGCGATGACGGCCCATCGCGCCAGGCGAGTGGCGGGGGAGTGACGGGGTCAGGTCTTTAATTTCGAGCCGTATGGGCTACAGCCCATACGGCTCGAAATTAAAGACCTGACCCCGTCGGCAAAGACCTGACCCCGTCTTTCGCCTACAGACTCCACTTCTCCAGCACACCGATCGCCTCCTCGAGCGCGGTGCGCTGCTCGGGGCGGGTGGCGGTGCGGAGGAGCGAGCGGTAGGTATGGAGAGCGATCTGCCACGCCTCCCGGTCGCGCTCGGCGGAGGCGACGCTCGTGGCGTTGTCGGCCAGATTGGCCTTCGCCAGCTCATCATCGGGGAAGCGCTGCGTGACCTGTAACCAGCGAGTCATCCGCTCGTGTGGCGACGACTCGCTGAGCGCCCAGAGGTGCCATGCACCCCGGTTCGTCGGGTCGGCCGCGAGGGCTCGCGTCGCGAGCTCACCCACGGCGTCGGGGCCGCGCCCGGTGAGCCAGTACGCGTTGGCCAGGATCACCAGCGCCCTGGCGTCCTCCGGGCGCTCGGCCACCACCCGCTCGTAGACCGGGCCGGCCACCTCGGGTATGTCGTGGTACGGCTCCACGGCGGCTATCAGCGCATCGAGATCCGCCTCGGCGGAGATGGCCAGGAGCCGGTCGAGGAGGACTGAGAAATTGTTGCTGTCGCGGTATTCTTCGACGGCGGCCGCGATCTCCGCGGTGGGGTCGATTGGAGAGGCACGCATGATTATATTGAAACTATCGCCGGAACACGGGCAGCGTCAGTCGTGACTGAGCCAACGATGGGGTCGTCCTCTCCGGAAGGACGAGAGGACGCAGCCATGGAAACAGGCCACGCGGAGACGCCGGCGCCGTCGATGAACGAGCTGCGGAAGGCAATCGTCCTCATCCAGCATCAGCTCAACAATCCGCTCGCCGCCCTGTTGGCGGAGGCGCAGCTACTGGGCATGGAGCCCGAATTGGGCGCCGAACAACGCGCCGCCGCCGCGCGAATCACGGAGCTGACACGACGCGTGATCGCTCTGGTCCGCGATCTCGATACCATCGCGGGAAGTCCAGGAGCGGAAGCCGAAGAGGAGACCGACCCGGCAAAAATCGTGGGCGACGGATGATGGTAAATGCCGCAACGCTTTCCCGGGCTCCGTGGAATTGCCCGGCCTGAAGGTTGCGCATCGATCTGCATAATGTGATTTTCGAGGTAGCCGTGGAACGCATTCCCGGCCGCCACAGTGAATGGTAGGGCCTCGCAAGCGTAACGCTCCGGTCGGCCTCGCTGATGAGAGCCGCGGCGGCCGCGAACTGGTCGGTCGCACTTGCCGAGCGAGCGGGGATACGCCGCGATAGAACCGATCCGTGAGTCGAAGGCGTATTACGCGGAGAGCGCACGTTGGCGCTCACGACCGCTTCGGGCCCACTACCTGTAAGTGACCCAGACAATCCCAGGGAACAGCCGCGCATGCCGCCACTGCGGCAACCGGCATGACCTACGAACCGACGTGGCAAGTGCGCCCAGGTGGCACCCATTTTCGGTGCCCGGCGAAAGCGCAGAGCAATTTCACCCAATGAGACTACAGGCTGCATGACCGAACGTCGACGCCCAACCCGGCGCGGCCGCGGA